>JALFCG010000163.1 GCA_022771265.1 Prevotella sp.
AGGCGCTGAGGATGAGGGCGCAGGGAGTGTACTGAAGTACATGACCAAGCCCGAAGACGATAGCAACGCAGCAGATTGGCTATTATGACACACCGCCCCGTGTGGCAACAGCCCTGCAAATTTAGTAAATAACTGTCACCCCAAGCGCCCCATCGCCCGCTTAACACTTAATAAATGACGCAAGACAATGGGGCGCATGGCAAACACTACCCCTTCATGAATAAATCATCTGCCGTTACCTGCTTGTTGACTTTCCTCGCGTACATGTTATTGTGAAGTCCGAAAGGAGTTACATAAACGACGGAGAAAGACTTCTTCGTGTTCGTCACCTTTCGGAATGTGCGGAGCCTATCCTCTACGTGGTTGGCATAGGCCCTTGTTATCTCATATTCTTGGTCAGAATACTTCATTTCACAAACGCTGACGGTCTTATCGTTCCTGTCAATCAGCAGGTCTATCTGAGCTCCTCTCTTCAAATCTTCATCTACATTTTCATCATTTTTGACAGCCTCTGATGGGCGGTAAGACCAAGAGCAGGGCAAGTAATAGGTTCCGCTGATTCCCAATGCGTTTACTATCTGTTCGATGTGGTGCAGACAGACTGTCTCAAACGCATAGCCCGACCACGCTGTGTATTCCGGTTTGCCTATCTTCTGCATCCAATAATTCTTGCCGTAGTTGCCTCCGGACTTCATAAAGTGGAGATAGAAGAGGGAGAACTGATCCGTAAGTTGGAACATTTTGTCCTTTTTTTCTTTGCCAAAGGGCTGATACGAACGGATGAACTCGCAAGTCTCCAATTCCTTAAGCAGCGTGGTGAGATTGCCGTTATTCGGCAGCTTCGCCTTACTGATTAATTCAAGACGTGTCATGCCCTTCCGACTGCCGCTGAGTACATTGATGACAGCAATATGATTCTCTGCCTTTTTGAAAAGAGAGTCGTATAGTTTACTGAACTCGTCGGTCAATTCTCCGCCTTTGGAAAAACATAGGGTGTTGATGTTCTCTGCCACGCTCTTGTCCCGGCTAAACAGCGACAGATAGTAAGCAACTCCGCCGACTGCCATATAGCAATCTATAATCTCAGGCCTCTCATAGTTGAAGCCCTTGCTTTGAAAGTATCGCTCCGTTTCCTCAAGGGTGAAAGGTGAAACCAGCATCTTGTGGGTCACTCGGTTATGGAGCCCACCTCTGGCATCAACCAGTTTATTTAACATCCACGACGTAGCCGATCCACAAACTATCAGTTTAATGTCATTCCGATAATAAGCCCAGTTGTTCCAAAAATACTCCAACGCTCCAAGAAAGCAAGACTTTGGTGTGTCAAGCCAGGGAAGCTCGTCTATAAAAATGATTTTTGGGCCTTCTCCCAGTTTTTCGATGTTCTTGGAAAGCATTCTGAAGGCCTCTGTCCAACGCTTAGGTCGCTGGTCAACACTAAAGAAATCTTCCAGAGCATAGGCGAAATTCAATAGTTGGTCGGTAAGATTTGCGTTCTCCTTGCCCGTCACTCTGAAGGTAAACTTGCTTTCCAGCAATTCCTTTACAAGAAAAGTCTTGCCAACACGCCGTCTGCCATAAATAACGACAAACTCCGACTGGTTTGAAGAAATGATCCTCTTCAACTCATTCTTCTCTTTTTCACGCCCAATAATGGTTCTTTCCATATCCTTAATGTTTATGTGATGGCGCAAAGTTAGCAAAAACATACGATTGCGCCGAGTTATAGCCTTATAACCTGGCGCAATCTCTATATTTTTGGCAGATTGCGCCAAGTTATAGCCCGCTTTGATGCTTCTGCCATGAGAGGTACCCGTTCTTCTGCGGCAGTAAGTGCTGTCTTTGTGAGTACTGTTTTTGCAGCACGGGCAAAGAATAGGGCGGCAATTTTTCGCGCAAGCCAAAAGGAATCGTTATCTTTGCCTGCATGAGGGTGTGTCAAAATGCAAATTCTGATGCACACGCGAAGGTGCGTCAGAATGGTCAAGATGCAAGGCGCTGAGGCTGAGGGCGCAGGAAGTGTACCGTGAAGTACATGACCAAGTCCGAAGACGATAGCAACGCAGCAGATTGGCTATTATGACACACCGTCCATTTTCTGAAAACACCAACCAAGCAGAACAATCCCCGATACCCCATGGCAAAGAAAGAAACCATAGAGGGCGCTGACAATGTGTCGAACAAACTCCGTGCCCTGCAGGCCGCTATGGCCAAAATTGAGAAAGACTACGGCAAAGGCTCTATCATGAAGCTCGGCGACGAGCAGGTGGAAAAAGTGGATGTCATCCCCACCGGCAGCATCGGCCTCAATGCCGCCCTCGGCGTTGGCGGCTTCCCCCGCGGACGTATCATCGAGATTTACGGTCCCGAAAGTTCGGGTAAGACCACCCTGGCCCTCCACGCCATCGCCGAAGCACAGAAGGCCGACGGCATAGCCGCCTTCATCGACGCCGAGCACGCCTTCGACCGCTTCTACGCCGCCAAACTCGGCGTGGACGTAGAAAACCTGCTCATCTCACAGCCCGACAACGGCGAACAGGCACTCGAAATTGCCGACCAACTCATCCGCTCGTCGGCCATCGACATCATCGTCATCGACTCCGTGGCGGCCCTCACCCCCAAGGCGGAAATAGAAGGCGACATGGGCGACAACAAGGTGGGCCTCCAGGCACGTCTGATGAGCCAGGCCCTGCGCAAACTCACCTCCACCATCAACAAGACCAACACCACCTGCATCTTCATCAACCAGCTGCGCGAGAAGATCGGCATCATGTTCGGCAACCCCGAGACGACTACCGGCGGCAACGCCCTCAAGTTCTATGCCAGCGTGCGCCTCGACATCCGCAAGGTCACCAGCATCAAGGACGGCGACAATGTCGTGGGCAACGTGGTACGCGTC
>JALFCG010000048.1 GCA_022771265.1 Prevotella sp.
GCAGTCTTTTGGTTTTTATAAGGTGTCTTTTGCTTGTTTTTAATTCGCAATAGCTCGCTATTACTCATTAAAAGCCAAACAAAATCCATTCTTCTAAAAATCCAAAATCCAAGCAAGCCCTAACGACCGATTTGGGTTAAATGATTTTTTACTCAATACGCTGAGTTATTTATTGCTTTGCCCTCGCCCATGGCCTCATCCAGACGTATGAAGAAGGCCATGAGGTTTTTCTTTAGGGCGTCCTTCTGCATACGATCTATGAAATCTGTCATTAAGGGGTAGTCCTTGAATTCCTCCTTCAGAGTCTTGCGTCGTTTCTCGGTAAGCGTGCCGTCGAACTTGAAGATGGCATGGCCCTCCGTCATGCCAGGGGCATAGTACACCACTCTCTTGCCGAACACGCGGTTGTTTACGATGTATGCCGACACGTTACGGCCCTCGAATATCTGGAGCATGAATATGCGGTACGGCGTGAGCACCTCATGCTGCTGCCCTATGTAGAACATTTTAGCCTTTATCGGCACCCACCGCAAGGTGAACTGCGGATATGCTTCTGGCCATGTGACCACGCTGTCCACTAGGCTCTCGTTCCATTTCTTCGACTTGGAGAACAGCTTCGCGTTGTAGTCGTTTATCCGTACAATGTCTATCGAGTTGTCGAACCAGATGTCCAGGTAGCCCTCATGCACAGTGCCGTCCTTTAGGTACACCTTACAGCAAGTAAGGTTTTTGGACGGTTTCTTTTTGGAATTGTTGCCGGCATGTGCCCCCAGGCACAGCAGGCTCATAACGATAATAAGGATTGTTCTCATTGGATCAAAATGTATTTATAATTACTTGTGTTGTATGGCTGCGAACAAGCAGGCAGCAACCTTTCTGAGTATCGTCTCATTTTGTGGGCTTATTTACTTTACGCTTAAATTCTCTTTTATGAAACTTTGCAGCCATTCATATATTTCTGCTTCACCCATACCTTTCAGTATGGGGATGTATGAAGAGTATTCGTCTTCCGCAATGTAGCTTGGAACGTCCAAAGGGTTCCATGCTGCAAGTATTTTTCCTACATTCTTGTCGCTCATTGTCAAATTTTGTAATGATTGTATTTGCCGCGTTACAATACCTCAGTTACCTTTATTGCGTTCAGCAATTGAAAAGCCGAGAACACAATATTTCTGATAAATGAAAGTTAAAGTTTCAAACCATCTCTATGCTTGATGCAATCGGCTCTAAGTTCCCTTGCATCTGCCAACAGCTTTTTTGTCCACCTCATACCTTCCCCGTGTTCGCCGTAGGCTATGAAGTTGATGTCCTTGGTGAGAATTTTGTCGAACTCTGCAATGGCCTCGTCATATCTTCCGTTGAGATACAAGGCACTGCCGTAGTCGTAGACCACAAGCATGTCGTCTTCCTCGTAATTGATGGAATGTGCCCTTTCTGCGCTTTCCATGCATAGTTCCTTCATGCCGTTGTCATAGCAGTACTCCGACATTATTGTCCAAAGATAATAATCATTTGGAAATTCGCGTGTCTTTTGCTTGAGATATTTTATCAGTTTTTCAATATCGCCTTGTTCACTCAGCTTGTCTATGTGCTTGGAAATTCGGTGCCCCTGTGCTATTGTCGCCACTCCTTCATTGAAATCCTTGTACCTGTCCTCTGGGTTACGCCGTGTGTATTTGAGTTCGCGCAGGAAATTCATGACATATTTTTTTGAATATTCACTTTTCAGCCCTTTGCGTCTTCCCTCAAGATGCCGTCTTGCCCAAGTCTCAGCCTCTTCAATGCAGTATTGGCACCAACAGCAGCGTGATTTTACAAACAGTGCGTCGTTTTGCAACGACTCCAGTGTGCGTCTTGTGACGCCATGGCTTGGGTCAACCGCATTTTTGACGTCAAGCCCAATGAAGCGGTCAAAGCACTCCTGGGCCTCGGCGAAGCGGTCGAGGCACAGGAGCGTCCTTCCTTTATAATATATGGTGAGTGGAAAGTCAGGATTCCATTTTCCTGATTCCTCCAGACATGACAGTGCCTCTTCGTATTTCCCTTTGCAGAACAAAACCTCTCCCATCACTGACAGATAGAAAAAATCAGTCGGCTTCTCTTGCAGCAGCGCCGCAAGAACTTTCTCTGCCTTTCTGTATTTGGCGTAGTCCACAAGCCTGATTATGTCCTTGTTTTCCATTTCTTTATTATTTTAGTCGCTAATGGCAAATGTTTTATAGTTGTAGCTTTCAAGACCTTATTCTCTCTCCGTTGTTGAAAGTTTATTTATGTCTCTTTGTCTATGTCTTGTCATTTAGATATTTCAAAAAATCTTTCCAATTGTCTTTCAGATATTTGTACAAGTCGTTGCCAGGATCTTTCTTCAACTGTTTGTCAAGAAACTCCTTTCCTTTCGCTGGTCCTTCATTTAGGGAAATGGCAATCAGTTTTAAATATGCCATATAACCTTCGTGGCTTTTTTGGTCATTATAATGTTTGTCCTTATTACTGTCACAAAATTCCAACAATTTGGAAATGTAATAATGTGCGCTGTCTTTTTTGTTTTCAATGGTATATTTCTTAGCCATATAAACAAGTTTGTCAGGATTGCTGTCGGTCATGCACTGAATCTCGAGCCATCTGTTCTCTATTGCCTCTTTCTTCCTGCCGAGCCACGCCATGACGACTGCCCTGTGGTGGTAGATATTCTCTTTGTGGGTTTTATCCACTTGAAGCAAATTTTCGGACATACGCCATGACTGCATGACTAAAGACGTGTCACGCTGTAACATTCCTTGCTGAAATGTGTTCACCATACTGTCGCGCATGGCTCTGAAATCATCTTGCGAGCCTCGTTTTAATGGGGCGCAGTTGCAGCCTAACGTGATGGCCAGCAGAACTAAAACAAAAAGGTTTCTCATATATCGAATTTTATATAATGATCATTCTGCGCCTTTGTGCGCGATGTGCAGCCTTTCTTGGGCAAAGATACGGAAAAATTCGGCACAGCGTTTGTTTGCGGGCTTTTTTTTTATTTGAGGTATATTATTGCCCCATGCTTTTTTTTAAAATAAATGTAAGGAAACACTCTCTTTTCGGTATTTTACATTCCAGAAAAATAGAAATATTGAGCCTAAAAAGGCTTCTTTTGCTTAAAAAACGGTTCAAAACAAGAAAAATCGCCGTTTTGGTCTGATTTTTCCATTTTTAGACCCGCCTATGTTATTATTATAAAAAGGTAAGGAGTAATTTTACGACAGACAACAAAACAACATGTCCTAATGATTAAAAACAAGAACAAATATATGAACAAAAAGAAAGAATTGTGGAAGGCTCTGTTGCTCTCGGTCATCATCTTTGCGCCCTTGCAGGCTAATGCGCAAGACATTGAGGCAACGCTGCTCCTCAAGCAGCCCGGCAACAGGGCGGTGGCTCATCAGCTACATCTTAATAATGGAAGATATGAGGCTAAAGGCACACTCCTTCCGTTGCAGATATCGCAAACCGTTACCGCCGACGGCGACGACAAGACGGCATGTTCAACACTCAGCGACACGCTTCCTGCCAAGACCTTCAGAGTATATAGAATCAAACAGTAAGAAAATCAGACATATGGCTATTACAAACGACAACAATCCCCGCGGATGCACACTGTACATGAACAATATGGTGTGCGACCGAAGAAAAACGCCGATGAACGAAACGCTTTCATGTGTATGTCAGCACGTTCTCGCCGTGGATTCAGGCATCGTGAGAATAGCCGTATGTCTTTATACAATCCTATTTCATTTTTCCAAAAAAACTTAAACACACTCAAAAAATCATGAAACATTATTGGAACCTACCAGCAGCCGCATCTTTTCTATCTGCAATGATGCTGTTTTCCGCAACGCCAGAAGCCTTAGCCACAGATATTGTAACTGTAAACACGAAGAAAGCCAAGAAAGTGCAGCGCGTGGAATACGGCTGGCACTATGAGGAGATAGGCATGATAGGCGACGGAGGTCTGTATGCAGAACTTGTGCGCAACCGCAACTTCGAGGAGGCTAACCTGCCCGAAGGACTCATTATCAAGGACGGGATGTATGCCGACATGCCCAACCCCAAGCAACCCATAAAGCAGATTTACCAGATAGACCCGCTCGTGGGATGGCTCACTCTGCCGCTCACCAATTCGCCGATACGCGTAAAGCGCACCAGCGACAACCCTCTGAACGCCAACAACAGCCACTCCATGCGCATTGATGTGCTTGAAGACATAAGCAACGGAAGCGATGCCGCCATCGTAAACACCGGCTACTTCGGTATGGCTTTCAAGCAGGGCGTAGGCTACCGGTTGTCGCTCTACGCGCTTGCCAGGCAGTATGAAGGCGCGCTTGAAGTGTGCCTTGCCGACAAGGACGGCAAACCCTGCTCAACACCGGTAACCATAACTCTAAGGAATGGAGACTCCTGGGAGAAGCACAACGTGACACTCACCGCCCAGAAGAGCGTAGCCGACGGTATGCTGCGCATTGTCCCGACAAAGAAAGGCACACTGCAACTCGACATGGTGTCGATGTTTCCCGGCGACACTTACGATGGCGGCAAGTCGGTATTCCGTGCCGACATAGTGCAGAACCTCAAGGACTACCGCCCCGATTTCCTGCGTTTTCCCGGCGGATGCAACATACACGGAGTGAATGAAGAGACCATGAACCACTGGAAAAAGACAGTGGGCGACATCGCCATGCGCCCAGGACAGTGGGGAAAGTGGGAACCACACTACCGCAGCGACGGACTCGGCATGCACGAGTTCTATGAACTTTGCGAGTATTTAGGATGCAACGCCATGTATGTCATACCCGTGGGCATGGTCTGCACGGAATGGGTGAAGCGCGACAAGGACGGCAACTTCATGCACAAACCCACCGATGTGAACTACTACATTCAGGATGCCTTGGACGCAATCGAGTATGCCATTGGTCCCACAGACAGCAAGTACGGAGCCATGCGTGCCGAAAACGGACATCCCGAACCGTTCCCTCTGAAATATGTCGAAATAGGAAACGAAGACTTCGGACCCGTGTATTACGAGAAATACCATCAGATTTACAAAGCTCTCAAAGAGCGTTATCCACACCTTATATATATTGCCAACAGCACGCTGAACGACCGCCAGCAGGAGGACATTGACAAGTTTGTGGACAAGAAGGAAATTGAAGTGTTCGACGAGCACTACTACCGCAACGTGCAGTGGGCCATCGACAACTTCCACCGCTTCGACCACTACAAGCGGCAGGGCATACGCCTCTACATAGCCGAACTCGGAATCATGGGCAACGGTGTGGGCGGTCCGGTGGGACAATACCCTACTGCCATACTCGCCGAAGGCATATTCAAGATGGCACTGGAACGCAACGCCGACCTGAAGCCAATCATGGCAGACCGACCACTGATGCGCAACTGGGAGTGCATAAACCGTGGCGACCTTCAGCCCATGCTTCTCAACTCGTCCACACAAAGCGTGAAGACCTTCAACTACCATCTGTGCAAGATGCTGCGCGACAACACTGTGGATGTGGTGTATGACGTGTCAAACACCGAAGGCGAAAAGAATCTCTTCGTGACAGCAGGCAAAGACACACGGACGGGAGAGTACATAGTGAAGATAATAAACCTCGGCAACACCCCTGCCACATTCTCCCTCAACCTGAACGGCAGGAAGTTCACCGGCAGAGCCGACATCACCACACTCACCGCAAAACCCGACCAGCGCGCTACTCCCGACAATCCAAATGCCGTCAATCCCGAGGAAAGACGCGAACTATTCGTGAAATCAACGCCGACAATCACCGTAGCAGAGAAATCGTTCACCATATACAGAATGAAATAACTAACGACAAGATACTGACATGAACAGGAACAACATCATGGCTCTGGCTTCATTGGCGGCGATGCCGATGTCGGCAGGGGCGACAGAAAGACCCAACGTGATAATAATTATAGCCGACGACCTGGGCTGGGGCGATGTGAGTGCCTACGGCAACCGCACCGTCTCGACACCCAACATCGACTTCCTGGCGCAGAACGGTGCCTGCTTCACCAACGGACACGCCTCGTCTGCCACATCGACACCGTCGCGCTACGGCCTCATGACGGGCATGTATCCGTGGCGTAACGACGATGCCAAGATTCTGCCAGGCGATGCTCCGCTGCTCGTCGGCACCGACCAGTTCACCATTGGCAAGATGTTCCAGCACGCCGGCTACTCCACCGCCGCCATAGGCAAGTGGCATCTGGGCATGGGCGAGGGCAAGATTGACTGGAACCGACAGATAACACCGTCGGGCAACGCCATCGGGTTCGACTACACCTACCTCATCGCCGCCACCGTCGATCGTGTGCCTACGGTGTATGTCGAGAACGGACGCGTGGCCAACCTCGACCCCAACGACCCCATTTCCGTAGATTATGAACACCCGTTCGAGGGCGAACCCACCGGCGTGAACAACCCCGAACTGGTGAAGATGCACTGGAGTCACGGACATCAGAACGCTGTGATTAACGGCATTCCACGCATAGGATTCATGAAAGGCGGCAAGAGTGCCATCTGGAACGAGAAGACCATGGCTGCCGACATACTCGCCAAAGTGAAGGCTTACATCGACACTGTGCCGCAGGGCAAGCCGTTCTTCCTCTACTACGGACTGCACGAGCCGCACGTTCCACGCGTCCCGGCATCGCAGTTCGAGGGCAAGTCGGCCACGGGAGCACGCGGCGATGTGGTGATAGAAGCCGACTGGTGCGTGGGCGAGACTATGAAGTATCTGAAGGAGAAAGGTCTGGATGACAACACTATCGTGATATTCACAAGCGACAACGGTCCCGTACTCGATGACGGATATGAGGACGGCGCCGGCGGAACACGCTCCATACACGACCCCAACGGCGGACTCCGCGGCGGCAAGTACAGCCTGTTTGAGGCTGGCACACGCGTGCCTTTCTTCATGTACTGGAAGGGAAAAATCGCCCACTTCACCACCGACGCACTCGTGACACAGCAGGATCTGCTCGCATCGTTCGCACGCATGATAGGCGAGAAGATACCCGATGGACTCGACTCGCAGGACTATCTCGACACATTCCTCGGCAAGAGCGACAAGGGACGCAAGGGTTATGTGGTGGAGGCAAGCGGCCGTCTGGCATACCGCAGCGGTCGTTACGCCCTCATACCGCCATACAGCGGACCTAAGACCAACGCTACGGGTAACGAACTCGGAACTGTTGATCACTACTCGCTCTACGACCTGACTGCCGAACCAGCGCAGCAGACCGACATTTCGGCACAGAACCCGAAACTGGTGAAGAAGCTAAAAGCCGAATTTCTCAAAGCAGCAGGGTCGCACTATGTACACGACCAAAAGCAGGAAGTACTGCAATAAGAGCCACAAGCAAAGGGGACGAACGGGAACTACTACTTCCGCCACGCCCTAAGGAGGCTGCGGACATACCCAATACCACCTCCCCCTACTCTGGTTTCAAGACATAACAAGCGGACAAGACAGAGGTGACAGACGCAAGAAGTCACAGTGTCTTGTCCGTTTTTTTGTTTTTAACCGGCAATTTCTCGCAATCTCCCGACTTCGGCTTCTGTGTTTCGCAGAAAATGTATTATTTTGGTTATAAGTTACACGCACTCTGTGGGTTAAGTGGAGTTATCCATTCCTATGATCTGTCAAAGGCAAGTGTGGCTGATCTCCATTATATGAAGGATGTAAAACATACTTATCACGACTGTAGCATCTATGGTGACAAAGGGTATATTGGAGCTGACGTACAGCTTGACTTGTTCGAAACTGCACACATAAGACAGGAGTGTCCGTATCGGCTCAACCAAAAGGATTGGAAACCGACATTCATTCCGTTTGCAAAGGCAAGAAAGAGGATTGAGACAATATTCTCACAACTTACAGACCAGTTCCTGGTCATCAGGAACTACGCGAAAATAACGAATGGTTTGTTTGCCAGAATCAAGATAAACATAATAACGAAGGTTTCATGTTTTTTTCTCCCTCTTTTTTCTTTTTCTTTTTCTTATCCATAAGTAGGTGTTCAAAATTAATCGCATCTATGAATCTTATAAAAATAGAATTATTGAGCCATAGAGGGCTTTAAAATCTATAAAAACAGGCTTAAAAAGAGAAATCG
>JALFCG010000052.1 GCA_022771265.1 Prevotella sp.
CCGAAAAACGACCGAAAAACGACCGAAAATCGACCGAAAAACGACCGATTATTATGTTTAATCTTGAAATTCTTGTTTCCCTTTATAGGTGATCTGCCACAGTTTGCCACTTTCAGACTTTATCAATAGTCCTTCATTAGACATTTTTACCAATAGCCTGCCGATTTTTCTGTTTATCTCATCATAAGAGTTTGAGGAAGGAAACACATGTTGTAATCCATCATAAACATCCCTACGTTTAAATCCTTCTTTTCCTGCGTTATAAGCCAACTGAAGAACTAATTTTTTAATACTGTTTTCAACCAAACCTTTTTCTTTCGTATAGTTGCCAATTTGGTGCGTCATCTTTGCTACAGACAATGAGATAGTAAAGTTTGGTGAGCGTCCTTCGATCAATCCTTTTCCACGAAGGTGCTTGACAGCCTCTTTGGTTATCGGTCGATGCTTCTGCACCGCATCGAGCCAAAGACATTCTTTCAGTGTGAGTGTTGCTTCTCGTTTGAGCAGACTGGTATATTTGTCATCAATCATTTTTCCATAGATAGTTACACCTACGGTGCGTTTTTCGTTGTCAATGTCATAATCTGGCATTGGAAAGAAACGGTTTCTCTGTTCTGTGTATATCTTCTTGATTCCACGACCAACGGTGTCAATCATGTTGAAATTGACCATTCCCCGACAAAGACATTCATTGCGATAATGAAATTGCGGTCCCTTGTGTTCAAGAGCATTTTCAATAGTACCGGGAATAAAGCTGCCACCATTGCCATAATAGAGTGTATCAGGTCCTTCCACAAAAACTATGCGCTGTTGCAAAGAATAATCCTGATGGGCTATGGCGTTATGGAGAGCTTCGCGTATAGTATATTCATCATACTGTTTCATAGTATCAGGGAATAGAGTGCCACCGGGAAGCTCGCGCATGGTCTTATTCCTTATCTTGCTCAGTACCTTATCTACCGTCAAAATAAATGGTATAGTGAAATGCTCATAGTCGAGCACGATGTCTTCGTCGTCTTGCCATGTCCATGTAATCTGTGCCACGGCTGGATGTATTTTCTGTATGGATAGAGGCTTGCCCAAAAGTAATATGGCAGCGCGAGTCAATTTCCCGTCACGCATCATCATACTGTGTGCAAGAAAATCCTCCACACTCCATGAATCCACTTCGGCGCTTGGAATATTTGAAACATGAACTTTCTTGAACATCACTCTTGCTGTAGCTACTGCCAGTTCGTCCAAATCGTTGATAGTGGCATTAGGCACTAACTGGGCTGACCAGTCGGGTAGTGGCGGTTGTTGGCGTATGGCATCACGTTTGGCCTGGTTTAAAGGTTTTAGGCTTTCGCCGTCTCTACCGTAAGCTATGCCTTTCCAGCACATCACGATATTGCGAGGCGAAGCAGGCACTTTGAACAACAGTATACGCTTACCTTCAATTTCAACAGGTACAATCTCACGGAATATCAGATTGTCCGTCGTATGTTGTGACATATCTTGCTTCAGTTTGTTCAATGCTACTTCGCCATTCTTAAAGTTGGTACCGACAACTTTGTGGTCTTTGTCCCACACACCAAATACTATCCAGGCATTTTCGCATTCACGTAAGTTGGCTTCATTACTTAAGGCAGAGAAGTAGCGCCCCAACTCGTCAATATCAAAGTTGGATTCTGCTTTCTTGAACTCTACTATTTCATTCTCCGAGTGTTCCCAAAGACGTTCGAATATCTCTATATAGTTGTCCATAATTCTTCATGCTGTATATTTTCGCTCCTATACTTTACTCGTCGTCCAACACTAAGCGTCTTCAACCTTCCAGTCACCTATTGTCCGGCGTTCGGGATCGAAGTTTATCCCTACCTTCACTATTGGCAGGCCTGAGAGGGCAAACTTTGAGGCGTAGTCCTTAAGGTCTATCTGTTTCATTGCAGCCTGGGCTGACATATTTAGCTTGAGTTCAAAGAGATATAGGGCTTTGTCGGTTTTCATCACTATATCCACACGGCCTGTAGGTGTATGGACCTCCACTTCGACATATCTTCCGAAAAGCGAGAAGATGACGTAGAGCAGCTGCTGGTAATGACCTTCGGAATTGGCATTGTCGCAATATGGCACAGTGAGCAGGTATGCCTGCAGCAGGTGGAACATCTCGTCGAGGTTATCATTGAGCAGGGCAAGATACATCTTGGCGATGGTCGTATTTCCCGCTTCCTTACGCATGCTGACATAGTTGGGCAGTAGGCTGTCCATCAGTCCCACACGAATCTCAGTGTTCGGAATGTCGAGGGTGTAAAGACGCGTTGCCCTGTTGAAGTCCTTGATGGTTACATAGCCGCTCTGATAAAGCAATGGCGTGATGCTCGCCATATTTTCAGTCGGTGCATCGAAATCAGAGGCAAGGGTCTGCATCTTATTCATATCCGACGGCACGACATTGAACTTCCTAAGCATCTCGATAAGATATGTAGGAGTGCCCGAACCAAACCAATAGTTGGTGTAGTCGTGGTCTTGGAACGCGTTGAGAAGACTGAAAGGGTTGAATACATCGGGTGAAGGCCATGTGAAATGATAGCCGTCATACTGTTTCTTCAGTCCCTCTATTGCTCCTTCACGTGTTATCTCCTGAGCCTCGGCGAAGTCGTCGATGTAGTCGGACATGGCGGTTAGCATCTCCTCCGCTGTTATACCGCACACTCCGGCATAGTCTGGGCGCATGGATATGTTCTTCAAGTTGTTAAGCTCACTGAAGATGCTGAGTTGCGAGAACTTCGTTATACCGGTTAGGAAGACAAACTGGAGATATGGGTCGCAGTCTTTCAAGGGCGAGTAGAAATTGCGCATTACATTGCGCAGCACTGGCAACGTCTTCTCCTCATGCACCACGTCAAGTAATGGGGCATCATACTCGTCGATAAGTATGACAACCTTTTTGCCAGTCTTTTCGTATGCACTGGCTATCAGGTTTTTCAATCTAACATTAGGGTCTTTGGAGTCAGAGGTTATGCCAAAACGCCTTTCGTTCTCTTCCAATATGTAGAGAAGATATCGTTCCAACTGGTCCTTCTCCATGTGCTTGCCAGAAGCCAAGCTGATCCTCAGCACAGGATATTCCGTCCACTCCTTCTCTATAGTCTCTATAAAGAGTCCCTTGAACAAGTCCTTCCTACCCTCGAAATACGCCTGAAGTGTAGATACGAGTAAGCTCTTTCCGAACCGCCTCGGACGGCTCAGGAAGATGTAGTTGCTGAGGTGTATCATGTTCCAGATATACTCAGTCTTGTCTATGTAAAGACAGTCAAGGTCAATCACCTCGGAGAATGTCTGTATGCCCACGGGCAATCGTTTCAGTCGTTTCGTTTCCATATCCGCAAAACATTTAGTGTCACTAATGTCTTTTATTCGTCGGCAAAGTTACAAAAAAAAATTGGAATTCGCTTGTTTATCTTCTTTTTTTTTACCCGTCACCCAACATAGCCTCCATGCAGTTGGCAAGGAACTCCTGGCGTTGGGGGTGGGGAAGGTGGAGGGAGAAGTAGCGGATTAGGGGGAGGTAGGCTTCGAAGGCGTGAATCATACCTCTTTAGACTTCGTAAAATTTTCTACGGCTGATGTTGCAAGCCTGCCATACAGCCTCGTCGGTAATCTCAGGACAGAAGTGCCTGAGCTGCTTCCTGCCTTCGCGCAA
>JALFCG010000129.1 GCA_022771265.1 Prevotella sp.
TTCACTGCCAAGTCCGAGGGTATATACAATCCATTCAGCCTATTGAATACCTTCGCTAAGATGGAATTCGGAGACTACTGGTTCGAGACCGGGACACCCTCCTACCTCGTGGAGCTGCTCAAGCACACCCATTACGACCTCTACGAGATGGCCAACACGGAGACTGACACCAATGTGCTCAACAGCATCGACTCCGCCTCGAACAATCCCATACCCGTCATCTACCAAAGTGGATATCTTACGATCAAGGATTATGCCCCCCGTTTCGGCATCTATAAATAAGGTTTCCCGAACCTAGAGGTGGAAGAAGGCTTTGTCAAATATCTCTTCCCTTTCTACACGAACATAAGCGCCGCAAAGCCCCCCTTCGAGATAGGACGTTTTGTCCAAGAAGTGGAAAGCGGCGATTACGGCGCATTCTTCCGCCGCCTACAAAGCTTCTTCGCCGATACCCCTTACGAGGTGATCGCCGGGCAAAAGCCGGAACGGGACACGGAACTGCATTACCAAAATGTACTTTTCATCGTCTTCCGACTGGTCGGGCTGTACACTAAGGTGGAATATCACACCTCGAATGGCCGTATCGACCTCGTTTTGCAGACCGATCGTTACATTTACATCATGGAGTTCAAATTAAACGGCACAGCCGAGGAAGCCTTACGGCAGATCGACGAGAAACAATACGCCCTTCGCCAACGATGAACGCAAGCTATTCAAGATTGGCGTAAACTTCTCATCTGAGACACGGAACATTGAGCGGTGGATGGTGGAATAATATATGTATATTCGCACCCGGTAATCATGTAAAACAATTCACTGAAACCTTCGATAAGAAATACGTCCGAAGATTACTTACTGGTATAGCAATCTTCGGACATACATGCTTGTTTTTTATATTACTCCACAGTTAGCTTGTCAATTATGTATGAGTCTCTAATGTGAAAGAACAGTTATTCCGCCGGAGGACTGCTGACGGCTTTGAACACGACTTTGCAGTCGGCCCATTTCTTGTCTATTCCTATCACCGAGAAGGGAACACTGGTGGAACTGCCTAAATCTCCATAATCTTTTATACAGTAGGTGTATTCAAGAGTGTTCCCATTTTTAACGAGATACAGTGGCTCGATGTATACCAGTCTGTTCGTTTTCGAATGCCTTACCGTGAGTGCTATCTGCTTGTTAAAGTCAATGGTTCTTCCGTCTTTGACATCATATATCTGGAAGTTTTCATAAAAGCTCGCCTCATCTGTAAAGACAACTTCGAGCGTCTCATCACCCTTCACTATGGGATAATAGGATTCCGCATTATTGAATGGCACGCGCGACAGGAACTCATCCGTCGTCACCTTTATTCCATGCGGGCCATAGTCCATGAGAGCCAGGTGAGCCACCTGCCATTGTGGCGCTGTGATGTGCTGGTAGGGTTCTCCAGTCTCGTCCTTGTAATTGGTTGGCCACAGCTTTGCAATAGAATGTCGCCAGTTCTTATTGGCCAAAATGTTGCGATACATCACAGCAATCACGTTGCCGATGGGATTGCCGTCCACATCCAGTTTCTCACGGTCCCACACGAAGAGATTATAGTGCTCGCCGGTAGCATTCTTTTCATCCACATACTGCTGCACTTCGGCCAGCCGCGGATTTTGCTTGAGCGCCACCACGAAGTGGGTCAGTTCCCCACCGGACGCCACATTGGCGTTCTTGTCGCACAGCGAGAGATACGAGCGTGTGTTGGCCGCCGAGCCTAAGCACACCGACCAATAGCGAGCCGGGGCATCCGCATTTTCCTCCACACGCTGCGGCACAGGAGCCGGTATGAACGAAAAATAGAGCACCTGGTCATCCTGTATGCGTGTGCGGCCATAGAGATACTTGGTGGAGTTGTTGGGATAGTAGCGACCGACGGGCGACAGATAGAAAGGCATGTCGGCGAAATCGTCGGACACCTGTGTAAACACTTGCGACTTCAGGTTGTATACATTGCTGCGGACATGTTCCGGACAATCGACTTTCTCGCCTGTCGTGAGGCTGACAGCACTTATCGCCGGAAGATCCACTCCGCCGAACTCATGCTCGTTGCCACCGGCATCTTCGCCCAGATAGTGGCGGAACACTACGCATGCCTTCTTCACATCGGCAGGCACTCTGATGAGGTTCTCACATCCCAGCGCAGCCGTTTGTACCTCGGAGGCCGTCTCGGGTACGATATACACCGTAAAGCGGCCCCTTTCGGCGGTTGTAACCACAAACGGATTCTGCGCGCCGTTGTCGGGCACCATTTCATAGTCGTTGATGCCACCGATGGCCTCGCCTGTATTGTCGTTGTAGAGCGAGAAACTACAATAGCGGGTATAGGGGAACTCTCCCTCCATCTTCAGTGCCACATCCTGTGCCTCGTCTATATTCCACGTATATTCCCAATAATTGCTGTATCGGTCGGGATACTGACCCAGCACTTCGTCGCGACCTGCCATGGTTTCGCTCCAAGTACTTTCTGTCAGCTCCTTATCATTTACATTAGGGCTATCATCATCGTCTGAGCACCCTACAAACAGTAGCATGGCAATAGCTACAAATAACAAATTCTTGATGTTCATGTTCTAAAAAAGATTTAGTAATTATTGTATTATCGATTTCTACAATTTTACACGATATGGGCCACTGCATGAATTGAAGAGCAAATCGCCATTGTTGAAATACTGGATAATGGCATAGGTGCCGTTGCCACGACTGGTGTTACCGAAGATGACACGGTGACGTGTAGCACCTGTGTTCCAGTCCAAACCTGTCACCTCCCAACCGTCACTCTGGCTGTATCCGTTTACGAACACCATTCCGGCAGAAGTGCTGATGGCAGGAATCATACTTGGAGAGCTGACATCGCCTCTCATCCAAACTGTCTCCCACTTGTTATCTTTGGTATTCCATTCCAGACGTTCCACGCCATATGGTGAGGGAATAAGCGGACCGATAGAAAGTACATCCACAACTTTGTCACCGGTTGATGTTCCACCGCTGAGGATGTTGTTCACCACAAAGGCTCCATATCCAGCACAAGCCACCGACTGCTCGCTCTGAATCCATTCGGTAGACGAAGGCAGTCCGCAGGTCACTTCCTTGTATCCGGCAATACGCTGTCGTCCGCCGGCCACTTCTTTGGCATCAGCAGGAATGTTATCGCGCCAGAAGGCCACAATCTTCATGCGCTTGGCTCCATCGGTGATAACTACAAGGTGGTCTTCGTCGTCGCCAAAGCCCATAAGCGTCGGTGTTGATCCCGTGCCATTGCCCATCTTGATAGAAGGAGCCGTGGGACCACCGTCATAGGCACACTGCCAAGCACCGTCGGCTTCGGCCGTGCTCAAATGTCCACCCCGCCATACAATTTTCTGCATCAGGCCATCTCCACTAGGTTCTTTGCTGTTACTGGCCACATAAATACCTCCGTCTTCTTCAACAGCAATGGAGTTTGTCAGAACCTGTCCGTTGGGTAGCGAATAAGTATCAACCACACCAGAAAGGTTTCGATCAACCACCACGATACCAGAATTGTAGGCAGCCACCAGATAACCATCGTATGTCATCACAACTCCCACCAGTGCCCATGCGCTACCCACCTGATCCTTTATATTAAGATAGGAGTCCAACTCTATACCTGCTTCTGGTTTTGAAGCTTCCTTCAACCGATAGCGAGCTATAGTAGTGCCGATATTGGTGTAGGCATAATTATCTTTGTCACACAATACATAGTTGCCGCTGGATATGGCATGCATAGGATGTTCACCGGTAAAAGGTGTGATGGCATCATAAAGTTCTTTCGGAGAATTGTAATTAGCCGAAAGCGTGCGCAGCTGTTCCTCTGTTTTCATCGTACCATCCGGCAATCCAGCTTCACCCAGCTTGGTAAAGCGCCCGTCAGTACAGCGATAGTAAGAAACCCGGTCGCTGCTCATTCCCCACATATAGCCGTCAACGGCAGCAGACAAGGTCATGAGGTTGACCGGACCGCTCCAGCCGCCTTCGCAAGCGTAAGGATCAGCGTGCCATGTACCGTCAGGCACGAAATACGGGATAGCATCGGTTTGGGCTGAGTTGAAGTGAGTGATGCTATAGTGTTCCTTGGCAAGGAATGGATTGGGCTTGGGCACGTTAGCGACGGCAATCAGATTATTCCCTTTGTTGTTACCGCTCATATTGTCATCATCGGAACATGCTGAAACCAACATGACAGAGCATAATACTACACACATGAAAAAACGGTGCAAGTATGTATATTCCTTCTTCATTCTCAAATTGTTTTTATGGCTATATAGCTATTTATTCATTATCCTTAGTCCCACGTTTTAGGATGTTGTATTTCCCGTAAATTCTTTCGAATCGGTTCGCACGAATATACCGGATGGAATTCATTGGAGGTCTTGAAACCATTGCTGCCATGATACCAATTCTCGCTGGAACCCTGAACATTTTTGCTCCAATAATCATCAAAAAAAGTGTCGGTTTCAAAAGGTGTGCGCATTTCCGAACCACCGGAACTTGCAAAGACTTTCCCGGATTTTAGTCCTACGGCTTTTATCAGTTTATCGTCGGAAGTACCTTCAGTGGCAAATTTAACCAGAACCTTATTACTCGGAATTTTCCAAGGCCAGAATTCGCCCATATCCTTGTCGCTAGCATCTCCACGCGCCGTATAGCCATCTTTTTTCTCTGCAAAGATGATATCAGTTATGCCATAAAAACGATCTTTACGGTGTCCCAAAGCGTAATACCAATACTGCTCACAATGGTCATCGCACACGATAAAGTCGTCTCCCGAGGTCTCTGCGCCATGTTCATGGTACTTTGAATTGGGAAAATGCTTGTTGGCCATCATTGGATAGTAGATGCGTTTGATGCCAAACTGGTCCTCAGCCACAAATGATTTAGGTTCTCCTGCGTGCTGTCCGTTTTCTGCCGTTTTCATCATAAAGTCGGCAAGAAGCACAGGTGAGTCATCGGTGGGCAGTTGAGACTGGCGGTCAACAAACGGACCAATGTATTCCATTACGGCCTTATAGCGAGCGGAATCGCCTATCAGGTAATAAATAGGAATCAGACCCGGGTCGGATGCCGACGTGCCAGTTGTGGTGAAGCTAACCGCCACCCACTTGTCTTTATTTTCAGTAGAGACCTTCCCGTCCCATGCCTCCATGTCGATTTCTCCATCTCCACCCTTCGACATCGTGAACAGCCAGGCATTCGATGCTTCTTCGTAATCGGAAGTATAATAACTACCGTCGAACGACATATTTACCTGATTGCTTCCGGTTTTAGCGGCATAGTATTCGGCAAAGTTGCTCGGCAATTGTCCTTGTTTCTGCTTTACTGAGAATGATGCGCTCAAGTCATTGGAGATTGTTGTAGAATAAGCGTTGTCCTCACGGCTGTAGAGTGTGAAATAAGCGCCTCCAAAAGTGCCTTGCATAATGACATGCGTGCCATATCGCTCCAAAAGGGTAAAGATATTGTTTTCGGAGATGGTGTCGTTGGCATATTTCTGATAAAGTTCAGAGCCCGGATTGTTCAAAATATCGTTCACTTCTTCTGACAAGAGGGCAGCCCAACCTATACCGGTTGAATCACCTACGGTCTTCTGTACCCAATCCCAGTTGAGGGATGCCTGTGCCATTTCTTTGCGGTAATAGCTTAGATAATATTCGTGATATTTTTCCGACTGGTGAGATTCGTTTCGTGAGTAGCTGACGCTTCCCGACATTTTATATTTGCCCTTGGTTTTAGGTACAGGCATAACTGCACTCAAACCTACACTTACCCCCCACTCTTCGATGCATTTCTCATAATCGTGCCCATAGATCTCAAAAAACACGCCTTTTTGCTGTGAGAGAAAATTGTTTTGCAGGTTTTCGTAGATTGCGTTAAAGTCAAAAAGCGGATAATTTTTGGTTATTGTCGGGTCCTGGGTTATGTCATATCCATGACCAATGATACGGGCGTAACTCATGTCTTCATCGGTAGGTTTGCTGGATGAGTTACGGAAACTTACCATAACATCTTTCTCAATCACGTCATCACCAATTTTTCCTTCACTCGAAATTCGAATCCGCAATCGCGTAGAAAATGGTTTCAAATCATGAATGGACTGTTTCAACACGGGATATAGGTATTCACGTCCTTCAATATTGCGCTGCTCGAAGTCAACAAGAGCGCTGTTGCTATTGGAAAAACTCACAGGTAGCTTGGTATGTAAAGGGACTCCCTTATACTCATCTGCCATATCAATGATGATCGAGTTATACCCGTTAGTTACGTCCAAAGCCATTCCATTCTCCACTAATGGAAGGTCTTCAATGATTACGGATTCATGGTCATCAGAACAAGAAGCCATTAACACACATAACAGAATGCAAAAATTCAAAAAGTTCCTCATTTTCATATAGTTGTATGTTATAACAATACTTCGGTAAATTTTTACCGAAAAATTAAAAGTTAAACAATAGAACCAGCAAATGCAGGTTCGAAAACACTAAAGAGGTCATTGAAATGTTGTCAAAAACGAATGGTTAAGCATGAAGAAATGTGCTGAAAAAAATTGGCTAACCTGCTGATAATAAAGGTAGAAATCATTTTGCAATTCGTTGTTTTTTAGCAAATTAGAAGTCTCTCAACTCTTCTGATTATGACTAAAGAAACACTCCTTATGCAATCAATCTGAGTGCCTGTCGGCTCTCAAATCAGTTGCGAATATACATAAACCTTTCGAAAAGACCTTTATGGATGCAATGATATTATTCATGGCCATCCCAGATCGTATAAATTTCCTCCAATTAGGCAGATATGGCTGTTTTTCGGAACAGACATACCGTCACCTTTTTGAGAATGAAACTTTCGACTGGTTTGCGTTCAACGGCTCTATCATCAGCAAGCATCTCATAGGTAAAAGATAAGTCATCGCCATCGATCCTTCCTATATCCCCAAGTCCGGTCATAAGACACCTTGGATTGGTTACTTCTGGTCAGGCTGTGCCGGGGATTATAAGCGTGGATTGGAAATCATGGGCATCGGTGTCATTGACATCGACAACCATGAATGCATGACTTTAGGTTCCATTCAGACGCCGGATTGTAAGACCTTGGATAATATGGGCAAGGACCTCGTTGACTGGTATGGCAACTATCTTATCAGTAGAAAAGACAAGCTACAGGGCATATCCAGAACGGTGGTTGCAGACGCATTCTTTTCCAAGGGAACTTTCATAAGCCCTATGTGCGAGAACAATTTCCACGTCATCAGCCGCTTTAGGAACGATGTAATCCTGTACTATCCGACATTGGAAAAGAAAACAGGGAAACGTGGTCCTCCCAAGTGGTTTGACGGCAGGATTGACTTTGCCAATCTGGATCTGACCCGATGCAAGGAATACGAGGTGAACAAAGGAAAGCTATACGGATTGAGGGTATACGCAAAAGCTCTCAAAAGGTATGTTTCCTTAGCCATCTGGTATCCGATGGACGGGAGGACAGACAAGTGGCAGCTTTATTTCTCTACAGACGATTCCATGGATGGACGCGAGGTTCTGGATTATTACAGAACCAGGTTCCAGCAGGAATTTTGCTTTAGGGATGGAAAGCAGCATGCCGGAATTACCAACTGTCAGTCAACCGACTTCAGAAAGTTGGGTTTTCACTTCAATGCGTCGCTCGCGGCTGTCAACTTGGCCAAAGCGGCATGTAAGAGGCTCGGAATAACCTATTCCATATCCTCTTGCAAGTCTTTCATACACAATGCTTATATGCTTGAACGATTTATTTGCGTGTTCGGGATTAACCCAGACCCGCAAGTTATTGACAAACTTTTCAAAGAACTCATTTTATTTACTACCAGAGCCGCTTAGGCTTGGAAATTTTTTAACAAACTATTGTTATAATTAACAGCTATAAAGTTCTTACATTTAAATAACTCCTTTTGAACTGAGCATATAATGAAAAAACGGATAGGCAAAGTAAAGAAGAATAAGCGAAGCAACATTGTTTTTTGATGTGACTTATGTGCGGTTAAGAACGATAACACATAAAAAAGTGTGCGGTTAACGATTTTTACGCCAACCGCACACTTTTTCATGATAGATTTTAAACCTTAAATGCTTACTTCTCGTACAAAATCAGGAATGATTACATCCACTTGTTTCTTGGCTCGATAGAATGCATAACGACTGACAAAACCCGACGAGACGGCTACGGCATTTTGTGTTGCATCGGGGTATGCCTCTAAATAAAGCCGGGCATATTGCAACCTGAACATGTTTATCAGATTATAGAAACCTATCGCCGAGATAAACTTATTGGCATCATGTTTCATCCCTTTCGGAATCTCATTCATTATTCCCGACTTCTGCAGATATGGATTTTTATATTTTTGCAGAACAACTTCCAACACTTTATCACGTACTGCCGCATCACATAGGATCCAATCATTTTCACCGATCTCTTCTCTCATCATAGTTTCTTGCGCATGATCCGTATTAACACTATTTTCTTCTGGATTCGGCAATGTCTCATCTTGATTGCTTGTATCCTCCTTTAATTGTGGATGAAGAATCAATGACAAAAAGACGACCATCCATAAGGCGCAAAGGATATCTATTATAAACTTTGCCCAGCCATTTGCCGTAAAAAAGACAACAAACATCATGGCAATCCAAATGATAGGAAAAAATAAAATCTTCTTGGCAAATTTGAATGGGAAATCTTCTTCATTGGAATAATTATCATAATGAAAATAGTTTATTCTCTTTTTTAGCCACTTAATCATATGCAAAACATTACAGGTCAACAACACTCCTATTCCTCCCGTCACCCATAACAAAGGTGTCTTATATTGAACCAACATATCTCCATGGCCGAACAAAACCAAAG
>JALFCG010000151.1 GCA_022771265.1 Prevotella sp.
CACGAGGCATCGTGTTGGGAAGCTTGGATAAAGAGGAGATGCACATACCAGACCTCATTGGCCTGTGTGAGGTAGAGAACGACAGCGTCATGTTCGACCTAACACGCCGCTCACTGCTCAGAGGCGCCGGCTACGAATACGTCATGACACAATCGCCCGATCTCCGCGGCATCGACGTTGCCCTACTCTACCAACCCGTCAGTTTCTGCCTGATAAAACATTACGGTCTGAGAGTGGAACCAAAAGCAGACATGCAACCCACACGCGATATACTATATGTAAAAGGAGAGACGATGTTCGGGATGTTGCATGTCTTCGTGGTGCACGCCCCAAGCCGCAGAGGAGGACAACGCGCGTCAGAGCCTTACAGGATGGCAGTAGCCGAACGCCTTGCGCAAAGCATCGACTCCATAATGCACACAGCAGACGACATGGAAGAGAACATAATCATCATGGGCGACTTCAATGATTATGACAAGAACAGAAGCATACAGTTTCTGGTGGGGCAAGGGCTGGAAGACATCAGTACGAAACAATTTGTCAAAGGCGACAAAAAGGTAAAAGGGACATACCGCTTCCAAGGCGGATGGGGAAGTCTTGACCACATACTTGTGTCAGAAGCGATGAAAAGAAGACACAAGAGGACATACATCGCCAACCACCCCTGCCTGCTCGAGCCGGACATGAAATACGGAGGAGTGAAGCCTTACCGTTTTTTCCGCGGTCCGGTGATAAACGGAGGATTCAGCGATCATCTACCGCTAATCTCCATTTTCACATACTGACAACACTATACCAGCACCAGAACATGAAGGCCGGCAATAAAAAAAAAGCTTGAGACAACAAAGTGTATCAAGCCGGAAGAATCTGACATCTCGACTATATCCATCGCCACAGACACGAACTATGAGGAGACAAACGATATGGATTCATAACTGACAGATGCCACACCCCTATCCTATAGCGGCTCTTATGGCATTCTTAACAAGCATCGCAACACGGTATGGCACAAGAAGCACTCTTGGCATCTCCTTCAATATATACAGCACTGCCCTGCTGCGACGTGAGAATCGTATGTCCGGACATAATGAAACATAAGTTTCCTTGGACAGAAGCCCAGCCTTAGCCATTGTAGATATCGCTATCATGCTCTCTCTAAGAGGATAGACACGAGACAGCATAGGGAAAGATGTCACATTAGAAAGAATCCATGAGCAGAGATAAGATTTCGCTGTTTTCCTGATATCTCCCGATGCAAAGTCATAAATACGCGTATAGCATCTGACGGCATCATGCATAAGTTTTGTTGAAGGTTTGTTCAATATGCTCTTAGGGTTCTTACGGTAACAATAGTACGGGAAACTGACACATGCTATGCTCTTTGCCGCATAAACTATCCTCATTCTCCAATCAACATCCTCATACTGCACATGCTCTGCAAACCACACACCATTCCTGATTATTGTATCAAGCCTATAAGCCGCATTCCAAGCCGGATAAGGCTTGAAATCCGGTTTATCCAACAGTTCATCACAACCTACACTCAGGAACTTGACAGCTGGGCCATAAGTCTGCCGAGACAAAGTTGCGTCATAGCATACCCTGTTGATAAGATTATTGTCAATCACGTCAGCATCTGTCGCTTCAATCACCTTTCTAAATACCGATAACGTGTCGGTGTATTGCCAGAAATCATCTGCATCAAGAAACAACACATATCTGCCATGGGCCTGTTTGAGTGCTGTATTTCTTGCTCCGCCGCAACACCCGTTCTCTTGACGACAGACAATGACAGTGTTGGGGTGCCCATTCGCAGCCTCTTCGGCATATAGACAAGAATCGTCTGTCGAACAGTCGTTGACAACAATAACTTCATACTCATGCTCCGCCATGTCCTGCATATAAACACTTTGAAGACACTCCGCCACAAGATGTCCGACATTATACATAGGTATAATGACTGTAAAGAAAGGTGCAGCACCACCATCCCCGAATAGGCAACAAGAATTTTTCATTGTTATTGAGATTGATAATTATGTATTACAGCACCCAACTATCAATCCGCAAACGCAGGCAAAAGAAGAAGGCGTGATGCCCTTCTTACTCACGTTTAGCACGGGGCGGCCTCGGATTGGAACCCCGGTCCCATCATAAGATGACATCACGCCCATAGCGTGTGCATCAATTATCGATGGGATAAGGTCTCATACATACGAGCCACCTATCACATATTATTGTCGTGCTTTTTATTCCAAATGAGTTTCCGAGGCTCTTGGCTAAACGCGAAATAATAGCGAATGCATATTCTTTTCCACAATGTATCGGATAATCCGTGAACAGGACAAAGCCACATTCAAGAAAATCCGTTCCAAAATTACAAATAATATCCGAGACACGGAAATATTTTATCATGAAAAGAATAAAAACAGTCAAAAAAAACACCACATTTTGTTTGTTTATCTACGCAGACACATTATTTTTGCACAAACTATTTGGCGATTGGATATTAATGCCTATCTTTGCAGCAATACCTAACGCCACAAGCGTGACATGGCGGTATGCATCATCATACACGTACATTAATATATTAACGTGAGTTCGACGAAATATCAGTGCTTGAGAAATTGGCGGTTGGCGGAAACGGTTGTAACTGTATAGTGTTGTAATGCAAAGAATAAATAATCGCTATGATTGCCGTGGACTGATACTTTCTTGCCCTATGTGAGATTCATGAAAATCATGTTTTCTGGGGGCGGAAATGCCGGTGCGAGGGGCGTTTCTGCTTCTTCAGGGCGTCATTCAGTGTGTTCCGGATGGCAAAATAGTCAAGGTTGGGATGCAAGATAGTCAAGGTGAGGATGCAAGATAGTCAAAGTTGGATGGCAAGATAGTCAAAGTGAGGGGATGAGACAGGCTTTTTTGGATGTGACTTGTGCGGATTTTGGTGTTGTGCAGATAAGGGCGGGTGTCGAAGATATTATGTATCGTGCTGAATGTCAAGGATGTACGAGAGGGTGGCGGAGCTGTACGGAAGCAGTGGGGACGTAGCGAAAAAAACGCCGTAAAACTGCCGTCGGTAAGACGCGGCGGATTTTACGGCGTTTTTCGTATGTCAAGATAGTATCATGTCTGCCTTTTGCGGGGCGGTGGCTGATACTTATTTAACATGAGTTCGACGAAATATACTTTTGAATAAAGTAAGCTGTCTGTCATTTGAAATATCAACGGTCTGTACTCGTATGGAAGGTTTCTTTGGGAAGTAGCAGTATGCAGCTATACCTCCCGGAAGGTTGACTACGAAGCTTGAACCCAAAGAACCAGTCCATGGAGCATTTGTCTCTTTGTGCGATGCCCTTGAATGTCTTGTGAATATGGACCCTCTGATTCTTGCATACACGCAGAGGGGTGCTGTCCACAAAGCTGAAGCCTGTACACTTGCCCGGGAGAACCTTCTTGACGAACACTATCAATGGGATGGCAATCTCACGTTCCAGTTCAACGAAACGGTTGTAGGATACCACCTCAGGAAACAGATGGCGCATGTGCTTGCATACCTTTTCGAGATAGAAATGCTTCAAGCAACGATACCCTGATGAATGAAAGAGAACCATTATCACCATGATTTCCGCCTTTGACATACGGCTTTCACGGTGATATTTGCGCTTCCTTTCTGCCTTAAACGTATATTTTGCCATCTGTGCATCAAAAACTTTGCAAAAATCATCTGCAATACAGAAAATTTTCAATGGGTTATATTTCGTCGAACTCACGTTACAAATAATATCCGAGACACGGAAATATTTTGTCATGAAAAGAAGCAAAACAGTCAAAAAAGCAGCACATTTTATTTGTTTAACTACGCAGACACATTTTTTTGCACAAACTATTTTGGCGATTGGATATTAATGCCTATCTTTGCAGCATACCTAACGCCACAGGCGTGACATGGCGGTATGCATCATCATACGCGTACATTAATATATTATTAGGGTGTCCAGTTAGCCGTTCCAAATTCAGATAGTTTTTCTGAATATTCTGGTTCGTTCTGTAACCCAGTTTGTAGACATGTTCTTGGCAGCCCAAGTATCAATGTCCTTAAGTTT
>JALFCG010000032.1 GCA_022771265.1 Prevotella sp.
GAGAACTCAAAGGACACTGTATGGTGGACATCTGACAACTACAAGAACGACAACCACCCGATGTCTGAGGACGTTTGGGCCACTGTAAAGGATCTCGCCGTTAAGGAGCTTTGCAACAAGAACCTCTACGTTGTTGACGCATTCTGCGGTGCCAACAAGGACACCCGCATGGCAGTACGCTTCATCGTTGAGGTGGCATGGCAGGCACACTTCGTGACCAACATGTTCATCCAGCCAACTGCAGAGGAGCTTGAGAGCTTCGAGCCAAACTTCGTTATCTACAACGCTTCAAAGGCAAAGGTGGAGAACTACAAGGAGCTTGGACTGAACTCTGAGACTTGCGTTGCTTTCAACGTGACAAGCCGCGAGCAGGTAATCATCAACACATGGTACGGCGGTGAGATGAAGAAGGGTATGTTCTCAATGATGAACTACTATCTGCCACTGAAGGGCATCGCTTCTATGCACTGCTCTGCCAACTGCGACATGAACGGTGAGAACACAGCAATATTCTTCGGTCTCTCCGGTACAGGTAAGACCACACTGTCAACCGATCCAAAGCGTCGCCTCATCGGTGACGACGAGCATGGCTGGGACGACAACGGCGTGTTCAACTTCGAGGGCGGTTGCTATGCTAAGGTTATCAACCTGTCAAAGGAGAACGAGCCTGACATCTACGGAGCTATCAAGCGCAACGCTCTTCTTGAGAACGTTACCGTGGCTGACGACGGCACTATCGACTTCAACGATAAGAGCGTGACCGAGAACACCCGCGTTTCTTATCCTATCAACCACATCAACAACATCCAGCCAGGTTCATCGGCACCGGCAGCAAAGAACGTCATCTTCCTTTCTGCTGACGCATTCGGAGTACTGCCTCCAGTGTCAATCCTGACTCCGGCACAGACTCAGTACTACTTCCTCTCTGGCTTCACAGCCAAGTTGGCAGGTACAGAGCGCGGCATCACTGAGCCGACACCTACATTCTCTGCTTGCTTCGGCCAGGCATTCCTTGAGCTCCACCCGACAAAGTACGCTGAGGAGCTGGTTAAGAAGATGGAGAAGAGCGGCGCCAAGGCTTATCTCGTAAACACTGGTTGGAACGGAACCGGCAAGCGTATCTCTATTCCAGATACACGTGGTATCATCGACGCCATCCTCGACGGTTCAATCCTCAAGGCTGAGACCAAGAAGATTCCAATGTTCGACTTCGAAGTACCTACATCTCTTCCAAACGTTAACCCGGCAATCCTCGACCCACGCGACACTTACGCAGAGGTAGCCCAGTGGGAGGAGAAGGCAAAGGACCTCGCAGCTCGTTTCATCAAGAACTTCGCAAAATACACTACCAACGAGGCTGGCAAGGCACTCGTGGCAGCTGGTCCACAGCTCTAATTTTTCAACAAGAGTCATAACACTCTAATATATCTTTGTACATGGCTCTGCTGGCAAGTGAATTGTCGGCAGAGCCTTTTTAAGGTAAAAAGTAAATGATGACGGATAACATACAAATGATTACAGTCACTGCCATAGCATTGGCAATGACGCTGCTGAGCATTCTTACGCTCAAACATACAAAAACAAGGTGACATTTTGTGTTTTAGAACATAAAAGCAAGCGGTTATCGACCATTTTTTGCATAAAAAGCGACAATTTATTGGATATTTAACTTAATATAAAGTAAGAAGTTGCGGATATTTGAAGAAAACTGAGTAAATTTGCACCTAAAAATTAAAAAACACAATTGATGAGAAGACATTTCAGCGCTTTTTGCCTGCTTTTCACAGCGGCAATAATAATGGCCTCGTGCCTTAACTCTGAAGACGACACCACCTACTATGATGATGCCGCCATTACCTCGTTCTCGCTGACGAGCGCAAAAATGACCAAGCATACCACCGCCTCGACAGGTGACGACTCGACATACGTGGAAGTAAGCACGGAAGTCAGTTCGTATAACTTCAGAATCGACCAGCAGAAGGGACTTATATATAATGTTGACTCGCTGCCCGTCGGTACCGACCTGACAAAGGTAATCTGCAACTACTACACGAAAAACAACAGCTACGCTGCCATCAAGTCGCTGACAAGCGACTCGCTGCTTTACTTCAGCACTTCCGACAGCATCGATTTTTCCAAGCCACGCACCGTCAGCGTCTTCTCTTCAAGCGGGGCTAACAAGAAAGACTATACCATCACGGTAAACATGCACAAGGAAGCTGCCGACTCCTTCAAGTGGACACAGTTCCCCGACAGCAAGCTGCTCGCTGGCTACGGCAAGCTAAAGGCTTATTCGCTTAACGGCAGCATCGTAGTGATGGCATCTGACGGCGAGAAGTCAAACCTCTTCACCATGGACACTGCCAGTGAAAAAAACTTCAAGGCTACCAGTGTCGTGATGTCGGCTGACGCATACAAGAACGCGGTGGTAAAGGATGGCACACTTTATGTGCTCGACGGACAGACGCTGAAAAAGTCAAGCAACGCCACTGACTACGAGAACGTGGCGGAGAACGTGCCAGTCAAAAGGCTTGTGGCGGCAAGCACGACAGAGATGTACGGAACGACAGACGACAACACCATCATGGTATCCACCGACAACGGACTGACCTGGAAAGCTGACAAAATGGAGTCGGGGAGCGACTTCGTGCCTACCGACGACATCTCCTATGTATGCTCGACGTTCAAATACAGCAACAATGCTGACCAGGTGCTCTTGTTCGGCAACCGCTACGATGAGACCAACGCAAAGACCACGACAGCCTTTGTGTGGAGAAAGATTGTCGAGCACGACAGCGACAGCAACGAAAGCCTGTGGGCATACTACAACTACGACAGCGCGAGCAAGAAACCGCTTAAGAGTATGCAGAACCTTGAGGTACTTAAACACGGCGACTACCTGCTCGCCATGGGCGGCAAAGGTGTCAACGGATGCACCGAGAAGGCATACTCTACAATATACGTGAGCACCGACAACGGATTGTCGTGGAACACCATCGACACTTTCGGCTATCCGTACGGCTTTGACAAAAGCGCGTCGGCAGTGAGCGCCTGCACCGACAGCGACAACTTCATCTGGATTGTCATGAACAACTCCGGACAGGTGTGGAGGGGAAGGCTGAACGAAGTGGCGTGGGGAAAATAAGCCGCAGCTACTGATGAGAACCCTGGCGATGATATTGGCGCTTATCATGGCAACAGCCACGAAAGCACAGGACGACCTCGAATACAAGATGGAAGTAGGAGGTTCCGTGGGCTTGATGTCATACCAGGGAGACTTCAACGGCAACATACTCTCAAACCTGCAGCCGGCAGCCACACTCACGGCAAGATATAAGCCCAACCCGAGAATGGCATGGGCTGTAAACATCAAATACGGCACGCTGAAAGGCGATTATAAGGACGCGGAGAACTATTATCCCGGCCTCGAGGACAACAGGAAGTCGTTCAAGAACGGAACTGTCGATGCTGGCATAAGATACGAATACAACTTCTGGCCTTACGGCACAGGCAATGACTACCGTGGAGCCAAACGGCTAACGCCCTTCATCACCGTTGGAGCGGGCTTGACCTTCACCAGCACCAAGGGCGGCAACGTCACGGCAATGAACTTCCCCGTCGGCGGAGGCGTAAAATACAAGTTGGGCAAACGACTGAACCTCGTGGCAGAGTGGACAATGCACTTCACCGCCAGCGACAAGCTCGACCACGTTGACGACCCTTACGGCATCAAGAGCAGCGGAGTGTTCAAGAACAAGGACTCCTACAGCGTGCTCTCGGCAGAAGTGACCTACGACCTTTGGGCAAAATGCCGCACATGCCACAACGACGACTTCTGATACAACGGCATATAAAAAGAAAAAAGATATAGACCAATAGATATGACAGACAATATCGACATGAGACGAATACCCCAACACGTGGCAATCATCATGGACGGAAATGGCCGATGGGCTAACGAAAAGGGGAAAGAGCGCAGCTACGGCCACCAGGCTGGAGTGGAGACTGTCAGGCGCATCACGTCCGAATGCACACGGCTCGGAGTGAAGTACCTAACTCTCTACACTTTCTCCACCGAGAACTGGAACCGCCCTGCCACTGAAGTGGCAGCACTCATGGGACTCGTGCTCTCCTCGCTGGAAGACGAGATATTCATGAAAAACAATGTCCGATTCCGTGTCATCGGCGACCTCGAGAGGCTCCCCAAGGAAGTGCAGGAGAAACTGCAGGTCACCATGGAACACACGGCGGACAACGATGCCATGACCATGGTCGTCGCACTGAGTTATTCGTCAAGATGGGAGATAACCGAGGCTACCAGGCAGATAGCAAAGGAAGTGGCGGAAGGCAAACTCGAGCCGGCAGACATCAATGAAGACACGGTGGCAAGCCATCTCTCCACATCGTTCATGCCCGATCCCGACCTGCTCGTCAGGACAGGAGGCGAGGTGCGCGTCAGCAACTATCTACTCTGGCAGATAGCCTACAGCGAGCTGTATTTCTGCGATACCTACTGGCCGGACTTCAGCGAGGCCGACCTTCGCAAGGCCATCGCCTGCTACCAGGGAAAGCAAAGGCGTTTCGGACTCACCGAGGCACAAATAGAGAGTAAAGAAAACGAAAACGAAAACAAGGAAGCATGAACACTTCTAAACAAAAGACTTATATAATTAATAAGGTGGCAGCTATAATCATCGCGGTTGTAAGCTGCAGCATTACGGCAATGGCTCAGGATGTCATCGTCAATCCGGAAATCTCATACGCCGGAACACCACGCACCTGCACCATTGGCGGCATTGCGGTAAAAGGTGTCGAAGGCTATGAGGACTATGTGCTCACGGGATTGTCAGGACTGTCGGTAGGACAAGAGATAAGTGTGCCGGGACAGGAAATAACGGAAGCTGTCAAGCGTTACTGGAGGCACGGACTCTTCTCAAAGGTGACAATCTCGGCAGACTCTCTCGTTGGTTCGAAGATTTACCTCTGCTTCAACCTTTCGTTGCGCCCGCGAATAAGCACCATCAACTACTACGGCATCAAGAAGTCGGAACGTGAGGACATGGAGGCGAAACTCGGCATCATGAAGGGGTCGCAGATTACTCCAAACATGATTGACCGCGCAAAGATACTCGCAAAGAAATACTTTGACGACAAAGGCTACAAGAACGCCGAAATCAACATCATGCAGCGAGACGACGTGGCTGAGAAAAACAAGGTCATACTCGACGTATATATCGACAAAAAGGACAAGATGAAGGTGCGATACATCTTCATCGACGGTAACGACAACCTCAAACTCTCGAAAATCAAGGGCGGACTGTTCAAAAAAGGAGTGTTCTCCAAAACCCATGAGGCAGGTACGCTCGGCTCATTCCTGAAGTCGAAAAAGTTCACTCCCGAACGCTACGAGAAGGACAAGCAGAATCTTATCGACAAGTATAACGAACTGGGCTACCGCGACATGACCATCGTTCGCGACAGCGTCATCAACCACGACGAAAACCACGTCAATATCTACCTGAAGATTGACGAGGGACAAAAGTACTACCTCCGCAATATCACTTGGGTGGGCAACACCATCGTCACCTCCGACTATCTTAACATGATGCTCGGAATGAAGAAGGGCGACGTGTATAACCAAAAGGAAATGCGCAAGCGATTGTCGGAAGATGAGGACGCCGTGGGCAACTACTACTGGAACAACGGATACCTATTCTACTCGCTCGTGCCGACAGAAGTGAACATCGTCGGCGACTCCATCGATGTAGAGATGCGCATCACCGAGGGACAGCAGGCTCATATCAGCCATGTGCGCATCTATGGTAACGACCGCCTCTACGAGGATGTCGTCAGACGAGAACTGAAGGTGAAGCCAGGAGACCTCTTCTCAAAGGACGCGCTCATGCGTACCGCACGAGAAATCGCCTCGATGGGATTCTTCGACCCGGAAAAGGTCAACCCCGACATTCAGCCCAACTACGAAGACGGAACAGTGGATATCAACTGGCCTCTCGAACAGAAATCGAACGACCAGGTAGAGTTCTCGCTCGGTTGGGGACAGACTGGTGTCATCGGACGCATCTCGCTGAAGCTTAACAACTTCTCAATGCGCAACCTCTTCGGAAAGAACAAGATGCACCGAGGTATCATGCCTATCGGCGACGGCGAGCAGCTCGCTCTCTCCGCCCAGACCAACGGCTCGTACTATCAGTCATACTCCATCAGCTACTCGGCTCCGTGGTTTGGCGGCAAACGGCCTAATGCTTTCAACATCGGTGCTTACTATTCAAAGCAGACCGATGTCAACAGCAACTACTACAACAGCTCCTGGATGAACTCCTATTATAACTATTATGGAGGCTACGGTTCTTACAACAACTATTACAACAACTACGAGAGCTATCTCGACGACGACAAGTACGTCCAGCTGTTGGGACTCTCGTTAGGTTGGGGCAAGCGCCTCCGCTGGCCTGACGACTACTTCCAGCTCTCGATGTCGCTCAGCTATCAGCGATACATGCTCCGCGACTGGCAGTACTTCATCATCAGCAACGGTAACTGTAATAACATCAACCTCGGAGTCACACTGGCACGAACCAGTACCGACAACCAGCTCTTCCCACGTCGCGGTTCGGAATTCATGGCGTCTGTCACGCTCACTCCGCCATGGTCGGCATTCGACAACAAAGACTACGCCAACCTTGCCACCGACCGCAACTCAGCTACCTATGACCAGGAGCTGCAGGAAAAATACCGATGGATTGAATACCACAAGTGGAAGTTCAAGTCAAAGACATACACCGCCCTCACCAACGGACAGAAGTGTCTCGTGCTGATGACACGATGTGAACTCGGTATCCTCGGCGCCTATAACAAGGACAAGAAGTCACCGTTCGAGACGTTCTACGTCGGTGGTGACGGTATGAGCGGATACTCTACCGGTTACGCACAGGAAACCATCGCCCTGCGTGGTTACGAGAACGGTTCGCTCACACCATACTCTTCCCTTGGCTACGCCTACGACCGCTTCACCCTTGAGCTGCGCTATCCGCTGATGCTCGGTAATACGACTATCTACGGACTGACATTCCTCGAAGGCGGTAACGCATGGTACGACACGAAGAAGTTCAACCCGTTTGACATGAAGCGTTCGGCAGGTGTCGGCGTCCGTATTTTCCTCCCGATGGTGGGACTTATGGGTATCGACTGGGCTTACGGTTTCGACAAGGCTCTCTCGACAGGCACTAAGGGCGGAAGCCAGTTCCACTTCATCCTCGGACAGGAGTTCTAATAGTCGGTTGACAAGTAAGCAAGCAGACGAGTTGACAAGTTAATGGTTTATAGCTTTTAGCGGCAACTCGTCTGCTTGGAAACAGAAAAACCTCGTCAACTCATCAACGCGTCAACTTATAATAAAGATTTATGAAGAAGATATTTTTAATGATTGTTGTGGCAATGACAGCCATGGTTGCTAACGCACAGAAGTTTGCACTCCTCGATATGGAGTACATCCTGAAAAATATTCCTGCCTATGAGCGCGCCAACGAACAGCTCAACCAGGCTTCAAAGAAATGGCAGGCTGAGGTGGAGGCTCTCAACACCGAGGCTCAGACCATGTACAAGAACTACCAAAACGAGGCCGCTTTCCTCTCAAAGGAGCAGAAGCAGGTGAAGCAGGATGCAATAGTAAAGAAGGAACAGGAAGCCAGCGAGCTAAAGCGCAAGTACTTTGGTCCTGAGGGCGAGCTGTTCAAGAAGCGCTCAAGCCTCATGGCTCCCATACAGGACGAGATCTACAACGTGGTGAAGGACATTGCCGACAACCGTGGCTATCAGCTCGTCATCGACAGGGCAAGCGACAACGGCATCATCTTCGGAAGCCCGAAAATCGACATCTCCGACGAGGTGCTGAGCAAGTTGGGATATAAGTAAATGAATTATTAATAATTAATTATTTTATACAAAGATGAAAAAAGTACTTTTTATGATTCTGATGCTGGCACCTATCGCTGCCATGGCACAGAAGTTCGGCCACGTTAACTCACAGGAAGTTATACAGGCCATGCCTGAATACACTAAGGCAAAGACCGAAATCGACGCTCTCCAACAGCAGTACGAGGCCGACCTCAAGAGCATGCAGGAAGAGTTCACCAAGAAGGTAAAGGACTATGAGACCAACGCCAAGACCTTGCCTGACAACATCAAGCAGCGTCGAGAGACTGAGCTTCAGGAAATGCAGCAGAAGATTCAGCAGAGCTATCAAGACAACCAGCAGGCTCTTGCCAAGGCTTCACAGGAAAAAATGCAGGCAATAACAACAAAGGTCATCGACGCCATCAAGGCTGTAGGACAGGCAGGTGGCTATGTCTATATCATGGATAATGCCGGAGGCATCCCTTATATCAGCACTACGCTCAGTACAGACGTAACGGCTCAGGTAAAGGCTAAATTAGGTATTAAATAATGAAGAAGACATTACTTTCAATATTCCTCGCTGTTTCGGCTCTGTCGATACAGGCGCAGGAGGTTGATACAGTAAATCCGGTGGCTGCCGCCCAACAAACGGCAGCCACAGTAGGCTATTTCAGCTACAAGGAGGTAATGGAGAATATGCCCGGATACAGTGTGGCACAGCAGCAGATGGCAGAACTGCGTGAAAAATTCGAGGCGGAGGCAACAAGGGTAAAGAACGACTTCAACCAGAAATACGAGGAGTTCGTTGAAGGGCAGAAGGACTTCCCGCCGACTATTCTCAAGAAGCGCCAGACAGAACTTCAGGAGATGATGTCGAAGAACATTGCCTTCAAGGAAGAAAGCCGACGACTGTTGGCTGAGGCAGAACGAGACATCTTTGCTTCGCTTCGACACGACATCTCCACAGCATTGTCGCAGCTCGCCGAGAAACTGAATCTGACTGTAGTGGTCAACACCGACTCTGACGCGTGCCCTTACATCAATCCCTCGCGCAGCGTCAACCTTACCTACCTACTTAAGGATAGACTAAGCAAACAGTAGATCATATACAAATAATTATGTCACCGATAGGCATATTCGATTCGGGTTACGGCGGCTTGACAATCTTGCACGGCTTGCGAAACCTTCTTCCGGAATACGACTATTTGTATCTCGGTGACAACGCGCGTGCTCCTTACGGACCAAGATCGTTCGACGTGGTCTATGAATTCACGCGACAGGCGGTGACTAAACTCTTCGACATGGGGTGCCAGTTGGTTGTGCTCGGATGCAACACCGCGTCAGCAAAAGCCTTGCGAACCATTCAGCAGGTTGACTTGCCAAGGATAGATTCAAGCCGACGCGTTCTCGGAGTCATACGACCGACGGCAGAAGTCATAGGCTCGCTCACGACCTCACGCCATGTTGGTGTGCTTGCAACCGAAGGAACGATAAAGAGCGAGAGCTACACGCTTGAAATCCAAAAGCTCTATCCCGACATTAAGGTGTCGGGAGTAGCCTGCCCGTTTTGGGTTCCGCTCGTCGAATACAATGAGGCCGACAGTCCAGGGGCAGACTATTTCGTCAAGAAGCGCCTCGACCAGCTTATGCGCCTCGACCCGCTTATTGATGCCATCATCCTCGGCTGCACTCATTATCCTCTTCTTATGCCGAAGATTGTGAAATATGTCAAGCCTGGTGTACGCATCGTCCCGCAAGGAGAGTATGTAGCCGAAAGCCTAAAAAACTATTTCATCCGACATCCGGAAATGGAACAAAGATGCTCAAAAGGAGGAACAGTGGATTATCTGACCACAGAAAACCCTGACAAGTTCCGAGAGTCAGCACAGATATTCCTCCACGAATACGTAGATGTAAAAAATGTCACGCTCGGATAAAACTAACAGTATTGCTAATTATAAACATGATTAATAATTAATCTGGGAATGATAAAAAGGAATGGAATTATGATTAAATCGACTGCATTGGTAATAGGTGTTGACCTGATAATGGTGAATGCCCTCTTTGTCCTGTTCAGCCTTTTGGGATGGCACGACGGTTCGGATACCATGTTGTATCTTGTCAACGTTTTCTATTTTGTTGTCATCTTCTTATACAAGCCTTTCGCACAAGACCAGTTTGTGCGCGTTGATCAGATTCTCGGCAGGGTCCTGAAGTCTGGACTGTTGTTTTTCTTTCTTCTTGCCACCTTCATAATCGTCGATGGCAGCAAGGAACTTAACATTCGCACGCTATTATTGGTTTATGTCATAAGTATGGTGGCAGTGTTCTATGGCAGGTATGTAGTGAGGGAATTGTTAAAGCAACTGCGTTCAACCGAAAGAAATACAAGGCTCGTGGTGTTTGTAGGCGCGGGGCATAACCTGGCTTATCTCTATCAGATAATGATGGGAGAGATGAGCACAGGCTATCGGGTTGTGGGATACTTTGAGGACAAGGACTCAAGGCACCTGCCCGAAAACATTCAGCGACTTGGTATGGTGAGCGACGTGATAACATGGTTAGGCAAGAATCATGTTGACCAGATATACTGCAACCTTCCGTCAAGCCGTTCAGAAGAAATCGTGAAGCTGATAAACTACTGTGAACGTAACTTCGTCAGGTTCTATTCTGTGCCTAACGTGCGCAACTATGTCCACAGGCACATGGCGGTAGTGATGATGGATGACATGCCCGTGCTGACCATACGCCAGGAACCTCTTAGCAAAATGCATAACAGGGTGCTGAAGAGGACCTTCGACATTGTGGTAAGTGGACTGTTCATCGTGACATGTTTCTGGTGGATATGTGCCATTGTCGCAGTAATAACAAAAATCACCATGCCTGGTCCGGTGTTCTTCAAGCAAAAACGAAATGGACTGCTGGGAGAAGAGTTCTACTGCCTGAAGTTCAGGTCGATGAAAGTAAATGCCGATGCCGACAGACTGCAGGCAACGAAAGACGATCCAAGGAAAACCAAATGGGGCAACATCATGAGAAAGACCAACATCGACGAGCTGCCGCAGTTCCTCAACGTACTGATGGGCTCAATGTCGGTGGTCGGTCCAAGACCGCATATGGTGAAGCACACCGAGGAATACTCCAGCCTTATTGACAAGTACATGGTGCGCCACTGGGTAAAACCTGGCATAACGGGTTGGGCGCAGGTGCGAGGAGCCAGAGGTGAGACGCAGGAACTGTGGCAGATGGAAAACCGCATAAAGAAGGATATATGGTATGTTGAACACTGGACGATATGGCTCGACATCCGCATCATTTACCTTACAATCAGAAATGTTATCATAGGCGACAAGCAGGCTTATTAGCAGCGACTAACTTTGGACGCTCGTAGTCCAATAGAGGTGTATGCTCATGCTTGCCAGAGAAGGAAGTTGACACCGTATCACCACATCTGAAGAAGGACGAAACCGGCTATTAACCACCAGAACGTGACATGGCTGAGCGAACGGAGGTGATGGTTGTAGCCTTAAATGAAAAAAATATGGGGTTTTCCATTGCCATATCAAAAAAAAGTATTACCTTTGCCGGCGGATGATTAAACAAAATACGGATATTGTAAAGTAAATAACCTTCACGTCTGCTCTTGCGACATGAGGTTATCCCTTAGGTTTCTTCGAAGGCATGAAGTCTTTGGAGGGTGATTTTTTTATTCTATTTTCAACAAATCTTTACAATAACAATGGACAACAAAAACATTAATGGCAACAATACTGTTGCCGACAGCAATGAATCGTCAATACATGATTTCGACTTCGCGCTTATCTGCGAATATTTCTCAAGCATCAAACGACAGGGACCGGGTAGCGACGATGCTACGCGAAAGGCATTGTCGTTAATGGGCGAAATGGGAGAAGAGGCAGTCGTCGCTGACCTCGGATGCGGCTGCGGAAGCCAGACCATACAGCTCGCCCTTCACACCAAGGCAAACATTAAGGCGCTTGACCTCTTTCCTCTCTTCATCGAGAAGACGATGGAGAACTGCCGTGCCAAAGGAGTAGGCGACAGGGTAGAGGGCATCGTAGGTGATATGGGAAACCTGCAGTTTGCCAAAGAGTCATTTGACGTGATATGGAGCGAAGGAGCAATCTACAACATCGGCTTTGAACATGGAGTGAACCTCTGGCGCGACTATCTCAGGTGTGGTGGCTGGTTGGCAGTCAGCGAGGCCTCATGGCTTAGTGACGAACGTCCTGACGAGATTGCGCACTTTTGGAACGATGCCTATCCTGAGATTGACACTATATATAATAAGGTGGAGCAGATGAGAAAAGCAGGCTACTGCGACATAACCACATTCGTCTTGCCCGATGAGTGCTGGACTACAAATTTCTACCTCCCCCAAGTGGAAGCCCAGAGGTTATTCCTCGAGCGTCATCCAGACAATGACACAGCCAAGGGACTGGTTGAGAATATGAGGCATGAGGCAGAGATGTATTCCCGCTATCATGACTATTACGGCTATGTGTTCTACATAGGACGGAAGGCGTAATATCCAAGCTTAAGACGAATGTCTTAGCTCCTTATGTTCCTCTTTCTGAAATGTCGTGGCGACAACCCTGTCTGTTTCTTGAAGAAAGTACCAAAGGCTGCGGGGTTGGGGAAGTTCAGCGAGTCGGATATCTCCTTCACGCTCTTGTCGGTATTGTTCATCAAGAAAATGCTGCGTCTGACGATAGCCTTGAACACGTGCTGCTGGACGGTCAGGCCTGACACGCTTTTCACTATCGACGAGAGGTATTTCGGTGACAGGCAAAGCTTGTCGGCATAGAAAGCTACGCCGCGCTCGCTGTCGTAATGCTTCCCGACGAGTTTCATAAGCTCAATGTATATCGTTGTGTGCCGTCCGGAAATAGTGTTGTTGGAACTCATCGTGCGCCCTATGATGTAACACAGGCGATAAGTGAGCGACAACATCAGGAGCAAGCGTTCTTTCTCGATGAATACGTCGTTGATGTTGTCGGGCAATTCAGAGAACATGGCTATATAGTGGTTCAGCCCTGGCGCTTCGAGGGAATCAACAATCTGGCATGGCCTGGGGTTGATTACTTCCAAGAATTTCATTCCCATGACCGTGTTGCCTATGATTTCCTTTATTGCATCCACACGATAGAACAGCAGTGAGTAGAGAATGTCAGGAGAACTGTCAGCGACGTGGAAGGAAGTGCCCCGGTTGACGAATAGTGTCTTTCCGCTCTCTACCGTGTAAGCTTCCTCGGCGGTCATGACGGTGAACTGTCCGCGATGGCAGACTATTATACCTACATGCTCGACAAGGAAACTGACACTCAGTATGTCAGGGAACTTGTCGAGCATGCCTTTAGAGCAACACACCTCGCATCCGGAGCTGAGCTGCTGTTGCAGTTGTTGTATTCCGTCAGCCATAGCGACCGTTTTGTCAGCATCCGGAACCGTCAATCCTGCACGAATTTCCTTCTGCCGGTCTTGCTCCTATGCCGGCTTCCAGTGCCGACAGTGTCACCGTTCCGTCTTCAAGCACGAAACAAGGTATTCCGACAAATCCCATCTGTCTTGCCGCTGAGAACGTGGGATGACTGTCGCGTAGCTGCAGGAACGCCTTAAGATTTCTCACGTGTGCGCCGATGTCGATAACGTTATAGTTCGGGTTGTCCTTAATCTGCGACTCGATGCGTGTGCAGTCTGGACAGGTGCTCATTACGAATACTGTTGTCATAGAATATTGATGTTTAAGAATGATGGTGCAAAAATAACCAATTAATTTCAAAAATTCAATAGAGTGAAGGTTAATTATTCACAAAAGGGCTTGTCGAAAGTATTGTTTTACCAGATAAAGCGGTTTGCCGATGTCCTGCCATGTTTGGCTTCAACATAAACATCCTGTCAGACCGTAGAAGGTGAGCATAAAAAAACAGGTGAGGATTAATCTTTGTAATCCTCGCCTGTCCAAGTGTGATGCATAGCGTTATGCTATGTCAATCTGACGCTGAATCTTCTTAACCTCGTCCTTGGTCACCTTCGGCATGGTGATGGTCAGTACGCCGTTGTCAACCTTGGCCGCGATATTGTCCTTGACGATGTCGTCAGGCAGCACGTAGGTCTGCTGGTAGTTGGAGTAGCTGAACTCGCGACGCAGGTAGTGCTGCTTCTTGTCCTCCTCCTTGTGTTCCATCTTGTTCTCGATGGCAATGTCAAGATTGCCGTCGGTATTGATGTTTACCCTGCAGTACTCCTTCTTAATGCCAGGCACTGCCACCTCCATGGTGTAAGCCTTTGCGTCCTCCTTTACGTTTACTGCCGGCGCTGTGGCCTTCATCTTTGGCATCCAATCACTGTTGAAAAAGTCGTCGAACACTGTTGGGAACCAACTGTTTGAATTCATTACTGGTAACATAATAACCTCCTATTTTATATTGTTATACTTTGTTGCTTTGAAGCTTTTAGCTTTCACTATTATACCAAGCAATCTGTGTGCCAATGGGTTACAAGATGACAATTAGTCAGCAAAGTATAATTTTTTTAATCTTTACTGACTTATTGTCATGTCTTACCAATCCCAGTGTTGGTAAAAATAAAAAGTTGCAAAACATCTATCACTGTCACCTGACTATCTCAAATGACTGTTTGTCAGCGTGTTGGCTTTTCGCTATGGTGACAGATGATTAAAAAAATAGGCTAAGACCGCATCGTCATAGGGCTTTGGGGTGATTAAGGTTAAGGCTTTTTCAATTGAAAAGCTATCAGAAGTAAATACATGCAGCCGCTGTAAAGCTACAAGAAATGCTGTTGGAACGGTCGTTCCACAACTGTTGGTACGACTGTTCCATAACTGTGGAACAATTGTTACAACACCTAAGGAACTACCGTGATACAAGCTACTCATAATAATACAATGTAGTTTATCTATTTAGGTTGACTACTTATCGTCTTATTTATATAGGAGGTTGACAAGTTAATTTATTATTTATAATTCTCATTGACTCTACTTGTCATTGTTCACTCTGACTGTTGACCTCCACAACATAACTAAACAAAGAGAGGGCTTGTTTTTTTGGCTTTTCCCTTACATCCGCTTCGTTGTTGAAAAAAGATCTTTTTCTTGATATATATAATAATGTGAGGAACAAGTCGTCATTCTGACTCCAAGGAGAAGAAAGACCGTTTTAATCGATGCCATCGGTTTGTGTTTTCCTTGTTCCCGATGAGTAAGCCACGAAGAGGACTTCTGCATATTTTGGCTTCGATTTTCTCTGTTTCGTGATGCCTAATTCGAGTTTTTTGCCGCAAAATAGGAGCCTTAAATATTAATTTATTGTTAAAAAACGCAATAAAAAGATAAATTTTAGGTATGTTTGTTTAAATAACTCTCTATTTATTAGGGATTTTCAGTAATTTGTTGTACCTTTGCAGCCCAAAAGGTCTAATTAGGCCTTAATGTATCAAGCAGAAAATATACAAAATATATAATAACATAAAAAATAAAGAACAATGCCTACAATTCAACAATTGGTAAGAAAAGGTAGACAGGTGCTTGTTGACAAGAGCAAGTCGCCAGCTTTGGACTCATGTCCTCAGCGTCGTGGCGTTTGTGTTCGTGTCTATACCACAACACCTAAGAAGCCTAATTCGGCAATGCGTAAAGTTGCCCGTGTGCGTCTGACAAACCAGAAAGAGGTTAACTCTTACATCCCGGGAGAGGGACACAACTTGCAGGAGCACTCAATCGTGTTAGTACGTGGCGGTCGTGTTAAGGACCTCCCAGGTGTACGTTATCACATCGTTCGTGGAACGCTTGATACAGCCGGTGTGGCAAACCGCACCCAGCGCCGTTCAAAGTACGGAGCTAAGCGTCCAAAGGCAAAGAAGTAATAGCCGGAGAAGGTTATAAAGCCCAAAGGACATTTTTTTATTAATTCGTTTTGCTGGAGAGATTGTTAAAGAAGGTTGAGTAAATACTCGGGTGAGAGTGTTGAAGAACAAAAGAAACAGCCCCAAGCAGAATATTTTCATTAAAAAACAAAATGAGAAAAGCAAAACCAAAGAAGCGCGTGATCCTTCCGGATCCAGTTTTCAACGACCAGAAGGTCTCCAAATTTGTAAACCATCTCATGTACGATGGTAAGAAGTCTATCTCTTACGAGATCTTCTACAACGCCCTTGAGACAGTCAAGGCAAAGATGAGCAATGAGGAAAAGTCTGCCCTTGAGATTTGGAAGACTGCCCTCGACAATATCACTCCTCAGGTGGAGGTTAAAAGCCGCCGTATCGGTGGCGCTACTTTCCAGGTGCCTACAGAAATCCGTCCTGACCGCAAGGAAAGCATCTCTATGAAGAACATGATCCAGTTTGCACGCAAGCGTAGCGGCAAGTCAATGGCCGATAAGCTCGCTGCTGAGATTATGGACGCTTTCAACAGCCAGGGTGGCGCGTTCAAACGTAAGGAGGATATGCACCGCATGGCCGAGGCTAACCGTGCGTTTGCTCATTTCAGGTTCTAATTATTAATAATAAGGTAAAACGACAATGGCAAACCGCGACTTACATTTGACTCGTAATATCGGTATTATGGCTCACATCGATGCCGGTAAGACAACAACATCAGAGCGTATTTTGTTCTATACAGGTAAGACACACAAGATTGGTGAGGTGCACGACGGTGCTGCTACCATGGACTGGATGGCTCAGGAGCAGGAGCGTGGTATTACTATCACGTCTGCAGCCACAACTTGTAACTGGACCTACAAAAACCAGAGCTACAAGATTAACCTCATCGACACTCCGGGACACGTTGACTTCACCGCTGAGGTTGAGCGTTCGCTTCGTGTACTCGACGGCGCAGTGGCTACTTATTCCGCTGCCGATGGTGTGCAGCCACAGTCAGAGACCGTTTGGCGTCAGGCAGACAAATACAACGTGCCACGTATCGGTTATGTGAACAAAATGGACCGTTCGGGCGCTGACTTCTTTGAGACTGTCCAGCAGATGAAGGACATCCTGGGTGCAAACCCAGTGGTTCTGCAGGTGCCAATCGGCGCAGAGGAGAACTTCAAGGGTGTTGTTGACCTCATCAAGATGAAGGCTATTCTGTGGCATGATGAGACCATGGGAGCCGAGTATGACGTTGAAGAGATACCTGCTGACCTCGCCGACGAGTGCGACGAGTGGCGCAACAAGCTCCTTGAGGCTGCTGCCGAGTATGATGAGGCAATCATGGAGAAATATTTCGACGACCCAGCTTCCATCACCGAGGAAGAAATCATCGCTGCCATCCGCAAGGGTACCGTGGCTATGGAGTGCACTCCGATGATCTGCGGTTCTTCATACAAGAACAAAGGTGTTCAGCCTCTGCTCGACTACGTTTGCGCATTCCTTCCTTCTCCAATGGACATCGAGCATGTCGTAGGTACAAATCCTGACACTGAGGAAGAGGAAACACGTAAGCCAAACGAGTCTGACCCGACATCGGCTCTCGCGTTCAAGATTGCTACTGACCCATATATGGGACGTCTCGTGTTCTTCCGCGTTTATTCAGGTAAGGTTGAGGCTGGCTCATACGTCTATAACTCCCGCTCTGGCAAAAAGGAGCGTATCAGCCGTCTGTTCCAGATGAACTCTAACAAGGAAATCCCAATGGAATCTATCGACGCAGGCGATATTGGTGCAGGTGTAGGTTTCAAGGATATCCGCACCGGTGACACCCTCTGCGACGAGGCACACCCAATCGTGCTCGAGTCAATGACCTTCCCTGACACAGTGATTTCTATCGCCGTTGAGCCAAAGAGCCAGGCTGACATCGCAAAGCTTGATAACGGTCTTGCAAAGCTTGCTGAGGAAGACCCGACATTCACCGTACGTACCGACGAGCAGAGTGGTCAGACCATTATCTCAGGTATGGGTGAGCTTCACCTCGACATCATCATTGACCGTCTGAAGCGCGAGTTCAAGGTTGAGTGTAACCAGGGCAAGCCACAGGTTAACTATAAGGAGGCCATCACCAAGACTGTAAACCTCCGCGAGGTATATAAGAAGCAGTCTGGTGGTCGTGGTAAGTTCGCTGACATCATCGTGAACGTTGGTCCGGTTGATGAGGACTACAAAGAAGGCGGACTTCAGTTCGTCAACGAAGTCAAGGGCGGTAACGTGCCTAAGGAGTTCATTCCTTCAGTGCAGAAGGGCTTCGAGAACGCCATGAAGAACGGTATCCTCGGCGGCTACCCGATGGACAGCATGAAGGTGACCCTGCTTGATGGTTCGTTCCACCCGGTTGACTCTGACCAATTGTCATTCGAGCTCGCAGCCCTCAACGCATACAAGAACGCTTGCGTCAAGGCAGGCCCAGTGCTCATGGAGCCAATCATGAAGCTCGAGGTTATCACTCCCGAAGAGAACATGGGTGACGTTATCGGTGACCTTAACAAGCGCCGTGGGCAGGTTGAAGGCATGGACGAGGCCCGCAGTGGAGCACGCGTCGTAAAGGCAATGGTGCCACTGTCAGAGATGTTCGGATATGTGACAGCCTTGCGTACCATCACCTCAGGCCGCGCAACCAGCTCAATGGAGTACGACCACCACGCACCTCTGTCAAGCACCATCGCGAAGGCAGTGCTTGAGGAAGTTAAGGGACGTGCCGACTTGGTATAATCACGAAAGACATAATGAGAATGGAGGCGCCGCTTAGCGAATGACTCTTAAGCGGCGTACCTCTATTCCACTATACAAAAGCAATATTAATATTTACATAAAAAGAAATGAGTCAGAAAATCAGAATCAAGCTGAAGTCATACGACCACACTCTCGTTGACAAGTCAGCAGAAAAGATTGTGAAGGCAGTAAAGGCTACAGGAGCCATCATCAGCGGTCCTATTCCATTGCCAACACACAAGCGTATCTACACAGTAAACCGCTCAACCTTCGTAAACAAGAAGGCTCGCGAGCAGTTCCAGCTCTCAGACTACAAGCGTCTGATTGACATCTACAGCTCAACAGCAAAGACCGTTGACGCATTGATGAAGCTTGAATTGCCAAGCGGTGTGGAAGTAGAAATCAAAGTATAGTCTAATTTTTAGTATTTAATTGAAATGCCAGGATTAATTGGAAGAAAAATCGGAATGACATCCGTTTTCAGTGCCGACGGTAAGAACGTACCGTGCACTGTTATCGAAGCTGGTCCATGTGTTGTCACACAGGTAAAGACCGTTGAGAAGGACGGTTACAAGGCTCTTCAGTTGGCTTTCGGCGAGGCTAAGGAAAAGAACACAACCAAGCCTATGCAGGGAGTATTCAAGAAGGCCGGTACAACACCAAAGAGCCACTTGGCCGAGTTCAAGTTTGACGAGGAGTATAACCTCGGAGATACGATTACGGTTGAAATATTCAACGACGTGGAGTTTGTTGACGTAGTCGGCACATCCAAGGGTAAGGGATTCCAGGGTGTAATGAAGCGTCATGGCTTCGGTGGTGTAGGCCAGAGCACTCACGGTCAGGACGACCGCGCTCGCAAGCCAGGTTCTATTGGTGCTTGTTCTTATCCCGCAAAGGTGTTCAAGGGCATGCGAATGGGTGGACACATGGGTGACGAAAGAGTAACCACTCAGAACTTGAAAGTGTTAAAGGTAATTCCAGAGCACAACCTCATTCTCATCAAGGGTAGTGTAGCTGGTTGCAAAGGTTCAACCGTTTTAATCAAGAAGTAAAATGGAAATTAGCGTATTAAATATCAATGGCCAGGAGACAGGACGCAAGGTCGTTCTCAACGACGCTGTCTTCGGCATCGAGCCTAATGACCACGTTCTTTATCTGGACGTAAAACAGTATCTCGCTAACCAGCGTCTGGGTACAGCAAAATCTAAGGAAAGAAGTGAGCATGCAGGTTCCACACGCAAGCTTGGTCGCCAGAAGGGCGGCGGAGGTGCACGCCGAGGTGATATTAATTCACCAGTGCTCGTCGGTGGTGGACGCGTTTTCGGTCCAAAGCCACGCGACTACCGCTTCAAGCTCAACAAAAAAGTAAAAGTTCTTGCTCGTAAGAGCGCGCTCTCTTACAAGGCTCAGGAGAATGCTATCGTTGTAGTTGAAGATTTCAATTTTGAGGCTCCAAAGACTAAAGATTTTGTAAATATTACTAAAAATCTTAAAGTTGAGGGCAAAAAGGCGCTCTTCGTTTTGCCAGAAGCAAATAAAAACGTATATTTGTCAGCCCGTAACCTGGAGCGCTCAACTGTTACGCTCGCCGCACTGCTCAATTCGTATAAAGTTTTGAACGCCGACGTGCTCGTAATCACAGAGAACTCACTCGAGGTTATCAACAATATCTTAAACAAGTAAACAACAATAGGAGATAAAGCAATATGGCATTCATAATCAAACCATTGGTCACTGAGAAGATGACAAAACTGACAGACAAGACATCTGTCGATAAGACTTATACTCCTAAAACCGGTAAGAACAAGGGTACACAGGTAACTAAGGTAGCCCAGCCAAAATATGGCTTTATTGTTCGCCCGGAGGCAAACAAGTTGGAGATTAAGAAGGAAGTTGAGAGTCTGTACAATGTTACGGTCCTGGACGTAAACACTCTTCGCTACGCAGGAAAGCGTTCGCGCAGATACACAAAGGCTGGACTCGTGAGAGGACAGAAAAATGCGTTCAAGAAGGCAATCGTCACTCTGAAGGAGGGCGATACTATTGATTTTTACAGCAATATACAATAAACAGAAATGGCAGTACGTAAATTTAAACCGGTAACTCCGGGACAAAGACACAAAGTTATTGGCACGTTCGAGGAAATTACTGCATCCGTGCCAGAGAAATCTCTCGTTCGCGGCAAGCGTTCTACCGGCGGTCGAAACAACACTGGTAAGATGACTGTACGCTACATCGGCGGAGGTCACAAGAAGAAGTATCGTCTGATTGACTTCAAACGAGAGAAAGATGGTGTTCCAGCTGTAGTAAAGACTATCGAGTACGATCCAAACCGTTCGGCTCGCATAGCTCTCCTTTTCTACGCTGATGGTGAAAAACGTTATATCATTGCTCCTAATGGACTGCAGGTTGGCTCGACTTTGATGTCAGGTGCAGATGCTGTGCCAGAGATTGGTAATGCACTTCCACTTGCCAACATTCCTGTCGGTACCGTAATTCACAACATTGAGTTGCGTCCGGGTCAGGGAGCCCTGCTCGTTCGTTCGGCTGGTAATTTCGCTCAGTTAACATCCCGTGAGGGCAACTATTGCGTTATTAAGCTCCCTTCAGGAGAAACACGCAAGATCCTCAGCGCCTGCAAGGCAACAGTAGGAAGCGTCGGTAACTCTGACCATGCACTCGAGCAGTCAGGTAAAGCAGGACGCTCACGCTGGCTCGGTCGCCGTCCTCACAACCGTGGTGTTGTAATGAACCCACACGATCACCCGATGGGTGGTGGTGAAGGACGTCAGACAGGAGGTCACCCACGTTCACGCAAGGGCTTGTACGCTAAGGGTCTCAAGACACGTGCACCTAAGAAGCTTTCTAACAAGTACATCATTGAAAGAGCAAGTAAGTAATCAAGTTAACTAAGAGAAAATTATGAGTCGTTCATTAAAAAAAGGTCCGTATATCAACGTATCGCTTGAAAAGAAAATCCTTGCCATGAATGAAAGCGGCAAGAAAAGCGTCGTTAAGACTTGGGCTCGTGCATCAATGATTTCCCCAGACTTCGTGGGTCACACTGTTGCAGTTCATAACGGAAATAAGTTTATCCCTGTTTACATTACTGAAAACATGGTCGGACACAAACTCGGCGAATTCTCGCCAACACGCCGATTCGGTGGCCATGCAGGAAACAAGAAGTAATCAGGTTCACCAGAAATTAAAAGATAATAATAATGGGAGCAAGAAAACATATTAAGGCTGAGGAAAGAAAAGCAGCTCTTAAAACTCAGTATTTTGCTAAATTGAAGGATGTTCCTTCTTCTCCTCGAAAGATGAGATATGTCGTTGACATGATTCGCGGCATGGAAGTGAACAGGGCACTCGCAGTGCTCCGCTTCTCGAAGAAGGCTGCTTCAGTTGATGTAGAAAAGCTTTTGCGTTCAGCCATCGCCAACTGGGAGGCTAAGAATGACCGCAAGGCCGAAGAAGGAGAATTGTATATTACAAAGGTATTCGTTGACGAAGGCGTTACAATGAAGCGCATGAGACCAGCACCCCAGGGACGCGGATATAGAATCCGCAAGCGTTCTAATCACGTCACCCTGTTTGTAGACGCCATAACTAATGATTAATAAATAGTAGAATGGGACAGAAAGTTAATCCAATAAGCAACCGCCTCGGCATCATCAGAGGTTGGGAATCAAATTGGTTCGGTGGAAAGAACTTCGGTGATAACCTGGTTGAGGACCAGAAAATCCGCAAGTATCTCAATGAGCGTTTGGCAAAGGCCAGCGTTTCACGCATTGTCATCGAGCGTACACTGAAATTGGTTACCATTACTATTTGCACCGCACGTCCGGGCATTGTCATTGGTAAGGGTGGACAGGATGTTGACAAGCTCAAGGAAGAGCTGAAGAAACTTTACGACAAGGAAATTCAGATCAACATCTTCGAGGTGAAGAAACCTGAGCTTGACGCTAATATCGTCGCTAACAACATCGCTCGCCAGGTGGAAGGAAAGATAGCTTATCGCCGCGCAATCAAAATGGCTGTAGCTAACACCATGCGTGCAGGTGCTGAGGGTATTAAGGTTCAAATCACAGGACGTCTGAACGGTGCTGAAATGGCACGTAAGGAAATGTACAAGGAAGGACGTACTCCACTGCACACTTTCCGCGCTGACATCGACTACTGTCAGGCAGAGGCTCTCACTAAGGTGGGACTGCTCGGCATCAAGGTGTGGATTTGCCGTGGTGAGGTTTATGGAAAGCGTGAGCTCACTCCTAACTTCACACAGGAGAAGTCTGCTGGCCGTGGTGCCAACGGTAACAATGGTGGCAGAAAGTTCCGTGGTAAGAAGAATAATAATCGTTAAAAGTAAGAAGCTATCATGTTACAACCTAAGAGAGTAAGATATAGAAGACCTCAGGATGGAAGAGGAAACAAGGGCAACGCACACCGTGGCACTCAGCTCGCTTTCGGCTCTTTCGGTATCAAGACACTTGAGGCAAAATGGATAGACAGCCGACAGATTGAGGCTGCACGTGTCGCAGTGAACCGTTACATGCAGCGTGAAGGACAAGTTTGGATCCGCATATTCCCGGATAAGCCAATCACCCGTAAGCCTGCTGACGTCCGAATGGGTAAAGGTAAGGGTGACCCCGCAGGTAGGGTAGCTCCGGTCACTCCGGGCCGCATCCTTTTCGAAGTTGAAGGTGTGTCATTTGACATTGCGAAGGAAGCTCTTCGCCTCGCAGCACAAAAGCTGCCTGTCAAGACTAAGTTTGTAGTTAGACGTGATTACGATAAAAACGCTTAATTTATGAAAATCAAAGAAGTTAGAGAAATCGAAACCAAGGATTTGGCTGAGAAGATTGAGGCTGAGGTTGCAAAGTACAACCAGATGAAGTTGAACCACGCAATCACTCCTCTGGAGAATCCATCTGAGATTAAGAAAGCGCGTCGTGATATCGCACGTATGAAGACAGTGCTCCGCGAGAGAGAACTTAACAAATAATAATGGGCCAGATGGAAACAAGAAATTTAAGAAAGACAAGACAGGGTGTCGTAATCAGCAACAAAATGGATAAAACCATTGTTATTGCAGCTAAGTTCAAGGAGATGCACCCTATTTATGGTAAATTTGTTCAGAAGACAAAGAAATACCACGCTCATGATGAGAAAAATGAGGCTAATGTAGGTGATACAGTACTCATTATGGAAACCCGTCCCTTGAGCAAGACCAAGAGATGGAGATTAGTTCAAATTGTTGAAAAAGCTAAGTAATTATGATACAAGCAGAATCAAGACTTACAGTATGTGATAACAGCGGCGCTCGCGAGGCTCTTTGCATCAGAGTCCTCGGTGGTACAGGCCGTCGTTATGCAAGTGTCGGTGATGTGATTGTCGTGTCGGTAAAGAACGTCATCCCGTCAAGCGACTTGAAAAAGGGTGCAGTATCTAAGGCTTTGGTTGTACGCGTGAAGAAGGAAATACGCCGTCCGGACGGTTCTTACATCCGTTTCGATGACAATGCTTGTGTATTGCTTAACAACGCTGGTGAGCTACGTGGTAGCCGTATCTTCGGTCCTGTCGCTCGTGAGCTTCGCGCGGTAAACATGAAGGTTGTGTCATTGGCACCTGAGGTTCTTTAACGTAAAAAGAGACAAGAAATGACAAAGTTAAAAATAAAGAAAGACGACATGGTTCTCGTACTTGCAGGTAATAGCAAGGATAAAAGAGACCAGAACGGCAAGTATCCTGCACCTCATAAGGTGCTCAAGGTGCTTGTAAAGGAGCAGCGCGCTATCGTTGAAGGAAAGAACATGGTTTCTAAGAGCACCAAGCCTTCTGCCAAGAACCCTCAGGGTGGCATCATCAAGCAGGAAGCTCCTATCCACATCTCTAATTTGAGCTTGGTTGACCCAAAGACAGGTGAGCCAACTCGTGTTGCCATTAAGAAGAACGACGACGGAAAGAAGGTCCGTGTCGCTAAAAAGTCAGGGGAGGTTATCAAATAATGAATACAGCACAACTTAAGAAGCAATATTTAGAGCAGATTGCTCCTGCTCTTGAGAAGCAGTTCAATTACAGCTCCAAGATGCAGATTCCTGTGCTCAAGAAGATTGTTGTCAATCAGGGCTTGGGCGACGCTACTCAGGACAAGAAACTCATTGACGTAGCTATCAACGAGATTTCTGCGATTACAGGTCAGAAAGCTGTTGCTACATACTCAAAGAAGGATATAGCAAACTTCAAGTTGCGTAAGAAGATGCCAATCGGCGTGATGGTGACACTTCGCCGTGAGCGCATGTACGAGTTCCTTGAGAAACTGGTTCGTGTCGCACTTCCGCGTATACGTGACTTCAAGGGTATCGAGAGCAAGTTTGACGGTCGTGGAAATTATACTCTCGGTGTTCAGGAGCAGATTATCTTCCCTGAAATCAATATCGACTCTGTTGACCGCATTCAGGGTATGAATATCACTTTCGTCACTACGGCTAAGACCGACGAAGAGGGATTTGCTCTCCTCAAGGCTTTCGGCCTTCCATTCAAGAACGCTAAAAACAATTAATTGATATGGCAAAAGAATCAATGAAGGCCCGCGAAGTAAAGCGCGCCAAACTTGTTGCCCGCTATGCTGAAAAGCGTGCCGCACTGAAGAAGATTATTGCAACTGCCGAGGATCCTGCTGATGCATACGAGGCAGCACGCAAGCTCCAGAGCATTCCACGTAACGCCAACCCAATCCGCCTGCACAACCGCTGCAAGATTACCGGTCGTCCAAAGGGTTACATGCGTCAGTTCGGACTTTCACGTATCCAGTTCCGTGAGATGGCTTCTGCAGGTCTCATTCCTGGAGTAAAGAAGGCCAGCTGGTAACATTAGAGTGAGATACACTTTATTTATTTAATATTGTCGGGGGAGTCCCGATTAATTAAACAATTTTATATAATGACAGATCCAATAGCAGATTATCTGACGAGGTTGAGAAACGCTATCATGGCTCATCACCGTGTAGTTGAAGTACCAGCTTCAAACTTGAAGAAAGAGATTACAAAGATCCTCTTCGAGAAGGGTTACATCCTGAACTACAAGTTCGTAGAGGATGGACCTCAGGGAAGTATCAAGGTTGCATTGAAGTACGACCCAACAACAAAGGCTAACGCTATCAAGTGCCTTAAGAGAGTGTCCACACCAGGTCTACGCAAGTACACTGGTTATAAGGACATGCCGAGAGTTATTAACGGATTGGGCATCGCTATCTTGTCCACATCCAAAGGTGTAATGACCAACAAAGAGGCCGCTGACCTAAAGATTGGCGGTGAGGTTCTTTGCTACGTATATTAATAGGAGGATTCAACTATGTCAAGAATTGGAAAATTACCTATTAGCATACCGTCTGGTGTGTCTGTTGCAATCAGCAACAACGTAGTTACCGTTAAGGGCCCAAAGGGCGAGCTTTCTCAGTATGTTGACCCATCCATCAAGGTAAACATAAACGATGGATCAGTAGTAATGGAGATTGACGAGAACAGCCCTGTGAACGTTAAGCAGAAGCAGGCTTTCCATGGTCTTTACCGCTCATTGGTTAACAATATGGTTATTGGTGTTAGCCAGGGTTACAAGAAGGAACTTGAGCTCGTCGGTGTTGGATATCGTGTTTCTAACCAGGGAAACATCATCGAGTTCTCACTCGGTTATACTCACCCAATCTTTATTCAGTTGCCTAACGTGATTAAGGTTGAAACAAAGTCTGAGCGTAACCAAAATCCTCAGATTATTCTCGAGTCTTGCGATAAAGCATTGCTGGGACTTGTTTGTGCTAAGATTCGTTCTTTCCGTAAACCTGAACCTTACAAGGGTAAGGGCGTTCTGTTCAAGGGCGAGGTTATTCGCAGAAAGTCTGGTAAGTCAGCTTCAGCTAAGTAACTTTAACATTTCAAGATTATGACAACAAAGAAAGTAGAAAGACGAATTAAGATTAAATACAGAATTCGCAAGAATGTGTTCGGTACTGCAGAGCGTCCTCGCATGAGTGTTTTCCGCAGTAATAAGCAGATTTACGCACAGGTTATCAACGACCAGGAAGGAAAGACCATCGCTTCAGCTTCTTCACTCGGATTAGAGGCGATGCCAAAAATCCAGCAGGCTGAGAAAGTCGGCGAACTCGTGGCTAAAAAGGCTCTTGAGGCTGGTGTTACATCTGTGGTTTTCGACCGCAATGGTTATCTTTATCATGGTAGAGTAAAGTCGCTTGCTGATGCAGCACGCAAAGGCGGACTGAATTTTTAAACGATTAAGGCAATGAACAAAGTTAAAGTAAATAGTGACGTAGAATTGAAAGACAGGTTGGTTGCTATTAACCGTGTTACAAAGGTAACAAAGGGTGGTCGCACTTTCACATTCGCAGCAATCGTCGTAGTCGGTGACGGCAATGGCGTTATTGGCTGGGGTCTCGGCAAGGCTGGTGAAGTAACAGCAGCTATCGCCAAAGGTGTTGAGGCAGCCAAGAAGAATCTTGTCAAGGTTCCAGTTCTCAAGGGAACAATACCTCACGATGTAGAAGCTCGTTTCGGTGGAGCTCATGTATATATGAGACCTGCTGCTGCCGGTACAGGACTTGTTGCAGGTGGTGCTATGCGTGCCGTGCTCGAGAGTGTTGGTGTTAAGGACATCCTTGCAAAGTCAAAGGGTTCTTCTAACCCACACAACCTGGTAAAGGCCACTATCGCAGCTCTTGGCGAACTTCGCGATGCTTATACTATCGCAGCTACACGTGGCATTAGTATGGATAAAGTTTTCAGAGGATAAGGAGATATAACTATGGCAACAATTAAGATTAAGCAGATAAAAAGTAGGATTGGTGCTCCTGTGGACCAGAAGAGAACCCTTTTGGCTCTTGGCCTTCACAAGATTTCTCAGGTAGTTGAGAAAGAAGATAATCCCGTTATCCGAGGAATGATTCGCAAGGTTCATCACTTAGTGACCGTTATTGACTAATAAACGTTATAAAATTTGATACGATTATGAAATTACATAATTTGAAGCCAGCTGAAGGCTCTACTCATTCACAGCGTAGAATTGGCCGTGGACCAGGTTCTGGTCTTGGCGGAACTTCTACCCGTGGTCATAAGGGTGCGAAAGCTAGGTCTGGTTATAAGAAGAAGATCGGTTTCGAAGGTGGTCAGATGCCTTTGCAGCGTCGTGTTCCGAAGACCGGATTCAAGAACATCAACCACAAAGAGTATTTTGCTGTCAACATTTCTACAATCCAGAAGCTTGCAGAGGAGAAGAACCTCTCAAAAATCGGTATAGCAGAACTTGTTGCAGCTGGACTCACCAATGGAAAGGAACTTGTTAAGGTTCTTGGTAACGGTGAGCTCAAGGCCAAGGTTGACGTAGAGGCTAACGCATTCTCTAAGTCTGCCGAAGAGGCAATTAAAGCAGTAGGTGGTAACACAACTATAATCTAAAGTAATGAAGAAGTTAATAGAGACACTACAGAACATCTGGAAGATTGAGGATTTGCGTACCCGCATCCTTGTGGTACTTCTGTTTACGGCGATTTACCGTTTCGGCTCTTTCGTCGTGCTTCCGGGCATTAATCCTGCCATGTTGGACAAACTACAGTCGCAGACCCAGGGAGGTTTGATGTCACTTCTGGATATGTTCTCTGGTGGAGCATTTTCCAATGCTTCTATATTTGCGTTGGGAATTATGCCTTACATCTCTGCTTCTATCGTTATGCAGCTTCTCGCTGTCGCTGTACCTTATTTCCAGAAGATGCAGCGGGAGGGTGAGAGTGGTCGTAAGAAGATTAGCATGTACACTCGGTGGCTGACAGTGGGTATCCTGCTGTTCCAGGCTCCGAGTTACCTCATCAATCTAAAGATGCAGGCTGCAGGTGCTCTCGCATCTGGTATTGCTTGGCCAGTGTTTATTATTACTGGTACTATCATCCTTGCAGCTGGAAGTATGTTCATCCTTTGGCTGGGTGAGCGCATTACAGATAAAGGTATAGGTAATGGTATCTCGATAATCATTATGATTGGTATTATTGCCAGACTCCCACAGGCTTTCATTCAGGAAATCGGTTCCCGATTCACTGCTATCACAGCTGGCGGCTTGGTAATGTTCCTCGTAGAGATTATCATTCTCTATGCAGTTGTTTGCGCATCTATTGTTTTGGTACAGGGAACTCGAAAGATTCCCGTACAGTATGCCAAGCGTCTTGTCGGAAACAAGCAGTATGGCGGTGCACGTCAGTATATCCCGCTGAAGTTGTTCGCTGCCAACGTTATGCCTATCATCTTTGCACAGGCTCTGATGTTCATTCCGTTGGTAATCGTTCAGTATTCGGCTTCTGAAAACTCTAGTTGGTTGCTTCATTCCTTGCTGGACAGAAACAGCCTCCTTTATAATGTTGTTTTCGCATTGCTGATTATCGCCTTTACTTATTTCTATACAGCGATTACATTGAACCCGACTCAGATGGCTGAGGACATGAAACGTAATAATGGCTTTATACCAGGCATCAAGCCCGGTAAGGATACTGCCGATTACATCGATACTGTTATGTCACGTATCACACTCCCCGGCTCTCTGTTCATAGCGTTTATTGCAATCATGCCGGCTCTTGCTGGTCTGCTGAATGTACAGGATGCATTCTCTCAGTTCTTCGGAGGTACATCACTCTTGATTCTCATCGGTGTTGTGCTTGATACTCTTCAGCAGATTGAGAGCCATCTCATGATGCGTCATTACGACGGTTTGCTCAACTCCGGCCGTGTTCATGCACGTGGAGGTGTTTCAGCTTACTAATACAAGATGAATCTGTGAGTATATTTCTGAAGACAGAAGACGAAATAGAGCTAATGCGCCAAGCGAATTCCCTTGTTGGGAAGACACTTGGCGAATTAGCTAAACACATAAAACCGGGAATCTCTACCCTGCAGTTGGACAGGATAGCCGATGAGTTTATAAGAGACCATGGCGCTGTTCCTACATTCAAGGGCTTTCCCAGCAAGTTAGGAGGACCTTTCCCTGCAAGTATTTGTACTTCGGTCAACGACGTGGTTGTCCATGGCATTCCTGATGCAACAACAATATTACGTGAAGGTGACATAATATCCATTGACTGTGGTACTCTGTACAAGGGGTTTAACGGAGATTCTTGTTACACATTTTGTGTCGGCGAAGTTTCTGATGAAGTCAAACAACTTCTTGAGGTAACCAAGGCCTCGTTGTATAATGCCATTGACGTGGCTTGCGCGGGTAATCACTTGGGAGACATTGGACATGCTGTCCAGACTCTATGTGAAAGTCAAGGTTACGGTGTTGTCAGGGTATTGACCGGTCATGGAATTGGCAGGGAAATGCATGAGGAACCACAAGTTCCTAACTACGGCTCACAAGGAGAAGGCGTTATGCTGAAGTCAGGAATGTGTTTAGCTATCGAGCCTATGGTGACAATGGGTAGCCGGAAGGTAATGCTCATGTCGGACAGATGGACGATAAAGACACTTGACGGTAAACCTGCGGCTCATTTTGAGCATACGATAGCAGTGCGTCATGGTAAGGCAGATATTTTATCAACATTTTCAGAAATAGAAAGTTTAGACATCAACTAAAGGTATATGGCAAAACAATCCGCAATAGAACAGGACGGAACGATTGTAGAATCGTTGTCGAATGCGATGTTCAGAGTAGAATTAGAGAATGGAGTGCAGATTATTGCGCATATCTCAGGTAAGATGAGAATGCACTACATCAAGATACTGCCCGGCGACAAGGTGAAGGTAGAGATGAGTCCCTATGACCTGACCAAGGGTAGAATTGTATTTAGATACAAATAAACAATAGACAACATAATATGAAGACAAGAGCATCATTGAAGAAGCGTACCCCAGACTGCAAGATTGTACGTCGTAAGGGACGCCTGTTCGTTATCAACAAGAAGAACCCTAAGTACAAGATGCGTCAGGGTTAATTATTTAATAACAAATTTTTTATTTAACAAAATGGCAATTAGAATTGTTGGAGTAGATTTGCCCCAGAATAAGCGTGGCGAAATCGCATTGACCTATATCTATGGTATAGGTCGAAGTAGTTCAGCAAAGATATTGGACAAGGCAGGTGTCAGCCGCGACCTGAAGGTCAATGAGTGGAGTGACGACCAGGCTGCCAAAATCCGTGAAATTATCGGCGCTGAATTCAAGGTTGAAGGTGATCTCCGTTCAGAGATCCAGTTGAATATCAAGCGACTGATGGATATTGGTTGCTATCGTGGAGTTCGTCATCGTCACGGTCTTCCTGTTCGTGGTCAGAGCACCAAGAATAATGCTCGTACCCGCAAGGGAAAGAAGAAGACTGTTGCAAATAAGAAGAAGGCCACTAAGTAATTAGGAATTAGGAATTAGAATTTAGGAATTTAAATTTTTGATTATTATGGCAAAGAAAACAGTCGTATCAAAGAAAAGAAATGTTAAGGTAGATGCTATCGGACAGCTTCATGTTCATAGCTCTTTCAACAATATCATCGTGTCTTTGGCTAATGGTGAAGGTCAGGTTATTTCTTGGTCTTCCGCCGGCAAGATGGGATTCCGTGGCTCAAAGAAGAATACTCCTTATGCCGCACAGATGGCTGCAGAGGATTGTGCAAAGGTAGCTTTCGATCTCGGTCTTCGCAAGGTAAAGGCTTATGTAAAGGGTCCAGGCAATGGACGTGAGTCTGCAATCCGTGCTATTCACGGTGCTGGTATCGAGGTTATCGAGATTGTTGACGTGACACCGCTGCCACACAATGGTTGCCGTCCTCCAAAGAGACGTCGTGTATAATCATTATGTTGTTGAACAATTTTAATCAGAATTAACTATGGCAAGATATATAGGACCGAAATCAAAAATTGCGCGTCGTTTTGGTGAGCCCATCTTCGGCGCTGACAAAGTTTTGTCCAGAAGGAACTTCCCTCCTGGACAGCATGGCAACAACCGTCGCAGAAAGATGTCTGAGTACGCTGTCATGCTGGCAGAGAAGCAAAAGGCCAAATATACTTACGGAGTGCTTGAGCGTCAGTTCCGTAATATGTTCGAGAAGGCTGCAAAGGCCAGTGGTATCACCGGTGAGGTTCTCCTTCAGAACCTTGAGTGCAGACTTGACAATGTAGTGTTCCGTCTGGGCATTGCTCCTACACGTGCAGCTGCGCGTCAGCTTGTAGGTCACAAGCATATTACTGTTGATGGTCAGGTAGTGAATATTCCTTCTTACTCTGTGAAGCCAGGACAGGTTATTGGTGTGCGTGAGAAGGCTAAGTCCCTCGAGGTCATCGAAGCTGCTTTGGCTGGTTTCAACCACAGCAAGTATCCATGGATTGAGTGGGATGAGAATACCAAGAGTGGCAAGTTCCTCCACAAACCGGAGCGTGCCGACATTCCTGAGAACATTAAGGAGCAGTTAATCGTTGAGTTGTACTCTAAATAAATCATTAAATTAATGGCGATATTAGCATTTCAAAAACCTGATAAAGTCGTAATGCTGGAGGCCAACGACAAGTTCGGCAAGTTCGAGTTTCGTCCTCTTGAGCCCGGCTTCGGTGTTACCATCGGTAATGCCTTGCGCCGCATTCTTCTTTCATCACTTGAGGGCTATGCCATCAACACCATCCGCATAACCGGTGTTGAGCATGAGTTCTCGTCAGTATCTGGTGTAAAAGAAGACGTGACCAACATTATCTTGAATCTCAAGCAAGTGAGGTTCAAGCAAGTAGTAGAAGAATTCGAGAACGAAAAAGTCAGTATCACGGTCGAGAATTCTACCGAGTTCAAGGCTGGCGATATAGGTAAGTATCTGACTGGATTTGAAGTGTTAAACCCAGAATTGGTGATTTGTCATTTAGACTCCAAAGCTTCAATGCAGATAGACCTTACGATTAACAAGGGACGTGGATACGTTCCTGCAGATGAGAACCGAGAGTTCTGTACTGACGTTAACGTAATTCCTATCGATTCTATTTACACTCCTATCCGTAATGTGAAGTTCGCTGTTGAGCCTTATCGTGTCGAGCAGAAGACCGACTACGATAAACTTGTCGTTGAAGTCACTACGGATGGTTCCATTCACCCGAAGGACGCTCTTAAAGAGGCTGCCAAAATCCTTATCTATCACTTCATGTTGTTCAGCGACGAGAAGATTACTCTCGAGAACACTGATGTTGATGGCAACCAGGAGTTTGACGAGGAAGTTCTCCACATGCGCCAGTTGCTCAAGACCCGTCTCATTGACATGAACCTTTCCGTTCGTGCCCTCAACTGCCTAAAGGCTGCTGATGTTGAGACCCTTGGCGATTTGGTACAGTACAACAAGACTGACCTCTTGAAGTTCCGTAACTTTGGTAAGAAATCGCTCACTGAGCTTGATGATTTGCTCGAGAGTCTGAATCTTTCGTTTGGAACCGACATTTCAAAGTATAAACTGGACAAGGAGTAATAGCTCCTTGTTCTCTAACAAGATTAAACAAAAATGAGACATAATAAGAAATTCAATCATCTCGGCCGTACTGCGGATCATCGTCAGGCTTTGCTCGCAAACTTGGCAATCTCGCTGATCATGCACAAAAGAATCACTACGACCGTGGCAAAGGCTAAGGCCTTGAAGAAGTATGTAGAACCTCTTATCACCCGTTGCAAGGAGGATACTACCAACTCTCGTCGTGTAGTTTTCCGTTACCTTCAGAACAAGGAGGCTCTTAAGGAACTTTTCGGTGTTGTTGCAGCTAAGGTTGGCGACCGTCCCGGTGGCTATACCCGCATCATCAAGCTCGGTTACCGTCAGGGTGACGCAGCTCAGATTTGTTTCATTGAGCTCGTTGACTTCGATGAGAACATGGCAAAGACAGCCACAAAGAAGAAGGCTACACGCCGTTCACGCAAGTCAACCAAGGCTGAGGGTGAAGCTCCTGTAGCTGAAGCACCAGTAGCAGAAGTTACTTCAACAGAGGCAGCAGAAGAGGCTCCAAAAGCTGAATAAATGTCAGTAACAAATGATAATAAAAAGTCCCAGTGCAGCCATTGCCCTGGGACTTTTTAATTACCGTATTATGTCATTGTCTGCGCTCCCAAAATTCATTTTAACAATGGATGGTTACCTTCGTATAGGAATGGTTCACCTTCACAGTGAACTTGTACTGCCCGGTGATAATCCTATCGGCGGAGGTTTTTTTGATGTGGATTACCTTTCAAACAGATTGATACTTTACCGTCAGTCCCATGATTATGGTGTACCTCGTTGGCATCTTGTTGAAGTCCTCCATGTGCCATCAGAATACCGTGGCTACAGTATAAAATACATTTATGATGACGGTTGGCATGAGGATTTCAATGTCAGTGATTCCCTGCCAGTCGAATATTATGAAGATAAATAAGAAAGAGAATGAATAAGGAAGACATTGTGATTGATTATTTGAAGAGTCATGGCATTGCTTTTGACGTGTATCACCATCCTGAGGGCAAGACAATAGAGGAGGCGAAACGATGGTGGCATGATGACGGCAGCGTTCACTGTAAGAATCTCTTTTTCCGTAACCATAAGGGAAACCGTCATTATCTCGTATGCTTTCATTGTGACCATGACCTTGACATCCATGACCTGGAGCATCGCCTCAAAGAGTCTTTGGTTTCGCAGGGACTTCCCTCGTGCGGCAAGCTTTCGTTTGCCTCTCCAGAGCGCATGATGCGTTATTTGGGTCTTGAGCCTGGCAGTGTGTCTCCTTTCGGACTCATCAATGACACTGCCAACCACGTCCATCTCTTCCTTGATGATAATCTGCGGCAAGCCTCCACACTCTCTTTCCATCCCAACGACTGTCGTGGCACAGTAGTCATCGCACTCGCCGATTTCATTCGCTATCTATCCATTGTAGGTAACAGCTACGAGTTCTTAAGGCTCTATTGACGTATTATCTTCCGAATTATTGAGATTTAATTCCCGATGTTCGGTAATATACATAAATAAGCGCAACTACTTTTTTGAAGGATAATAGACTTACTTACCAACACTATACAGAAAATATGGTGTCAAGTTTGTTCAATTATCCCATTCTGTCGTTGACGTGGTTAATCAGTATTGAATAAACATATTAGGAGAACTATGGATGGATATTGCTATGTCAATTCACTTTCTCCGTTTGAACTCCGCGCATTGACCTGTCTCAGGATTATTGATAAGGAACAATCCTGTTGACTCCGATACACATACAGCCTTAAGGCTATATATACGTCCAAGTGACTGTCCTACCTCAACCTTGTGTGTGGAGATACAGGATCGCCTACGCCTTGCAGCCAAAGCACATTGTCTGTCTGATACAAATCGTTGGAGAGACTTACAAGTTCATTCTTGTTGTGCTGTAATGTCACTTGAGTTGTCCATTCAAGATCCTTTGTTCTTATAGGCACAGCCTTTACCATTACTTCGATACCTTTGTTGGTCATCTTACCGACATTGGCAAGAGTAGATGTGTAGAGGTTGGGAGGACTTGGCACGGCATAATCATAGAGCATGTCGCTTGTCTTCTTGACATAAAGGTCAATGCTACCTCCAAGTCTGTCATTAAAGACACTCCAGTCAACACCGACGTTAAATTCTCGTGTTGTTTCCCATTTCAAGTCGGGGTTGGCATTAGAAATGGCTTTCAGACCCTTATTCCACTGTCCGTCTCTGAAGTAGTTTCCACCAGAATATGTATATCTTACCATAGAGGAGTAAGGATAACCGGGTATGACACCGGTTACACCCCATCCGGCACGCAACTTCAGGTTGTCAAGCCATTTGCGAGTGTCCTTCATGAACGATTCATTCATGATGTTCCATCCGAATTCTAAATTGGAGATGTCGGGTTGCGAATTACTGCCTGACGATAAATTGTCGTAGCATCATTCATATCATATTTGTAGGACTCAGCCTGTATCTTTAGATTCACTTTCAACATATCATTTAACATCCAGTGACTCATGTCGAAGTTTAGAGTCATCGTCTCATTGCCAGTCTTCTTCATTACACCTTGGGCATTTCTATAAGTAAAGTTTCCGTAATAAGAAGTCTTGGCAGAACCACCTTGTAGTGAGAAGCTGTGATTATGGGTTACGGCGGTGCAACTGATGGCATCAAGCCAGTCGGTGTCATATCCCTCATCATTCATACTCGTTAGTCCCGCGCGAATGTCAGAGGGTTCCATAAAATCTGCCTTCTTGGCCCAATTCGAGAACGAAACATATCCTGCATAAGTTGACTGTGTTTCCTGTTCGCGCGAACCTGTCTTCGTAGTAATGATAATCACGCCACCGGCACCACGGGTACCATATATGGCGGCTGCGGATGCGTCCTTCAGTACGTCGATAGAAGCAATGTTCTCAGGAGCCACAGACTGAAGACTACCTGGTGTGCCGTCAACAAGGACAAGTGGTTGGGCATTACCCGATACAGTGGCTATACCTCGAAGACTAATCTGCGAAGATGCGCCATGGTCAGCTGAGGGGCTGGTTATTGTAAGACCTGCCACCTTATCCTTGATAAGGTTACCTGCATTGTTGATATTACCAACAGTGAAGTCTTCTGCCTTAACACTGGTAATAGCCGATATGATATCGCCTTTGCGCTGTGTACCATATCCGATGACAACCACTTCGTTGAGCGACTTTAGGTCTTTAATTCTTTTTTACTGATTAATTGCCTTGCGTAGCTTGTCCACGGCAGTGTTGATCATGTCGTGTGTGCCGCTACCGTCGGTGACGTATTTCTTCACCATCTCGGCATATTCCACAGCCTCCTTCAGTTCTGCCGATGTGTTCTTATCGGGTGTGCCTGCCCTGCGCAGCAATCCTGTGAGTGGGCGGAGGTCTTCCATCTCGGCAAGGTTGCCTGGACGCATGGTGTTGATGGCCTTATTTAGCTTGGCTGCCGCTCTGTTAACCTTCTTCTGGGTTAATGCTGCAGTGCTGCCATTAACCATTTTTGCATCGTCGAGAGCCTTCACAAGGCGCCAGTAGCCATTGGGAGCCCACTTGTCCTGCTCAGCCACTCTCTCCTCTGCCATTGCGATGAGAGATTGCAGCTCACTCTTATCTACCTCAATAGTAGTCTCGTTTACCTCACTTTGTGGTGCATCAGTGTGGTTGATGCGATAATAGTGGGTGGTATGATTTGAGCGATAGTAGTCGGGCTGGAATGTCTGTCCGTTTACTGTCAGGGTGTATAGGTTGCCGTTCACTCCAGAGTCCTTGGTAGGACGGTTGGCAGTGATGTTGTCGAGATGCGAGTCGATGTTGAGTGTGGCGTCGCTCCATGTCATGGCGTCAGTGCCTGTCATGGCTAATGGTCCGTACATCAGTGTTCCCACCCATGCATCGTCGAGTTGCGCGCCGTCGGCACTTGCCACGTCGCTTGTCAGTTTGTCGGCACCATAGTTGATGTGCTTGGTGAAAGGCATTTCCACCTCTATCACATCTCCTTTCTTCCATTTGCGCTCCACACTGTAATATGTAGATGGTTGGCAGTTGGTGGCGATAGTCTTTCCGTTGAGCTTTACTGTGAAGCCCGCAGTTGCCCAATAGGGAACGCGGAGCTTCAAGGTAAATTTGCCTTTGCCCTCAACAATTGAAATCTTCGATGATTCAGCAGGCCAAAGACAATCCTGGACAATCTTTATTCCTTTTTCTTTCCAATCTAACGTAGTAGGTATATATAATGTAACAAAGAGAGATTTGTCGTTAACAAAGTATGCAGCCTCCTGATACTTTGTGTGGTTCTCCGATCCCGTACCTCCGCAGCATGTGGATTGCGGTGTTTCGTTGCCGAATGGTTTTGTGGCATTCAGTCCTACGGCATATTGGTAGCAAGTCTGGTAGTGCTCAGGGTTGAGCGATCCAATAATCTGGTTGTAGAGCACTCGCTCGTAGTAGTCCATATATCTTGCGTCGTCGGGGTTGTAACAGTTGAGGTCGCGCGTGAGCTTCAAGAGGTTATATGCACAGCAAGTCTCGTTGATGTCGGGATTGCTCTCAGCCTCTCCCTCCTGCATGCCATTTGTTGCCATACTCAGGATTTGTGTATATGGTTGGCGGAACATCTCTCCGTTGCCCACTCCACCTGTGGCATATATATATCGTCCCTGAAGCAGTGTCCAGAAATTTTGGGCTATATTATAATAATAGGTGTTGCCGTTACCATTGTATGAGCGCAGTGCACCTATAATCATAGGTATGTGCTGGTTGGCATGGCGTGTGCGTATGTCGTCGATGTTCCTCGACAGCGGGTCGTAGAATTTTGGTGCGTCAAAGTAGTTGCTTGCCTCAAGGAGTTTAGCCTTCTCGTCCTTGTCGCTTACCATCTCCGACAGGCGTGCCAGCGACTCACTGATGCCGCCCACCTCTCCGGCGATATACATATCCCACATCTCATAGCGATTGCCTGGACGCTCACGGCGTTCCTTCTGTGTGCCATCCTTCTTCACGTAGGTGCGGTAGTGCATGCGGTTCCACACCCACAGTCCCATGTCCTTAGCTATTGTGAGTGCCTTGTCGGCTACTGCCTTGTCGTCAAACAGGTTGGCAATGTCGATAAGTCCGGCAAGCTGCTTGTGCACCGAGTAATATGGTGCCCATACTCCGTCGGTGTTATTGTATGGTGCATATCGCTCAATGAGGGCACAGTGTTGTGCGGGAATGGCGTTGATATATCCATAGCCATATTCCTTATACTTCTTTTTATATCCGTCGAAGTCGTTCCATGCTCCCTTCATATTGCCCAGCTCTTCCTCGGGGGCGAAGTCGCGAGCCTCCCAATAGCGTCCTAACTTCTCGTTATATACGAAGGTGCGCTCCTGACATTCGCGCAGTTCGTTCACCATCCTCACGATATTCCTTCTAAGGATATCCTTCTGCACAGGGTCGGTAGTCACTGCATAAGCCTGTGCCAATGCCGACATATAATGCCCAGAACCATGACCTTTGAGCTTGCAGTCGGGAGCGTCCCATCCGTCACTGACGGTATATCCCTCTGTGGGCAATCCATAGGTGTCGCGATAGTTATAGAGTTGCTGAGTAACGTCCCACGAACAGATTTCGCGGATGGCCTCGTCGCGGTTCCATGTCAACCTGTTGTCTCCATTGAGGGTGACATCCGATAGGGGTAAGGTATGTGCCACAGCATTGCGTGGCACGTCATTCTCACCCTTTACCACCTTCACCTCAGCGGCAATAGGGAAACCCAGTTCGGTGTTTTCGTCTCCAATTATGTAACCATTAACTTTATATGTCTTTCCTGCAGGATTTTTCTTCTTGTCGGCTTGCTTCTTTTCGATGGCGAGAGCAGAGTTGCTCCATCTCACCTGTCGGAATTCCGACTGTCCGTCGCTATAGCTCACCCATACGAGGTGTGGCAGACTGGGGACAGTGCCCTCCGGGCAATTGACCACCACTGGCTTCACCTCTTTAATATTGCGAGGGCTATTGTTGTCGGCACTCATAGAAAGTGTCGACAATGAGCAGCATATTGCAGCTATCATTTTTTTCATTTCTATCATATCGTTGTTTTATTAGTTATTCAGACGTTGTTTCGATTCACGCTGCAAAATTACATATAATTCATGAAATAGGATGAAAAAATAGTCTCAAAAGGTGCAAATATCGTCCTAACCTTGCAAATACCATGCATTTCAGTACTATTTTTGTATTGTAATACTGCTGTTTGGTGACAGAAGTGGCAAGAGAAAATGATAATCATAGTTGAGTACTCGTGAGAATGGACATTGTAATGATATGTGGATAGTAGTAGTGAATGTGTGATAACAGTTATTAGAAAGTATTCACTAAAGCTGTCATAATTATATCAGAATAGGTCTTTGTTCTATGTTCCGCACCGCGGAATATATGTTCAGCACTGTGGAATATAAGTTCAACACTGTGGAATGCACGTTCCGCACTGCGGAATATAAATCAGACACGGGCTTTACCTTATTATATATCAGCCTAAGTGACAAAATCTGAATATCGAGAGTGAAATAATCAATACGTTCTGTTCAGTGCATGCAACAACAGTCAAAAAAAAGACTGATACAGTATGCATACGTCAAGAGAACACGCCGCAGGACTGAAAGGCTTCGGTGGAGCTAAGTGAATAGAGGTGACAGGTGGCAAAAACGTCCGAAATAATGGAAAAAATGTACTGCAAAGCCTGAAATATGACAAAACGAGACTATTTTTGCATTGATTGAGACGATTATTTCTTTCTGTTAAAAATAAAAGGATTATCTTTGCAAGCGAAATACAGTTATCGAAACAATAATTAAAAAACCGAATATGAAAAAAATCATTATCGCTTCAATCATGGCGGCAGTAATGATGCCCGCCAATGCACAGAAGAAGGGTGGCCATGGCTATCCAATCACTCCTGTGGAGTTTACCAAAGTGAAAGTCACTGACTCGTTCTGGGGGCAGAGACTAAAGGCAAGCCGCGAGGTAACTATACCACTCGCCTTCAGCAAATGTGAGGAAACAGGTAGATACACCAATTTCGAGAAGGCTGCCAAACCGAGTGAATCATATAAGGTGGAGGGATTGTCGTTTGATGACACCGATGTATATAAGACCATCGAGGGCGCAAGTTACTCACTGCAGACATATAGCGACAAGCGACTCGTGGAGTATATCGACAGTGTGCTCGACATCGTGGCAAAGGCTCAGGAGCCCGACGGATACCTATATACATCGCGCACGATGAACCCGAAGCATCCTCATGAATGGGCTGGCGACAAGAGATGGTCGAAAGAGGAAGACCTCAGTCACGAACTTTATAACCTCGGACACATGGTGGAGGGAGCTGTTGCCCACTATCAGGCCACGGGTTCAAGGAAATTCCTCGACATAGCATGCCGTTATGCCGATTGCGTATGCCGTGAGGTTGGTCCGAACAGCGGTCAGGCTTGTGTTGTTCCGGGACATCAGATTGCCGAGATGGCACTGTGCAAGCTATATGTGCTGACTGGCGAGAAGAAATACCTTGACGAAGCAAAGTTCTTGCTCGACTATCGCGGAAAGACGCAGTTTAAGAGCGAGTACAGCCAGAGTCACCTGCCAGTGCTTGAGCAGGATGAGGCTGTGGGACATGCCGTGCGTGCCGCATATATGTATGCCGGTATGGCTGATGTGGCTGCCCTTACTGGTGACAAGTCGTACATCGAGGCTATCGACCGTATATGGGAAAACATTGTGAGCAAGAAGATGTACATCACTGGAGGTATTGGTTCTACAGCCTCCGGAGAGGCCTTTGGCAAGAACTATGAACTGCCAAATATGTCGGCATATTGCGAGACATGCGCCGCCATTGGTAATGTATATGTCAACTATCGCTTGTTCCTGCTCCACGGAGAGTCGAAATACTACGATGTGCTTGAGCGTTCGCTGTATAACGGCCTTATCTCCGGAGTATCGCTCGACGGAGGTGGATTCTTTTATCCCAATCCCCTTGAGTCAATGGGTCAGCACCAGCGCCAGCCGTGGTTTGGATGCGCTTGCTGTCCTTCGAACATAGCACGATTCATCCCCTCTTTGCCTGGATATGTATATGCAGTGAAAGACAACAACGTGTATGTAAATCTCTTTATGAGCAATACATCAACACTTGACGTGAAAGGTAAGAAAGTGACTATTGAGCAAACTACTGAATATCCCTGGAATGGTGACATCGCAATCAAGCTGGGAGCCAACAAGGCTGGACAGTGGGCAATGAAGGTTCGTATTCCGGGATGGGTGCGCAACCAGGTAGTGCCAAGTAACTTGTATGAATATAGCGACAACTTGCGCCCGCAATACAGCATTGAAGTGAACGGAGTGAAGGTGGAAGGCAAAATAGAGGCCGACGGATACTTTACCATCAATAGAAAATGGAAGAAGGGTGACGTGGTGAGAGTACATTTCGACATGGAACCCCGAACAGTTCGTGCAAACGGTATGGTTGAGGCTGACCGTGGATTTATTGCCATTGAACGCGGACCGATTGTGTATTGCACCGAATGGCCCGACAATGACTTTGATCTTATGGGAGCGCTGATTAACCAGAGCCCCAAGATGGTTGTGGAGGACGCTACATTGCATGCAAAGCATGCCAAGGAGGCCGACTATTATATAAAGGTGATAAAGACAGATGGTCAGATATTAAGCTTCGACAAGAGCGGACGACTCACCACAAAGGATGTGCGCATGACATTCATACCATATTATGCTTGGTGTCATCGCGGTAGTGGAAAGATGCGCGTATGGCAGGCACAGGACCTCAACGCGTCACGTCCCTCTAAGCCGGCAACTCTTGCTTCATTGAGTAAGATAACTGCCTCAACACCAGCTACGTCGCTCTCGTCAATAAGTGACCGACTCGTGCCGAAGGATGGTGACGACCGCTCGATGCCCTATTATCACTGGTGGCCTAAGAACAACTGCACTGAGTGGATAGCTTACGAGTTCCCGCAGGAATCGACTGTACAGAGTTCGACAGTGTATTGGTTTGACGATGGGCCTTGGGGTGGATGCCGCATACCAAAGGCATGGCGTATGTATTACAAGGACGGCGAAGGAAAATGGCAACCGGTGAGTGGTGCCGACAAGTATCCGTCTGTCAAGGGAAGCGCATGTACAGTGAACTTCGACCCCGTGAAGACTACTGCTGTGAAGATTGAAATCGATTTGCCCGAGGACAACTCGACAGGTCTCTTTGAGTGGAGCGTGAGGTAAATGAAGAGTGAAGACAAGTTGATGCATTGCATAGAAAAGGGTGGGAAACAAAAATAAACTAAAGATAATGATTGTAATAAGAAAAATAGCCACATTAGCCGCATGTATGCTCGTCATTGCAGCCTGCGCACAAAAGAAACAGGGAACGGTTGTCGAAAATGAGCAACCGACAACCATCACATGGATAGAAGACAAACAGGGAGGTAATCTGCAGCCCCATAAACTATATCCTGAAGTGTCCGACTCGCTATGGAACGCATTAGGCCTTCAGGAAGGTGTTCCGTCAAGCGTGAGCTGCTTCTTGCTCAAGACAGAAGGGAAGGCCATACTGTTCGACGCAGGGCTTGGCGCGCCATTCAGTCAAATGATTCCCAAACTGAAGGAGGAAGGGGTGACACCGGAAAATCTTGAGCTGATATTTATCACTCATCTCCATCCCGACCACATCGGAGGCTTGCTGAAGGAAGGCAAGGCGACATTCCCCAAGGCTCAGGTATATGTCAACCGCGTGGAAGCCGAGGCGTGGAAGGCTATGAATGGCGACAATGCAAGACTGGCAAAGACAGTGCTCGAAGCCTATAAAGACCGCCTGCGTCTCTTCGAGGCTGGCGACACTCTCGAAGGTGGGGTGAAGTCAATTGCCGCATACGGTCATACTCCCGGTCACACCGTGTTCCAGAAAGACAGCATCCTCGTCATTGCTGACCTCATCCATGGTGCCGCGCTCCAGCTGAAACATCCCGAGTACAGTCCTACATACGACATGGACGCTGATGCCGCACGGCAGTCACGCCTGCGCATACTGAAATATGCACGCAAGAACAACCTCACCATGTACGGCATGCACCTGCCTGCGCCGGGTTATACGAAGTAAGTGATTAAAACAATAATAAAGGAGGCAACCGGGCTCAGCGAGGATGATATAAACAGTTTGTGATTTATAAGAAGCGTAACGCGTAACGGTGTAATTCCGTTACGCGTTAGTTTTTTATTGGCCGTTAATTAAGCTTGCTGCCGCAAAGGGGCAGTCAAGCGTTCCCTTGAACGTGAAGATTGTTGCCCTACTCTTCATAGTTGTGTTTTGTTATATTCGGATTGTTGTTGAGCACGCTCTGCGGGAATGGGAAAATCCACATCTTCGAGTCGGGCTTGATGGTGTAGGTCTGCCCCGCAATGGTGCGGCTGTAAGAAGCCTCCCA
>JALFCG010000094.1 GCA_022771265.1 Prevotella sp.
AAAATGCTCCCTCACGTGAAATATTCCTCCAAAAGGAGTGATTTTCTCAGATTTTATGCTTACCTTTGCCATGTCATTGATGATTTTTGCTTGTCTTGATTTGCAGCACTAAGGTAAGTGAAAAATCTGATATGGCAAAAAAGTTAAACTAAAGTGCTGCGGAATTTAGGGTATAAAATCAGAGGAGGTATAGACAATGGAAGGACGTGAGGAAGCAAGGCTTAACGACCTGTTTTTTGTATGCAGTCTAATCGAATATGTGGCAAGACAAACAAAAAACGAGAGAAAGGTAATAGTCAAAGCCATGGGCCACGAGGGAATAACACATTATTTAGACCTCGCGGAGGTTTATCATTGTGAGAATATTGATAAGGTAACCGAAGAAATAATCAATAAGTACCACATCGCGGAAGGCAGCTACGACAACGTGGCAAAAGCCAAGGACTCCATTCCCACCTTTTGGGACATGGGCAAGGTTCTGTATAGACTAATCTACGAGAAGGCAAAGCGTGAAAACATTTCTTTTGTTGATTCCTTGTTTGCTGTTTATGATTCATGGATTATGCGCAAAATAGACGACTACAACTGCTCAACGTATTATGAGAACACAAGTTATCAGTATGCATCGCTCGTAGCAGGTCATGCTCTATGATTTTTATATGATTGTACTTTCGAATTTTAAATAATATATGATGAAACATTTGATATTTCTGAGGGAATAATTACCATATTTCCACACTTTTATGAGGGAATGTATTGTATGTTACTACACTTTTATTATTTCCTCCCAATCTTAAGCGTTTCGCCTTCGAACGAGGCGGAGAAGCTGTCGAAGCTGTTGAGGAGGTCGAGGGTACGGCGGAGAGATTCGTCGCGACGGCAGAAGAAACGGAACTTGAGGGATTCGAGCGACTTGTTTGACATTACAAGAAAGGCACACCGAAGTTTGCTTCAAATATCAAGATTTTGCAGTGGGATAGCTGACGCGTGCGTGGTAGATGGTTTTCAGTTTGTCGCAAAGTACAGTCTTGGCGTAAGTGATGTCGCGGAAGGTGATGGGACATTCCTTGAAGTAGCCATCCGCCACCATGCCGTCGATAAGTCTGTTTACAAGCTCGCGTATAGACTTTTCAGTGTAGTCGGGTAGTGAACGTGAGGCGGCTTCAGTGGCATCTGCCATCATGAGTATGGCCTGCTCGCGTGTAAAGGGGTTAGGTCCCGGATATGTGAACAGCAGGTCGTCGACATCTTCGTCGGGGTGCTCGTTCTTGTATTTCACGTAGAAATACTTTGCCTTTCCGTGACCGTGGTGTGTACAGATGAAATCCTTGATAATGGAAGGAAGGTCATTGCGTTCAGCCATTTTCAGTCCTTCTGTGACGTGGCTGATGATAATCTGTGCACTTTCTATTTCACTGATGTCCTCGTGCGGGTTGATGCCCGACTGGTTTTCCGTGAAATAAATTGGGTTGATGATTTTTCCTATGTCGTGGTACAGGGCGCCTGTCCTGACAAGTTGTGCCTTCGCGCCTATCTTGTTGGCTATCTCCGAAGCGAGGTTTCCTACTTGTATGGAATGTTGGAAAGTGCCGGGAGCCACTTCGCTCATTCGGCGGAGCATCGGGTTGTTGGTGTTTGACAGCTCGATGAGTGTTATGTCGGAAATGAAGCCGAAGGTCTTTTCTATGAGGTACAGCAGTGGATAGGCAAAGAGCAACAATATACCATTTATAATAAGGTAGTTGTAGTAACTCATGTCAAACTCTGAGAACTCCGTCATGCGAATGAGGTCAAAGGCGAAGTTCATGGTCATGGCTACTATGGTCACTATCATCGCTGTCTTGAAAAGCTGCGAGCGGAACTGCAGTTCGCGCAGCGAATAGACGGCGGCCATTCCGGAAATGATTTCCACCACGATGAATTCCAATGGATGCTGCAGCATGAGCGAACAGATGAGAATCATCGTAAGCTGTGACACCAGGGCTGTGCGTGAGTCCATGAACACTCGTGTGAATATTGCTGCCATGGCGTATGGCAGGATATAGACATGGGCTATGGTGTTTTTAACCATAAGGCTTGTCAGAAGGGCAAAGATGACGATGAGCGAATAGAGCATGGCAACGTTACGGGCTTTATCGAAATAGTCCTTTCTGAACAGTGTCAGGTAGATGGTGAAGAAGACGATTATGACCAGAACGTAGAGCGCCTTGCCGAATAGAGTGAGCCTTTGCTGAGTCTCGTTGCTGTTCAGGCGTTCGTTCTCTTTCTTGTACGATTCCAGTGTCCTGTATATCGACTCGCTGACAATTTCTCCCCGGTCAACGATTTTCTGTCCCTTTTGTGCCACACCGCTTGCCAGTGGCACGCTTCCGAGCAAGTCGTGCAACGCCTCTTCACTGCGCCGCTTGTCGTAAATGATGTTTGCTGAAATATAGTTGTTGAGGTTGCACTTCTGCAGTTGGCTACGGTGTTGTTCGAGCAAAGGGTCGAGGAACAGCTGCTCGTAAGCCTTTTTGGTGGACAGGAAACCGACAATGGCTATCGATGTGGCGTTTTTTCCGTTGACAATGCGGATGTTGCGTGTAGTGTCAGTGGCAAAACGGTTGTAGTCCTGTGAACTGATAATTCCCTGACGGTAAATCTTGTGAAGACGGTTGGCAATGATGCTTATGTAGTCGTCAGATATGCCTGGAATGCCTTCTGAAAAGTCGGTGACAAACTTTCTCACCATGCTGCCTTCCACTTCCTTGTTATAGTTGAAGTAAGGTTCATATTCTTTCATCAGGCTGTCCTTCTCCTTCTTTATGGCATCCTCCGACTTGTAAATGGGGAAATTGAAAGGAGCCGTGAAGTCTGCGTATTTCCATGGCTTTCCCTGTTCGGCATAGAAATAGTTACGACCTTCCTGTGGCATGAGCCACACGACTACTGCTACTGTTGATATGACGATGGCGAACCTTAGCAAAATGTCACGCCACGTGATGTCTTCTTTGAAGTTAAAACTGCTCATGGTGATGTGCTTTATTACTTTTCGAGGGCGAAAATACTAAAAAAAAGGCATATTAACAAAGATAAATTGGAAAAAATGAATAAAAATGGAAAATAATTATTACTTTTGCAAAAAATATTTCCGTTTACATCGAAACAAGCATAAAAAATGGCAGAAAGACGAGTAAGGGTGCGATTTGCACCAAGCCCTACGGGGGCATTGCACATTGGCGGTGTACGTACCGCTCTTTACAACTATCTTTTCGCACGTCAGCATGGCGGCGACCTCGTGTTCAGAATTGAAGACACTGACTCCAACCGTTTCGTACCAGGAGCCGAAGAGTATATCATAGAGTCGTTCAAATGGCTCGGAATAAAGTTTGACGAAGGCGTTTCTTTCGGGGGAAACCACGGTCCTTACCGACAGAGCGAGCGTCGTGACATCTACAAGAAATATGTTCAGCAACTGCTCGACAACGGAAAGGCTTACATAGCATTCGACACTCCTGAGGAGCTCGACGCAAAACGTAATGAGATACAGAACTTCCAGTATGACGCCTCTACCAGAATGTCAATGCGCAACTCACTGTCAATGCCAAAAGAAGAAGTTGACAAGCTCATTGCAGAGGGAAAACAGTATGTAGTGAGGTTCAAGATTGAACCCGGACAGCCTGTTCATGTTGACGACCTCATACGTGGCGACGTGCGCATCATGAGTGACATACTCGACGACAAGGTGCTCTACAAGAGTGCCGACGAACTGCCCACTTACCATCTTGCAAACATCGTTGACGACCACCTGATGGAGATTACACACGTCATACGTGGAGAGGAGTGGTTGCCAAGCGCACCTCTTCATGTGCTTCTCTACAAGGCGTTTGGATGGGAAGACACAATGCCGCGTTTTGCCCACCTGCCGCTGCTGCTCAAGCCTGAGGGCAAGGGAAAGCTTTCGAAGCGCGACGGCGACCGTCTCGGATTTCCCGTCTTCCCGTTGGAGTGGCACGACCCGAAGAGCGGCGAAGTGTCGTCAGGCTATCGCGAAAGCGGCTATTTCCCCGAAGCGGTCATCAATTTCCTTGCCTTCCTCGGATGGAATCCAGGCACTGAACGTGAGATGTACAGCCTCGACGAGCTGGTACCGCTGTTCGACATCAGCAAGTGCAGCAAGGCAGGCGCACGCTTCGACTACCAGAAGGGAATATGGTTTAACCATGAGTATATACTCCAGAAGTCTGCCGACGAGATTGCTGCCATCTTTGCCCCGATGGTAAAGGCCAATGGCGTTGACACTACGATAGAAAGGGTGACAAAAGTGGTGGAAATGATGAAGGACCGCGTCAACTTCGTCAAGGAGCTGTGGCCTCTCTGTTCCTTCTTCTTCGTCGCTCCGACTGAATATGACGAGAAGACACGCAAGAAGCGGTGGAAGGAAGACTCTGCCGCTGCCATGGGTGAGCTTGCCGCACTCCTTGAGTCGCTCGACGACTTCTCCGTTGAGGCTCAGGAAACCGTTGTCCACAAGTGGATAGAGGAAAAGGGCTACAAGCTCGGCAACATCATGAACGCATGGCGACTGACACTCGTCGGCGAGGGCAAGGGACCTGGAATGTTCGACATCTCAGCGTTCCTCGGCAAGGAAGAGACCTTGCGACGTATGAAACGTGCAATCGAAACATTAGGTTAATGCTATGTTTTATAATTTAGCGATATACTTCTATCTGTTGGGTGTGGCCGTTGCCAGCTTCTTCAGCTCAAAGGTGAGGAAAATGTGGCGTGGCGAGCGCGAGGCGTTTGGCGTGCTGAAGGCAAAGGTTGACCCGCAGGCGAAGTATGTCTGGGTTCATGCCGCCTCGCTCGGCGAGTTTGAGCAAGGCCGCCCAATAATTGAAAACATTAGAGCCACGCATCCTGAATACAAGATTCTTCTCACCTTTTTCTCACCTTCAGGCTACGAGGTAAGGAAAAACTACGAGGGAGCCGACATCATCTGTTACCTCCCTCTTGACACTCCGTTCAATGCCATCCGCTTCTTGAGGCTCATACGCCCAGTCATGGCATTTTTCATCAAGTATGAGTTCTGGTACAACTATCTCCACATTCTCAAGTACCGCAACATCCCTGTCTATAGCGTGTCGAGCATCTTCCGTCCCGACCAGGTTTTCTTCCGGTGGTACGGACGCCATTATGCCAGCGTGCTCCATTGCTTCACCCATTTCTTCGTACAGAACGAGCAGAGCAAGCAGCTGCTTGCCAAGATAGGCATCAACAAGGTCAGCATCACGGGCGACACACGTTTCGACCGCGTACTTCAAATCAAGGCCCAGTCGAAGCGCCTCCCTCTTGTAGAGGCGTTTGCCAAGGGTGCAAGCCATGTGTTTGTAGCGGGAAGCAGCTGGTCGCCCGACGAGGACATCTTCATCCCCTATTTCCTCAACCGCGACGACTGGAAAGTCATCATTGCTCCACACGTCATCAGCGACGACCATCTGCAAGAGATTGAGAATAAGTTCGGACAGGGTACAGTGCGCTATACAAAGACAAGCGAAAGTGAGGCCGCCGACGCGCGCTGTCTCATCATCGACTGTTTCGGACTCCTCTCAAGCATATATCATTACGGTGAGGTAGCATACGTGGGAGGAGGCTTTGGAGTAGGCATACACAACGTACTGGAAGCTGCCGTATGGGATGTGCCGGTGATATTCGGACCCAACAACAAGCACTTCCAGGAAGCACAAGGGCTAATGGCTTGTGGAGGAGGTTTCGAAATAAGCGACAGCACTGCCTTCAACCATGTCATCGACAACTTTGCCGACGACAAGCACTACCTGAAGTTCTGCGGCGACAAGGCTGGTGACTTCGTCAAACGACAGGCAGGTGCTACCGAAATGATTCTAAGTGAAGTAGGATTAACAACAACTGATGTAACGGCAGTACCATAACTGTTGAGACGACAGTACCATAACTGTTGAGACAACCGTTCCATAACCATGAGACAGTTGTCTCAACAGTTATTCTTGTTTCTTTAGAACCAGAATTTGTTATTGTCTCCGCTTCCCGAACGGAACTCGAACGGAACTCGAACGAAGATCTAACGGAACTCGAACGAAGATCTAACGGAAAACGAACGGAACCCGAACGGAAAGCGAACGGAGAAACAATAACTAAAAAAGGTCGTCAAGCACCACTTCTGCCTGAACGCTGCCGGAATACATGTTGTGACGCAACCCGCATGAGGTGACGAAGACGAGATGCACAGACTTCCTCGTCTTGGTCTCTTCAATGAATGTGCCGACCTTTTGCCGCAAGATGTGGTCGTAGTCCTTGGTTATGGCATATTCCTGCTCGGTGAACTTCATCTCGCAAATGTCAATAGTGTTGTCTGCCCGTTCTATCACCAAGTCAATCTGTACCGCCCTGTCGGAGTCGTCACTCTTGCTGCGCCAAGAATAAGTGCTGGTGGCAACGCCCGCAATGCCCAATTTCCGTTTTATCCCGGCAATATGGCATGCCGACAATATCTCAAATGAGATACCTGCCCAGGCGTAAAACTTTGGCGTGCGCTGGATGGATGTCCAATACTGGAGGTTGCGGAACGAGCTGTTGCGCATGAAACGGAAATAAAACAGTGTGAAAAAGTCAATCAGTTGATACAACGACTTGCGCTCGTTGCAACCATAGTTAATATACTTGCGTATGAAACCACATGACTCAAGATTAGAGAGTATGGTGGTGAGAGTCTTGCCCGACTTTATGCCCGATGCATTGGCAATCTCGCTGCGTGTCATGCCGTATCCCTTGCTGTTAAGGCATTCCACGACCTTCATATATGACTCGGAATTGCTGAACAATGACCGATAGAGCATGTCAAACTCGTTGTATAGTTCACCGTTGGGATTAAACATCAGACGGTCAACATTCTGTGCCAGGCTCAGTCGAGAGTCAAGCATGTTGAGATAATAAGGTATGCCTCCCATAATCATATAGGCTTCGGCTATCTCATATCTTGACATCGACACACCACGTGAGGTGAGCATCTGTTCTGTTTCTCCAAGAGTGAAAGGATACAGGAAGATGCGGTGTGTAAGTCTTCCATACAAGCCGCCGTGGTTGTTTATCAGTTTGTCCATCATCCACGACGTGGCAGAACCGCATACTATCAACACAATGTCGCGCCTCGCCGAAGCCCATCCGTTCCAGAAGTGTTCCAGGGCAGATATGAATTGTGAACCTTTAGTGTCCATCCATGGCATTTCGTCGATAAACACCACCTTGCGTTTCGAGGGTATGGAGTCAAGATAGGAGATGAGCATTTCAAAGGCATCAATCCAGCTCGTTGGCACGTCTGACACATTGATGTCGTATCTGTGCAGCGTATGATAGAAACTTCTCAGTTGTGCTTCTGTGCCGGCATTTGCTACTCCGGTACACTGAAATACCATCTCTTCTTCAAAGAACTCCCTGATGAGAAATGTCTTGCCGACCCTTCGTCTGCCGCATATTGCAACAAACTCTGAACTGTTGGAGGTGTATATCCTCGACAACAAGTCTTTCTCGGTCTCCCTGCCAATAATATTCTCTTTCATATCTTGTATAATTTGCTTTTATGTCGCAAAGATACAAAAATAATTCGTTATTGGCTGAAAACACCATGTATTTTAGCCAATAATAGTGTTTTTTTTATAGTTATTGGCTGAATAACCCATAGTTTTTAGCCAATAATGTCTGTCACCTGTTCCACACACCACGGCAGTTGGTCACTAAATTATTCCATCTTCAGCCCCGCAAGCAGATCCTCATTGAAATACTTAATCCAAGATTCATACACATCCTGTGCCGACTGCATAGTACCCACGAGGAAGCCTGGTGTATGTTTGAACTCGGAGAGTCCTCGGTAGTAATACATCTTGTGCTCATTGTCTATGACGAAAGGCATAATGCTGTTGCGAAGGCATTCGCGGAAGAGGATGAGACGACCAACACGTCCATTGCCGTCCTGAAATGGATGAATGCTTTCGAACCGCCAGTGGTACTCTGCGAGTGTGTGGATGGTCGCGTCCTTCTGAGCATGATACCACTCTTGAAGAGACTTCATTTCCTTTGCAACATTAGAAGGCTTGCACGTCTCTTGTCCTCCGACCTCGTTTGCCAGTTTCTTGTAGTCGCCAACATTGAAATAGGACTTCTGCGCATCGGCAGTTCCGGTTTTGAGGATGCGGTGGAACTCCTTAATGATTCCTTCCGTCAATGGTTCCTCGATGGTGCGGAGTAGGTAGTCAAAGGCAACGAAATGATTGGTTGTCTCTATGATGTCATCCACAGGCACTGCTTCCTGATCTTTGAAGCCGATGGTACGGGTTTCAAAGATGTAGCGTGTCTGCTCCTCGGTCAGCTTGCTACCTTCAATTCGATTAGAGTTGTAGGCGAGCTGCACCTGAGTCTTATGGTAGAGTCCTCCCTTACGATGTGCCTGTTGCTCATCAATGAGAAATGAGGTAAGTTTGTTCATTTGGTTTCGTTTAATTGTTCTTCTGGCATTCTCACCAGTTCTATATTATTTGTATGTGTGCAAAATTACTAAATTTTCATCTAAATCAAGATAAATATCCAAGAAATTATAGTTAAATTAGCATTTTTATTGCCAAATCAGAAAATTTAAGATATAATAATCTTATTATCGACATGCGCGATAACGCTGGTCAATGCACAAAATGCGTCAGTGATTTCACCTGACCAAAACCTAAAGGTTGACATGACGTTGGAAAACGGAAAGCCGTTCCAAAGTGAAAGTGACGATAAAGCCTAATGGTGGTTTTGTCATAGTGATTTAAGATTCGAATAAAAGAGAAAACATAATGGAAGGTCAGACGCGGAACGCTTTCCGCACTGACCTTCACATAGGTGTATCCTAATGAATACTGTCAATTATTGATTTCCAAATAATTACCATATACCTCCTGTTGCATCATTACTTGTACCAGTCTCCGAGTTTGTGATATTCACATTTGACATATATATCCTGTCTCTTTCAAGAGTCACAGTAACGGTAGTTACCTTACCTTCCTCAAACACCACTTTCTGACTTGATTTGCAATAATATTTTCTTGTTCCAATAGTAATTGTCAAGAAGCAGCGATTGGCTGGTATTTCGTAAGGAACCACAATAGCACTGTTTCCGTCGGCATTGTATTTGCCTAAGTTAATAACTTCTTCTGTGGTATTTTCTTTTGGTGTAAGAGTCATAGAGAATTCTTCGTCAGGTTTTGAAGCATCAAGACCGGTGTAGGCTACATCAACTGCAATTGGATAATAAGTATCCCAATCATAATTCCATCCATATTCAATCGTTGTATTATCGAGCTCATCTGAAGAGATATTATCAGCATTTAGCTTTACTACCAGTTTTGCAAGTTTGTGCTCAAATGTTAGTGGAATTGTTCCATCTACAGAATGATAGTTAAAATTAGTAGCAATCATCAGGTCACTTTTTCTATACCCAGCGTATAAACGCTTTTCCATAAATAGAGACAAGTGCGGAGCTAAATGCCATTGGCTCAGCAGCTCAATCGAGTTGAGACTACTTGCAGATGTCGGGGGCAAAAGTAATATAATTGAAACCACCAAATTTTTCGATGACTTTTTTTATTCCATTTTCATTTTTTTCTTCCACCACCTATTTTAATAATAATAGTGGGGACAGTGACATCGACTTTTCGATAATGCCAAATCGACTTGTCGATGTTGAGAAATCGACTTGTCGTTAAGGAGATATCCGACATACAAAGAAGGGATGGAGACTGCAATTTTTGACAAACGTCTTGTTATTTTGAGATGATGGGAAAAAAACGGGGAAAAATGCTTTTGGATGTCGGAAAAAACATGTATATTTGCAGCCTATGAACAGACAAATCAAAATTATGACAGCATGGGCAACAGGTTGCCTGATGCTCGCAACAAACAGCTGGGGAAGAACATTTCCAGAGAATAACCAAACGGTGACTGACAGGATTGACAGGCACGCAGTGGTGACAAGACACAACCCGCACGTCACAAAGATTGAACCCTTGTCGTCGCTGACCGTGGGTAACGGGCAGTTTGCGTTCACCGTCGATGCGACAGGCCTGCAGACCTTCCCTGAAGCCTATTCGAAAGGTGTGCCTCTTGGTACGATGAGCGAATGGGGATGGCACTCGTTTCCAAACACCAAGGGCTTCACGCCAGCCGACGCCCTTGCCAACCATGATTTCCACAGGGGTCATGACGAACTGTATTCGCTGCAACTGAAACAACCCGAAAGGGCGAAGGCCGCTGTCGAATACCTTCGTGCCAATCCCCACCGCCTACATCTCGGCACCATTGGTCTTAACCTTGGCGACACGGCTTTGGTAAGCGACGTTGACCAGAAGCTCGACATGTGGACAGGCGTGATTGACAGCCGATTTAAGTACGACGGTGCCGACTACCGCGTGGAGACCACCTGTTCGCCCGACGCTGACCGCATAGCCTCGACGATTAGTTCCACTGGAAAAATAGGAGTGTTGTTCCGTTTCCCTTATCCTACCGGAGCACACAGTGACGACGCATGCCGGTGGGACGCTGACGGCAGTCACCGCACAAGCCTGACCGTGGGCAAGCGTTCGGCGGTGATAAAGCGTGAACTTGACAAAACGGTATATTATGTCATGGTCACATGGAAGGGAGACGCGACGATAAGCAAGAAAGGAGACCACTGCATAGAGCTGTCAACAAACCGCCATCTGCTGTCGTTCACCGCAACCTTCAGTGCGACACTTCCCGCAAAGGCTGACATGACCGCCGACTACTTCTCGGTAAGGAAAGCGGCAGCCGACAGCTGGCAACGCTACTGGAGCAGCGGGGGAATGGTTGATTTCGGCAACGTGAATGACCCAAGGGCGAAAGAGCTTGAACGAAGGGTGATACTGAGCCAATACCTGATGAAGGCACAGGAGGCAGGGAGCATTCCGCCGCAGGAGACAGGACTGACCTACAACTCCTGGTTTGGGAAGTTCCACCTCGAAATGACATGGTGGCACCTCGTACACTATGGACTCTGGAACCGCCCCGCACTGCTTGACCGGCAACTGTCGTGGTATCTCTCGGCAGAAGACAAGGCGCGGGAGATTGCACGTCGCCAGGGTTTCAAGGGCGTGAGATGGATGAAGATGACCGACCCTTCGGCAGAGGAAGCGCCGTCGAATGTTGGTTCGTTCCTCATCTGGCAGCAGCCACACCTTATATATTTGGCAGAGCTGCTCTACCGTGCCGCTGCAAACGACGACGAACGCCGGACGCTGCTTGGGAAGTACGGGAAGGCTGTGGAGGAAACGGCTGCTTTCATGACCGATTTCGCCGAGTATGACAAAGCTCACGACCGCTACATTCTCCGTGGCTGCATACCGGCGCAAGAGACGCTCAATGCCGACTCAACGGTTAATCCGCCGTTTGAACTGTCCTACTGGCTGACCACTCTAAGCATGGCGCAACAGTGGCGTGAAAGAAGCGGGCTAAAGGCATTGCCTGAAACGGAAGCCGTAGCGTCGAAGCTCTCGCGCCTTGCCTTCAATAGCGACAGTCTGTACCTTGCTGCAGAAAGTGCTACCGACACCTATACTAACATCAGAATGACAAGTGACCATCCCGCCTTGCTTGGAGCAGTAGGCATGATGCCCGAAAGCCGCTTGACCGACCGCCGCGTTATGGAGCATACGTTACGATGGATATGGGACAACTGGAACTGGGACAAGACCTGGGGCTGGGACTATCCGATGGTTGCCATGACGTGTGCGAGGCTGAACCAGCCGGAAATGGCTGTCGATGCCTTGCTGATGGACAAGCGCACTAACACCTATCTCGTCAACGGTCACAACTACCAGGACCAGCGTCTTCGCCTTTACATGCCCGGCAACGGCGGACTGTTGACAGCAGTGGCAATGATGTGTGCCGGATGGGACGGCTGCGCAACACCAACACCTGGATTCCCAAAAGAATGGGACGTGAAATGGGAGGGACTGTTGCCAATGCCGTGACGTTAAGCAATAATTGATATGAAACTACATCTTTTAATTTAAATAATAATTGATATGAAACGACATCTTTTAATAGTAGCATTGCTGATGGCTACGACAATCATCAGCGCCGAAAGCAAGAAGCCGCGAAAGTATAACTACCGCCCTGAAGGCAGGGAGATAGTGTGCAATAACGGTGACAACCGTTACACGCGCGCCTTGTACGGCACCCACGGACCTTTCCGCCTTGAGACATCCGACCGCCCCATATTCGCCACATACAAGGAAGGGGAATGCCGGAACATACGGTTATATGCGATTGTAGGCAAGCGGAGAGTGGCGCTTGACTCAGTGCTGTTTGACTGCGAGGCAAGATATCTTGGCGGACGACGTACCTACAGCCTAAAACACGACGGCATAAGAATAGAAATATGTGCTATGGCATCCTTTACACGTGACGAGGACGCCGTATGGCGATTCGCCACAAGTGGAGGGAAGATTTCCCTTGAGGCTGTGATGACCAACTCGCGAAGCAGCAAGTTCCAGCGTAACGGTGACCTTGGAGTTGACGACATCATGAAGTTTGAGCCGAAGAAGGGAGCCACACCAGTGGCAAAGGTCACTTGGGACGGGCGAGGGGAGACCTTCCTGCTGATGGAAAACAACAGCACTCTCCTTGCGGCACCGCAACGCGGCAACCGACACAAAGAACTGAAACAACGTTTCGACAGGGAAGAGAGGATGCGCGGAGAAATAATGTCGAGAGTGGAAATAAACACTCCCGACCCGCTGTTCAACACCTTGGGACCGACACTGATGGCTGCTGCCGACGGATTGTGGGACGGCGAGACGTGGCAACATGGCTGCATAGGATGGAAAATGCCATTGCCTGGATGGAGAGGATGCTACGTGGGGGATGCGGTAGGATGGAGCGAACGGTCGCACCGCCATTTCCAGGCTTACGCAAGAAGCCAGGTGAGGGACGTGCCTGCCGTGGCTGCACATCCTTGCCAGGACTCAACGCAAAACATGGCAAGGGCTGAAAAACGATGGGGAACGCCAATGTACAGCAATGGCTACATATGCCGTTATCCCGACCGTCGTGACATCATGCACCACTACGACATGAACCTCAACTATATCGACGGACTGCTTCACCACCTTTCCTACGACGCTTCGCTAACGAAGCTGCGTGAGTTCTGGCCAGTACTGAAGCTGCATCTTGAATGGGAAAAGCGAAACTTCGACCCCGACGGCGACAACCTCTACGATGCCTATTGCTGCATCTGGGCTTCCGACGCTCTCTACTACAACGGCGGAGCCGTGACCCATTCGTCGGCCTACAACTACCGCGCCAATGCCCTTGCGGCTCGCATTGCGGAACTGCTGGGCGAAGACCCGAAGCCTTACCGGGAGGAAGCCGAAGCCATACTGAAGGCGATGGACGAGAGACTATGGATGGACGACCGCGGCCATTGGGCGGAATACCAGGACCTCATGGGGCTTAAACGCCTTCATCCGAGCGCGGCACTGTGGACCATCTACACTCCCATCGACTGCGGAGCCTGCACGCCACAGCAGGCTTTCAGGGCGACGGAATATGTTGACAATTTCATCCCACATATCCCAGTAAGCATCGAAGGCGAACAGTCCATTGGCTACACGCTTTCCACTACCGACTGGATGCCATATGCATGGAGCACCAACAACGTGGCTCACGAGGAAGTGGCAAACATGGCTCTCGCCTACTTTCAGGCAGGACGAAACGACGAGGGCTTCCGACTGCTGAAGAGCGACCTTACCGACGAGATGCTGCTCGGCAAGTCGCCTGGCAACTTCGGGCAAATAAGCTACTACGACCGTGAGCGCAAAGAAGCATACCGTGACTTCGGCGACAATATAGGCATCACGGCAAGAGCCATTGTCAACGGGTTGTTTGGCATCACTCCCGATGCCCTCCATGGCAAGTGTGTCATCAAGCCCGCTTTCCCCGACGGGTGGAAGGAGACAAGCATACGTACACCTTATCTCAGCTATACGTTCAGCCGACAGGGAAACAAGGACATCTACCGCATAGAGCAACATTTCCCGCAGCCTCTTAGGATTGTCGTGCGTACCGTCTATGGACAGGGAGAGACGCTTGAGACAGAAGGTTCGTCAGACACGCTGCAGACCATAGTGGTTGACCGTAGCCTTCTGCCTGAGGAAAAGCCGCGGGTCGTTGCCAAGGCAAAGCGTGAAGATGTCAGTACGAAAGACTATATAGTGAAGATGGGACTTGACGACATCACTCCTTCAGCCACCTCACGACACGAACACCTCGACCTCAGTGGACAGTATAACGCCAGTGTCAACGATATTTTCCGCAACCAATATCTCTCTCCACGACCTCCATACACCACACTGCAGATTCCTACGCAAGGCATAAGCGAATGGTGTCATCCCAAGGCAACGGCAGAGATTGACGACACAGGACTGCGACAGGCGATAAACACTACGGGCGACAGCCGTAGCGGACTTTTCGACACAGGTCATGGTGTTTCTTTCCTGCTTCCACGCGAAGGAAGTAACGTGGCGTTCAGCTCCCTTTGGGACAATTATCCCGACAGCGTCGCCATTCCAGTGAACGCAGTGGAATGTGATGCCGCCTATCTGCTCATGGCGGGTTCAACCAACCAGATGCAGAGCCGAATAGACAATGGAATGGTAATTGCCTGCTACTCCGATGGGACAAGCGACACCCTTCGCCTGCACAATCCCGTCAACTGGCCTCCGATACAGGAAGAATACGTGTTCGACGACCATGCCTTCTGGTCATGTCCTGTCATGCCCCTTCGTGTACGTTTCGACAATGGAAGGGTAGGGCGTCATATCAACTCGCCAGATCTTCTTCCTGCATCACTTCCAGCTGCGAAGGAAGGAGAGCAGCCTTTAGGCAGCGACAATCCTCACGTCATCCATCATGGAGCGGCAGTGATATTGAAGATGGCGTTGAACCCGTTGAAGCGCGTAACCACTTTCCGTCTTGTCACACTATCAAACGACGTGGTGGTCGGAATAATGGGAATAACGATGGAAAAGACAGAAAAAGGTGTGAGATAACTCACACCTTTATTGTTGAACCAATCTTGTTGCCTTTGTCATCGCGGTTGACACCTTCTTCCTTGGTCTTCTCATACAGATAGCGCTGATAGGCGTTCTCAATTTCCTCTTTCTTCTTATCGGTCATCTGACGGCGCATCTCGTCGTAGTGGCTCATCAACTTGTCCATGGTGGAGGTCGCCTCGTCAATGGCAGCTGGCGGTTCGCCTATGCAAACCTTTGTCAGTTCGGCAGAATATTTCACCTTCATCTCTCCATGGCGCATCTTGCACCTGTTGTCGAGCATGTCAACAGCCGAAAGCAGGAAGTCGCGGCGTTCTTTCGTCACCTTAGGCATGGTGAGGCGAACGAACTTCAGCTGCGGGCTGTCGTCGCCCGGTTCAGCATCCTCGTCGGTTTCAACAGAAACGTGAAACTCAGGATGGGCCTTCATCATTCCGGTGATGAGCAGGGTGATGAACGCTGGTTCAATAGGGTAGAGGTCAATCTTGTCGTCGTCGCCTTCCTTGTCATGTACAACAATTCTGGCCATTTCCTCCATCTTGTACTTCTTTTCCTCTATTCTCTCCTCGAAACTGAGAAGTGACGAGGGGTCAGCCTTTACGCATAGTTGCGCATAGCCGTATGACATTTCGGTGATATAGCCCAGGAGTCGTTCCTGAGTGCTAATCAGTACGCTTGATATCTTTACTTTCATCTGTTGTTCCTTTCTTTATTGTTTTCCACCCTATTCTTTCTTCACTTCCTCCTCTTCCAGCTTTGGTTCCGGTTTCTCAGCCGAACCGCCGCCACCGGCAGCCATACCGTCGGAGATGTTTGGAGACTTGAATGCCGAACCGGCTTCGAGGTTGTCGAACTTTGCCTTTGGTCCTGTAGCATCGCCCTTGATTTCCGCCTTGCCTCCAATGGTGGTGTCGCCCTTTGTCTCCACCTTATCGCCGCCAAGAGTGACGTTGCCTCCATCGAGAGTAACGACCGCCTTCTTCTCGCCTTGCTGCACTTCGGCAGTGGTGGTAGCGAACACTGCCACCTTGTCGGATGAAAGCTGTACGAGCTGGCTTTTCGTTTCCTTGTCTTTGCTTCCAAGCAACATCTTGTCGGCGAGAAGGAGCATGGAGCTGTCCTTGGCAAATTCCTTTTCCTTTATTGTCTCCTTGTCGCCCTCCTTCGTCTTCTCCATGTTCATTGCGGCGAGTTTCATCTCTTTTGCGTTGAGTGAGATGCTTCCTGTGGCGTTTCCTTCCTTGTCGAAGGCAGCCATGTCGATGGTTTCCGCACGGAATGCTATTTTCCCTTCTGCAGTGAGTGCCTTTTCCTCAATGTTTCCGTCCTTAAGCTCGTTGTCGATGGCTTGTACGGTAAAGGTCTTGGTGGTTATCTTCACGTCGCCTTTCGCTGGATGGTCACTGTTTTTGGCATCGTCCTTGTTCACTTTCTCGTCGGCAGTGGAGAGGTCAATGGTTTGGGCGTTGACTTTCAGGAATCCTTTTTCGAGGAGTTCATTGTCATCTTTTACAGCATCGAACCTCAACGACGGCATCTGTATCGACATTCCCGCCGCTTCATTGGTACGCAGGTTGCCGTCGCCGTCCTTTGCCAACACTTCTACCGCCTCTGCCTGTAGCGAGATGTAAGTGTTGATAGCTGTTTCGGAGTCTTTCTCGAAAGCGGCAGCATTGGTGTCGAGTGCGGTCTTTATCTCGTCGAGAGCCTTGTCGCGGCGTTTAAGTTCAGCGTAGTGAGCCATCGAGGAAATGTAGTTGTTGAGGATAGACACGAGGGCTTCTGTTTTGCCCTTAATGTTCTTCTGCATCTCTCGAATCTCGACATGGTTAGTGCGGGCTTCCTCTTCGGTGGCATATTTTTCGTAGTTCTCTTCAAGTATTTCCGCGATGTTGTCAAAGATATTGTTGATGTCCTTTTTGCATTTATCGACATCTTTCTTCACTCTGGTGCATGCTTTCGTCAGTTCGCCTTTCAGCTCGTCGATTCTGTCTTTCTTCGTCTTGTTCGCTGGAGTGGCGTGAATGTCGATGGTTGTGTCGGAATTGAGCGTCAGTCCATTGCCTACAGGAGCGGGATCTACAAACACTCCCTCGCTCTCTTCGCTTTGCAAGGTGATGCCTTTTGCCTGAAACACTATGCTTGACTCGTCGAGCAGCACGTTTTCCTTTCCGTCGATGCCTGGGTCAACGGCAACGGTAGAGATGGAAGCAGCACGTTGTCTTATCGAACCGCCTTTCTCGTCTTCTCCGGTAGTTCCTTCGAGCGAGATGTTAGCTGCGCGCACTGTCACTTCCGATCCACCGGGGTAGAGCATTCCTCCTGGATCGACGTTGCCTATCATAATATTTGGTGCAGAGATGATGAGCATGTTGTCGTCCCTGACGAACTTGATGCCTTTAGATATTTCTGCAACCTGATTTTTCAGTTCCTGAACTTCCCGTTTGCACTTGTGCAGTTCGTCGAGTTCACCCTCCATTTTGGAGTTGTAGTCGTCGAGTATTGCTCTTAGGTCGTCTAATATATATCCCATTGCGTATTGTTCCTTTCTGTTATGTTATAACCAATGGCTCAGTGTTCTTGAACAGCGAGCGCAGATATTCCTTGATGGCGTCGAGGTCTGGATTGCGCATCGCCTCAAAGCCTGCAGCGTCGTCGTCGAGCTTGTAGGTAAATCCCTTGTTGTTGGAGAGCAGGATGTTGCCGGCACCAGTGTATTCGCAGTAGGTACGTGGTCCTGCAGCACCTTTCCAGTTCACCAGTTCCTGTATTCCCGGCACGCTCCACCACTGTCCGTTCTTTGTGATGTTTCTCTCTATGCCGAAGGAGCTTCGTAATGGTGCTACAAGTGCATTAGTAATTTCGTTCCATTTCTTTTCACTCTCCGCTTTTTTCTTATCTGCTTCGGTCATCTTGTATGGTACGATGGCATTAACGAATTCTTGCCATTTCTCGTCGCTGTCGTCAGCTATTGCGTCCAAACTCGGTGCCTCATCGTCGATGCTGAAATAGTCTGCGTCGTCGAATCCGCGAAGCACTTCATAGATACATTTCTTCATCACCACTTTTGTCAATCCTGTTGGTATTGTAACAGGTTTCTTGATCAGTTTGGCAAGGTCTTCAGCCGACTTAATTTCTATTTCCAATGCGTCAGAGGTACTTACTATCGGAGCGTCAGGTGCTTTATATTTTTTCTTCGTAAAGGCATCGCCTTCCCAGTGTCGCCCTATACTATCATGTAGCGAGTTCTCGTTGTCAACATAAAATTCCTTGAACTTCTTGACAGCCTTTCTCAGTACTTCGTATGCATCGATATAATTTTTTGCTATTTTTTCATAAAAGTTCTTTTTGGGTGAATAGTTGGTATAGTCATCTGCCAACATGCCCTTTAGACCTTTTATTTTATAGTCGTCCCATGCAGCTTTCAGCATTCCGCCTTTCTTGTCGATGTCGATATTTGCCTTGAAATCGTCGTTACAGCACGTTGCAAACGGTAACCATATGGTGTCGTCGCATTTTTTTACCAGCGTGTTGATGTGGTAGAGTTGCCGGCTGAAGTTGTAGTAGAAGTTCTTCACCTCCTGTTTGGTGTATCTGAGCAGCGAGAGGATGACGAAGCCTTTGTTGTGCAGATAGTCGAGGTCTTGGTTGTTCTCTTCGCCGAAGGTGGCAGAGAGTCCAAGTGTTTTCCACGAGCCACCGCCTTCGAGAGCTGTTCCAGTCTTAGAGAGTAGCGACGTAGGCACCCAAGCCTTTCCCAGTCCTGCCGTCATCAGCACGTTGCGCTTCGACCGGATGGTCAGCGTGCCTTCAACTGGTCGCATTAGCACTTCCCAACAGTTGCGTATGAACGAGAGATCGGTGAAGTTTTTTGCTTCCTCGTAAATGTTTTGTGCAGACGGTGAAAGCATTCCCAGACCTGTGGAGATGAGCGGGTCGAAGCTGCTGCCTAATGCAGACATGGCTGCTCGTGCCGCAATGCCGAAGTGATATGGTATCTTGTCTATGATGTTCACTCCGCTCTTGATATCGAGGTTGTTGCCTGCTACGATGCTTACGTTCTTTCCGGAAATGCTAACGTCGCCGTTAGGTGCGCTGATGCTGATTCCGGTGAAGGCGCTCATGTTGATGTCGCCCAACGGACTCTTTATGCTAATGTTGCGGTCGGTGGCAGAGAGCTTAACCTCGTACATGCCGTTAGCGTCCTTGAACACCATTCCTCCGTTGAGAGGATTGTACGGGATATCCTCCATCGACATTATGCTCCTGTCGGCCTCCTTGGCTTTCTCGTAGTCGTACTTAGCCTGGAGCATTGCCCTTCGCTTGTTGATGTCGTCGCTTGAATTGTGGTACTCCTCGACGGCTTTTTCATACGCCTTCTTAGCACCCGACACTTTTCTTTCGTTGAAAAAGTCGTTGATATACCCCGCGATGTTCCATGCGGCTGCCAACGGCGGGCAAAGGAAGTTGATGAATGACGATGGCTCTTCGTCCTTAAAGGTGATGGAGTGACCGTTTTGTGAGGTGATGCTGCGTGGTGTGTAAGTATAGTCGATGCGCTTGTCGGCGGATGTAGCACCCTTGGAGGGGAAACATTCGGAGGTGTAGAGATAACCGCTGACGTAGGGGCGCTCGATGTTGCCGCTTGTATAGTTTACCATGACGTGGTCGTGGATGGCAGGTGTCATGAACACACCGCCGCCACCTCCAGTGAAAGGAACGAGGACTCGAATCCACGGCGACAGGGCGCTTCCGCTGCCTTGCCAAAGGTATTTCACCCTGACCCTGCCTATCTGCAACGGGTCATCGACATCCATCACTTCCGCTTCCTGCGCGGTGGCTTTTAATGTGTGTGGGATGTCGCAGTGAGGAGGCATGAAGACAGTGTCGCTTGCCTTTGCCACGTCCAGTTTCAGTTGGGTGTTAAGTGTTGGCACCACTTCGATGACATGCTTTTTGACAGCACCCCTTCCGTCGGCTTCGTCGGAATAGCTTCCGTACATTCGGCTGACGACATACAATGAGGCGATGCCGTCGTCGATGTTCACGGCATCGGTAAGGTCAAGGTGTGGCAGCTTATCGGAGAAGTTGATGTCCACCTTTCCTCGTTCGACCGTCTTTTCAGCGTTTTCTATATTTTTATAGAACTTATTAAGAAATTTCTCTTTCTTTGAGTCCTCAATGACGTATTGCGTCATTTTTGAGTCTCCGGCCTTTGCCAGTTCCCAGTCGGTGCGCTTGATGCCCACGTCGTCGGGATAGACCTCCTCCATAGATTCGAATTTCTTTTCAGACGAAGTCTTGGTGATGAGCCTTTGCGCCACCTCCACACCTGCAGGAGCGAAGCCGGCAGCAATGTCGGCAATGCACTTCGACTTTGACAGCACGTTGCCCATGGTTTCGTAAGCCAACACTTCCTGCCAATGCGAACGGGAGCTGATGTAGTCTGTATTCTTGTCCATGATGTGCATCTGCTCGTCATCGACATATTCCGGTACGAAGACCAACGGGTTTTCGACTTCTATTTCGTTGACGTAGTTTCTCCTTTCTGCCTCTTCGTCGGCTTTCTTTTGGTCGCTGGTCCTGTCGTCTTCGTCAGGAATCTTGGTGTAGTCGCTGACGAAGTCATCGACTGTCAATGCCATTGACGACTCTATGTTGATTTCCGGATAAGTGTAGGTGACACTCTCCGTTATGGTTTTCGGTGTTACGCTGTGTGGCAAGCCAATGCAGAACTTGCCTTCGCGATAGCATAAGAACTCTCCGCATCTTACAGCTACGCGCTTTATAAAGTCGTAGAACGTCTCGTTGTACTGAACGAGATATGGTTGTACGAGTTCCCGCTGTTTTGTATTGTTGTCTTCCTCCTTTTTGTCAGTGTCGGAGATGTAAAGTCCGCTGGTGTCTTCCGTACAAAGGTTTCTCAGGCGGTCAACGTCGAGTTCCAGTTCGGAAGGATAGAACTTGTAGTGTTTTATCATCTCGTTCCTGATTATCTCGTTGGCGAACTGCATTCCGCTATATACCTTGCTGTATTTGTTGAGCGTCATCTTCTTGTCGGGACTGTAGCACTTCAGTGTGACATACAGTTTCGACTTTTTCTTGAACACGTTGAAACCAAAAACAATATAACGTACGGCAATGTTTACCATGTCGTACATTCTCTGTTCGATAGTGCCTGTCTCCGTGTATTTTGCAATGCCCACGACGCTGACCGTGGCGGGCTTTTCTCCAGGGTTAAAAAAGAATTCCCTGACAGCCTGGAGTAGTTCCTTGTTGTTCAGGGAATCATTCCCGGTGGTAGTCACCGACATGGTTACTGTCAGTTCCCCGGGTTGATATAGCTTTTTATCGTAGTCAATGTTCGTGACCACGAACTTCATTTCCTTTTTGCATCCCGATGCTGTCGGCTTGAAACAGGTGTTGCTATCTCCAAGCGCCACATATACGAGCTGATGCTTTTCATTGCCTCCAAAGGTGGCGTTTTGCAAGAAGTTGCCTAAGGTGATTTCAGTCTCAATATAGCATCTTCCACCATTGTCGTCAATGACTGTTTCCTCCAACCTTTGATCCACGACGGAACTAAGAGCTTTATTAACGTACTCCTGGTTGTGGACGTATTCGGTAAATATAATAAAATGTTTCATTGCATCATAATTCTATCTTTGAGTAATGTCAGTTAACGAAATTCAAGGTTAGGTTATTGTCGTTCTCGCCGATGTAGGTCATTGAGGTCAGCAGGAACGAGAATTCTAACGTCATCTGTTCGCTTTGCTCTGCCGCCTTGTCGCTGTCGTAATTTTCTGTGATACCGACGATATAGCCTTCAACGACGGTGGCACTCTCATAGTTGGCAAGCATACCCCATTCGTCGTAGGTGGCGTTGAACACGATAGTGAACGTCTGGCTTTCGTTCATTGTGAGTCGTTCATAGTATTCCTTGTTGTCTCTTGTACCCACGCGAACGGTGACCAGCATCTTTGAGCCGGACATTCTGCCGTAGGGAGTGCCGAAGTCGTTGCGTGGGCGCCCCAGGGTGTAGTCGAGATGCATGATAACAGTGGCGTTGTCACGTCTCATCACCTGTTGTTCGAGAAGGTTTTCTGAAAACAGTACCGCTTTCGTATGGTTTGATAGTCTCTGCATAGATATTTAAAAGAAAAGTGAGTCTGACCCTTCTGTCTTGCCAATTCTTATATCGTCGGCAATGAAGCTGTCGGCTGTTATTTTCAGTGTCAGCAGGCGTCGGCTTGAACTGTGGATGTCGTATTCCTCATGAATGGAGTAGCACTGACCTCCTTCAAACATAAGGCAGCGTTTCTTTATCTCGCCGCCTCCAGCCCTGATGTCGTCGATGTCAAACAACAGGCATCCGCTGCAAGGAGCGTTGGACAAATACCATTCGTAAAGATACAGGTCGTTCTTTCCAGGAGCCACCAAGGTGACTTCTATGGTCTCACATTCCGGCTTGCTGTCGGGATGGAAGGAGTTGTGAGTTCGGCGGACAAGCGTCCGACACCCTACAACAAGATATTCATTGCTGTAGAGTCTCGACGCATTGTCTCCGAATTGAAGATGAGCAATGATGTTCATCGGCAATCAGTGTTTTACTTCCAAGGATTCTCGTAAGCGACAGGACCGTTCTTGAGTACCTGGCAAACGACTTCTATCTCTTCATAGTGCTCCTGTCCGTCTTCCCACTTCTCGGTGTAGTGGATGCAGTAGCAACCTGTTCCTTCGAGGCTCTTCATGGTCGAGCCGTCAACGGTGTTCTCGAAAGTCACCTTCATGTCGCGTGGGTCGTTAGGAGCGAGCATCCACTGCAGCAACTGGTTGTTGCCGTCGTTCATTGCCTTTACGCGGATGGTAACTCTTCCGCCACGTGGAATACCTGAGATTTGTCCCTCGATATCTGTGCTCTGGTTGAATTTATAGTCAACGAGGATTACTTCGCGCTCCTCGAAATCCTTCACTTCCAGTTTTACTGGGGTTACATTTGCTGCCATAATATATATGTTTTTTATTCGTTAATACTCAATATCTCAATATTTCAATATCTCAATATCTTAAGCCCACTCGTTCTCGAACTCTACAGAGCCGAACTTCATCTTCTGGCAAGAAATCTCAATCTGCTCGAAGTGTCCAGCCTTGTCTTCCCACTTCTCTTCGAAGTCAACGCAGTAGCCACCTTCGAATTCAATGGTCTTCATCACCTTGCCGGTCTTGGTCTCGTTGAATGTAATCTTACCGTTCTTTGGGAGGTTGCGCTCGAGCATCCAAGCTAAGAGGTCTGGTGTGCCGTCGTTGAGAGCCTTAACCTTTACTACTATTCTTCCTCCGCGAGGAATACCTGACATCTGACCTTCTGTGTCTGTAGCTTGGTCAAACTCGTAGGTTACCATTTGGACTTCACGCTCCTTGTAACCGTCAATCTCAATCTTAACAGGTGTTTTTGCCATAATTGTAAAATTTAAAAGTTAATATTTATAATGTTTATTTTTCGTCGTTGTTTCTAACGATGCTGCAAAGGTAGAGTTTTTTTCGCATCAAATAGAGTCAAATCGGGAAATTTGTTGGACAAAATGGGAAAACCTTTCGATTTTCCCATTTTGTGACGTAAATAATTGGTTTTTTCGAGGAAAAGTTCTCGGTTTTATGCCATTGCGGCATCTTTGTCCTTCTTGTCTGCACTGACTTTGATGATGAAGTTCTTGGCAGAGTAGAACGGAGTAAGGCTGATGTCGCAGGTGATGCGCTTGGTGACAGGGTCTTGTGTCGGCTCCTTGATCTCATAGTTCTGGAAGAGGTTGCCGTAGCCCTTGTAGTCGTTGAGGAATGCCTGGATTTTTGCCTTGAGGTTCTTTGGAGAGTTGTATGGATCCCAGTTTTCGAGAGCCACCTCGTGTACGAAGTTCATCAGCACCTTCTTTACCCAGTCAAACACGCGTACGATAGGATATTCCTTCATTGCTGTGTTGTCGCCGTTGTAGAGAGTGGTGTTGTTGAAAGCCATCACGCGGCCTTCGCTGTAAACCATCGGGATGACCTGGTTGTCCATGAGCGCTGCAATCTCGCTCTTCAGCAGGTCGAGCTTCACGCCCTTCACGCCGTCGATGGTACCGTACTTCTTTCCGCCTGCACCTTGTGCCATGTTAGCGGTCTCGTCGTAGAGCTTACCGCAGAGGGCTGCTGAAGGAGCGATATAGAAGGCGTTGGCGTCCTCCTCGTCAGTTGACATCTTTTCAGCGTCGCGGCCTACAATCCAGTTGGCGGTCATGATGACGTTCTGCAGTTCGGCGTCGCTGTCCTTGTAGCCTTCGGTGTTTGCCTGAAGGTCGTCGAAGGAGTACTCGTCGGCGTGGTCGGTGATGAGCATCACCTTGTACTTGAATGCCATCTTTGCCCACTGCAGCAGTGACACCTTGTCCTGGAACACGTTGCCTGGAACACAAACCAAGCTGTAGCAGTCCTTCAGCGAGAGGCGGTCGAAGCCATTGCGGAGCAGGTTCTCCACTTCTCCTGCGAAGCCAGAGTCCGGGTCGGCGATGTCTTCCTTCACTACGTTGATGATGCGGAGGTTCTTAACCTTGTCGGTATTGGCGGTCTTGAAGAACGAGTCGAGTTCGCGGTAAGAGCGTTCGAGATTCTGTGTAGCGTAGAGAGCGTCGGTGATGCCCTGCTTCAGCACGCTGGTGTATTTCTCTTCCTTCTCCTTGCATGAAGCGGCAAACTCGGTGGCTGTGCCGTGACCTTCGTCGAGCAGTGCGAGCCATCCCTTGATGTCGTTCTTCAGTGTCTCGCGCTTGTCGGCGAAGCGTTTGTCGGTGAGGAACACGTTCTTAGCTGCCTTGCGTGCGGGGTTGAGGTTATCGGCATCTGGAAGGAAACCACGTATAGCGTTGAATCCGCCGAACGATGCCAACAGTTTTGATGTATCTTGAGCTTTTGCCTCGGCTGCTCCTGTTTGGGCTGCTGCAGCTGCCTGAGGAGCTTTTTGCATTTCTGTTTCTGCCATTTTTCTATGTTTTTATTGTTTATTATTTACATCCCTTTTTTTATCCTTCAAGTTCGTTGAGCATGGCCTGAAGCATCTGCTTCAGTTCGTCGCGCGAGCCTGCTTCCTTGAGTATGTCGCGAAGCTTGCGGTTTTGCTCGATGCTCTTGCGAATCTTCACGTTAGTGTCGATTTTCTGCTTTACGCCGGAGAGGAATGTGCTGTTCTCCACCAAGCGTCCTTTTCCGCCGTTAGCTTCGAAGTCGCGCAGTTCGCCGAACTTCAGTGTCTCGTTGACCGAGCCACCATCCTCGTCGATGAAGTCAACCTCCACGCTTGGCTTGAAGTGAGCGAAAGCGTCGTTGATGTTCTGGATGTCCTCAACCAGTTCAGGGTTTCCAGGTTCCACGTCAGAAGTGTACTGGTCAATCATGAGTGTCTTGTTGTTGTCGATTAATGACACTTTTGCTCCAGACTCCTCATCTGGAGCCATAGAGATGAAATTTTCTTTTATTGCCATAGCAAATTCTATTTATTTATGTTAATACTATTGTTTTACTTCAAACTTCAGTTCGTCGCCGTCGATACCAACGACTATTGTGTCGCCGCCTTTTACCTTGCCTGCGATGATGAGTTTCGAGAGCGGGTGGCGGAGGTCCTTGCGTATGTTGCCGATAATCTGGCGTGCGCCATATTGGGGGTCGAAGCCTTTCATGGCAATCTTTGCCTTCACCTCGTCGGTCATCTCGAGCTTCATGTCCTGTTCGGCAAGGAGCTTCAACAGTCCCTTCAGATGGATGTCGAAAATCTTGACCACGGTCTCTTCGGTGATTGGTGAGAACGGAACAATCTCGGTCAGGCGTGCGAGGAATTCCGGACGGAAGTATTGCTGCATGATGTCCATCATCTCGGTGTTGGTCGGGATGGTGCCTTCCTGGAATTTCTTTGCGATGTACTGGCTTCCGATGTTGGAGGTGAAAAGTATAAGCGCATTGGAGAAGTCGCCGACGCGGCCCAGACGGTCGTGGAGCTTGCCTTCGTCGAGAATCTGCAGGAACAGGTCGAACACTGACTTGTGGGCTTTCTCAATCTCGTCGAACAGCACTACGCTGTAAGGGTTCTGTCGAATCTTGTTGACGAGCAATCCGCCTTCCTCGTAACCTACATATCCCGGAGGCGCACCGTAGAGCAGTGCAACCGAATGTTCTTCCTTGAATTCCGACATGTCGAAACGCACCAGTGCCGACTCGTCGCCGAAGAGGAAGGCAGCCAACGCCTTTGACAGCTCGGTCTTACCGGTACCGGTCGGGCCGAGGAAGAAGAACGACCCCATCGGCTGTCCTTTCTTGTTGAGGCCAGAGCGTGACTCAAACACGCTGTCGAGCACTTTCTTTATGGCGTGGTCCTGACCGATTACTCGCTCCTTCAGGGTGTCTTCAGCACCAAGGAGACGGTCGCGCTCAGAAGTCTGCACCTTTCCGAGAGGAATGCCTGTCTGCTTTGCCACCACAGCCTCCATGTCGGAGGTGGCAAGGGCTTGACGGCGCTGCTCGGCGTCTTCTGTCTTGTTGTTCTGTATCTTCAATGCCGCCATCGAGCGGTCGATGAGGTCAAAGGCTGAGTCGGGCAGTGCCTTTTCGCTGAGGTAACGCTTTGCAAGTCGTATGGCATCGCCCATCACTTCCTCGGCGATGGTGATGCCGTGGAACTGCTCGTAGGCAGGCAGTGCGCCTTTGAGAATCTCAAGGCAGAGGTCGGCGGTAGGTTCCTCGACGGTGAGTTTCTCGAGCTTGCTTGTCATCTCCTTGTCGGTTTCGATGTTTTTTGTGAAGCCGTCGATGCTTGAGGTGGCGAGCAGCTGTAGCTGTCCGCGTGTCAGTTCCTGCTTCAGCATTGAGGAGCAGCCGTAGAGCGACCCTTGCTTGTCGAACAGTTTGTCGATGCTTTCGATGACGAGCACAGCACTGCCGCTGCCGCGACGGTCGTTCATCATCTTCAGTATGTTCTTGAAGCGGTTTTCCACTTCTCCCTTGTACTGTGCGTCGGCGCTGATGGCGGCAAGGTCGATTTCCATCACCGCAGCGTCCTGAAGGAAGTCAGGCACCTGGTTGTTGGCGATGCGTGTGGCGAAAGCCTCAATGAGAGCCGTCTTGCCCACGCCAGCCTCACCTGTGACGAGCAGGCTTGACTTAGTCTTTCGTCCGAGGGTTTCGAACACTGTTTCCAGCTCTTTCTCAAATCCCACAATCACTCCGAGCTTTCCTTCCCTTGCCTGCTTCACCTTGTCGATGCAATAAGCCTCTGCACCGTTGGAGCTGCCCTTTGGTCCAGCTCCTGGAGTAGGTTCATAGCATGGGGTTGAAGCCTCTGCACCTGCCCCCATCTTCTCGCTTATCTCAGCTGCGGTGAGCGGCAGGGTCTTCAGCTGGTCGAAGGAGAATCCCACTCCAGGTGTCACGAGTGCTGCGAGCACACATATCTCGTTGGTCTCTTCGAGTCCGAACTTCATCTTGTATTCCTCCGCCTCGTCCATGACGGCTATAGCTTCCGCCGACAGTTCGAGGTTGCGCATTGGTCTAACGGCACGCGGGGAGAGCTGCATCTGTACGTCAGCCCAGTCCTGCAGGTAATAATAGTCCTTGTCGAGGTCTGACTCAATAAACTTCACCAGTCCCACGTCCTTGTGCAGGGCTGCCTTGAAGAGGTGTGCCGGATAGATGGCGTCGCTGCAATATTCTTCTGCGAATGATTGAGCAATTGTGTTAAGCGTTTCCTTCATATAAAATAGGTGTAAATTGTCTGCAAAATTAAAAAATAATCTTGGTAATTACGAAGAATGATATTTATTTCTTGTTATTTTTCTGATAATTTAACATTCCGGAATATGGTCAATCCATTCTCAGCGATTGTCCGATGGCATCGTGGCGTATAGCTTGGGCTTTGGCAGCCTGTTTGTTGCCCTCTTTCGTGAGCCATCGCTGGTAAGCCTCTTCCACTTCTTTCTTCTTGTCGTCGGTGAGTTGCTGTCGCATCTGGCTGAACTGCTCAGCCAGGGCATCCACCTCCTCCTTAGCCTCGTCGAGGTTTTTCGGGTCGTCGTTGATGAGTTCTTTTGTGATTTTCGCCATATACTTGACTTTGATGCCGTCGAACTTCAGTTTGCATTCCGTGTCAAGGGCGTCGATGGCGGTGTTCAGGATGTCACGCCTGTCGTCGTTCACCTCAGGCATGGTCAGCCTAAGGTATTTCGACTCAAGGCTGTCGTCGTCCTTGTCGGCGTTGGAGTAGGTTTCCAGCGACTGCTTGAACTCCGGGTGAATGTTCTTGATGCCCTTCATGATATAGGGCAGGTTGCTTGCCTGAAGTGGATAGACCTCGAGTTTGTCCTCGTTCTCCGGCTCTTCGTGAGTGGCGATGTGGGCCAGCTGTTCGATTGTCGCGGTAATACCGTTAATGTCTTCCTCAAAACCGAGCAGCGACGAGGGGTCAGCCTTTACACACAGTTGGCAGTAGCCGTACGACATCATCGAGAGAAAGCCTGTGAGCCTGCTCTGCATGTCGCTTATCATTGTTGTTACCGATCTTTTCATATACAGCTTTTTTATTTTCCAGTTGCGTCACATGCGTTTCCTGGCATTGTCACCGTGATTTGTCCTCCCCAGTTGCACATGCACTTGCAGTTGTCAAGCAGGGCAGGGAAATTGCTGAACTTCTCTTTGCCTCCGGGCGACCATGGAGCCGCTATCACCGGCATACAGGGCATTGGGGTTAGTACTCCGGCCGCTGCCGACGTGGCAGAAGCTACTGTGGGATTGCTCAGGCTACGGCACATGCCGAAGGGCGCGATGTTTACTATCGGTTTATTGTCCATGATGTTGCCTGCAGGTTTGTTCTGTACCATAGGGCGCGTTGGATCGGCAACCAAGAACGAGCTGGGAGCCATTCCGAATGAGCATTTAAGCAATGCTCCTGCACATACAAATTTTCCCATATCTGTTTTTCTTTATTGTGTACTTTCTTTTTTCACTTCTTCTTCCTTCAACTTTGCCGAAGGCTTGCCCGGGCTTGATGATGACGGGGCACCCATGCCGTCGGAGATGTTTGGTGACTTGAACGACGAGCCTGCCTCAAGCGACTTGAACGAACCGGAGGGAGCTGTTGTCTCGCCCTTGATGTCCGCCTTTCCCGCGATGGTGGTGTCGCCGTTGATTTCGTTCTTGCTTGCGCCAAGGGTGATGTTGCCGCCGTCGAGGGTGACCACAGCCTTCGCCTCGCCTTGCTGCACCTCGGCAGTGGTGGTGGCTATGACGCTCACCTTGTCCGACGCCACCTGCACGAGTTGGCTCTTCGTCTGTTTGTCGCTGCTTCCTACGAGCATCTTGTCGGCTATCAGCACCATCTGGCTGTTTTGTGCGAGTTCCTTGTCCTTGCGGCTTTCCTTGTCCACGTTCATGGCAGCCGCCTTTATTTCCTTTGCGTTCAGCGAGATGTTTCCCGTCGATTTGCCTTCGGTGTCGGTAGCTTCAGCGGTGATGCTCTCCATCCTCAGGTTGAACTTCGAGTCTTTCGTCAGGGCTTTTTCCTCGAGCTTCTTGTCCTTCAGTTCTCGGTCAACAGCCTCTACGGTTACGTTTTTCGATGTTATGGTGACGTCGCCGATGGCAGTGACGTCGCCTTTCTCGCGTTTCTCGTCGTACTTTGCCGTTGCTGTTGAGATGCTTACATTCTGTGAGTTGACGCTGAACGTGCTGTCCTTCACCAGTGCCGCGTCCTTGTCCTGTGCCACAAATGAGATGTTAGGCGACTGCACTCGGAACAATGCTTTGTCGTTGTCGCGCAGGTTGCCGTCGCCGTCGATGGCTGTAAACATGATTTTTTCCGACTTCACGGAGATGAAGGCGTCTGTCGTTTCCTTGGCAAAGGATGAGCTTTTCGACGAGAGGTTTTTCTTTATATCCTTCAGTGCGTCGTTGCGACGGTTGATTTCCGCCTGTTGCGACACGAGGTATATGTGGCGGTTGAGTGCGGCAAGCAGCTGCAGTTCCAGTTCTTCGTACTGCTCGTGCAGCTCCTCTAAGTCAGGATGGCTGCTGCTGAGGTGGATAGGGTTGTCGTTCATGTCCTCCTGCTCGTCGAGTATCTTTGCCAGGTCCTTCATCAGGCTGTCGATGTTCTTCCTGTTTTTGCTTATCTCGCTTTTCAGTGAGTTCGCCGCTTCGTCGAGGCTCTTTGTCTTTGTCTCGATGTCCTTGCTTTTCATGCTGTTGCTTGGTGTAGCATTGACATTGATGGAAGAGTCGGAGCTGAAGGTGATGCCCGACAATGCCGCCGGTGAACTGACGAAGGCGCCCTTGTCGCTGTCGGCCTGTAGTGTGATGCCGTTGGCTTGGCACACTATTTCCGACCTGTCGCAAACGACGTTTTCCATTCCGTCGCTTCCTGGGTCAACGGCAATGCTTCTTATGCTTGCAGCCCTTTGCACGATGTTTCCTCCCACGAGTGGTGTTCCTACACCTTCAAGCGAGATGTTGTTGGCACGTATGGTCACTGTCGATCCGCCTCCTTCGGCAATGAGGTTTCCCGAGTGGTCAACATTTCCGAGAATGATGTTCGGTGCCGATACTATCAGCGTTCCGTTGTCACGCAGGTATTTTATGTTTTTGGCAGTGTTGTAGAGTTCCTCTTTCATTCTCATTATGTCACTCTTCTGCTGCCTAATCTCCTCAAGGTCCTTTTTCACACAGTTTTCAAAACTGTTGAGCGCGTCCTTTATGTCGTCGAGTATTGTATCCATAATGTATGTCCTGTCTTTAGTTAATGATTTGCGTTATTAATCACTACTTGAGGGTTCTGTAAATTATTCAGCGCAGCTTGTGATATAAACTTATCACTTTTAAGTGTTGTCTGGATGTTGTCAATATTTGCGTTGTCCAAGGACTCCCAACCAGAGGAATCGTCTTTCAGGTTCATTGTTGTGTCGGCGCTATTGGAAATCAGCACCTTGCCCTTAGATGCAACGTTCCATGGCGCTGTTGGTCCTGACACGCCATCTAAGTTCAATAATCTGCCTATTGCGCCACAAGTAAATCCATTAAGCGACAGTCCGTAGGTGGAGAAATTAAAAAATCCCTGCGACAACTTGTCTATCGTCTTTTTTATTGGTAAAAACTTATCTTCACCAGCTTCTCCATCTCCAACTCTAATGCCATTAACAAAATTTACCCAGGTTTGATTATTACTTAACTCATCGATATTATTAACCGGATTATCACCTGCCGGCGGGTTATATAAACCGAGTTCATTAATTATTTTGTACGCGACCTTACGATAGAATACCTTTTTTGTATTATCGTCAGGCAAGCCTATATAATAATCATCATTGCCTTGGGGATTTTTAGTAGCCCCAAAGATACTGTTGGCGTTTCCGTTTTGGAAAATTGTCGAATAGTTATCGATATTTGCAACGTTCAGATTCAATGGCTTGTAAATAAAATTCTTCGCTATCTTCTTCAAACTTTCTATCGGATTGTCCGGAAACTCATTAATTTTGTTAATCTGGTCTTTGACATCTTTTAGGTCGTTGATAAATTGCTTTATCTCTGCGTCATGGGTATGTCCGTTGATATGCTCTTCATTAAATTCTGGTATGTTTCCGTTCAATATTGTCTTCACATGACTTTTGTTAATTTCGTTAACATTGTTGATGTGAAAGGCGGCTTTGCCATTTTCGTTCAAGTAGCCGTTGATAGTTTGCAACGTAATCGTCAGGTTGTCTATTTCGCTGTTGACACCAGTCAAACCATTCATAGCTGCTATGGTAGAATCTACACTGGTTCCGATTGTTCCGCAGAAATCCTCAATCAAGCTAAGCACCTTCTGGTTTTTTGTGCAGTTCAAGTCCTGGGTGCTCTTAAAGCCAAATTTGATGATACCCTCCTTAGTGAAGGCCCTTGCTTTCGACATGCAGCCCTTTGGTATGACGGCATTGCCTTTGCCGGCGGTGATGAGCGTGTTGCGCTTTGACTTCAGTCTTAGCGTACCTTCTACAGGACGGATGAATATCTCCCACGAGCTGCGCAGGAACGACACGTCGGCAATTTTTGTCAACT
>JALFCG010000107.1 GCA_022771265.1 Prevotella sp.
GCTGAGTCACTCAACTCAAAGATCAAATGCTTCCGGTCGCAGGTGAAAGGAGTTAGAGACATCCCTTTCTTCATGTACCGTTTAGCAACTGTTTTGGGTTAGCGACTGTACGCACTCCACAGGGTTTGTCGGTTGCGCCAATAAAACAGAGTTTTCTCAGTTCAGGACACAAAGCACTATAAAAGGAATCTACATAATTTTGATAGCTTGGCTTTCCTGGCATCATACCAAAGAATCCACCACCAAGATCCCAATAGTCTAACTGAATACCATTTTTTATGATAATGTTTTGGACATATTTTATCACTCTCGAATAGAATCCCACACTTCGTGTCTTAGGTTCTCTGTGGCTGTGAATGCCCTTCAGACGGACATTGCCCAACTGTTTAATCATATCAATCGCTTTCTTCAGTTCACCTGACTCATATGAAAATCCAAAGCGACTGTCGTCATTTGGGCAGGCCTCATCTTCTTGAGAAACAACGGAGATATTTATATTAATACGTATTCCTACTCCGTATTCTTTATCTTTAGGAAGATCTTTCAACCAGCATATTTCACGCCAGTTTTCAATATTAACGACTGCGCCATTTTCAATAGCTTCAAGAAAAGTTTCCTTCGACTTCAATGGGCCATTATAAATAATATTCAATGAAGGAAAACCTATCGCAAGAGCCAGCCGGTATTCGTGGTATGAAACGACTTCCGCATAACATCCATGTTCCCTCGCTATCCGCAACATGTATGGTAATGAATTAGTCTTCACCGAATATCCAATGATATTTTTGGGAAACCGGGAATCTAAAGCAGACTTAAATCCGTTGATATTCCGAACGACTTCCTCTTCATTAAGGATAAAAGCTGGAGTTTGAATAAATGAATTAATTGCATCCATTATCAATTGTGTCCATTAAAATCATCCATCGTCTCTATAGCATTATTTTTTTCTGTATTAATGCCTTTTCGAGACAATACTGTCATAATTGTATACCATATTACTTTAAGATCTGTCAAGAAAGAAATATGATCAACATACCACACATCCAATTTAAACTTATCTGTCCAAGAAAGATTGTTCCTCCCATGGCATTGGGCCCAACCCGTAATACCAGGCATTACATCATGTCTTCTCATTTGCTCCTTTGAATACAAGGGCAGATATTTGACTAAGAGTGGGCGTGGTCCTATAAGACTCATGTCTCCTATCAATACATTGAAAAATTGTGGAAGTTCATCAATAGAAGTTTTTCTAAGAAATTGACCTATCTTTGTTATCCGCTGTAAATCTGGGAGCAATTCACCATCTTTCCCTCTTTTGTCATTCATCGTTTTAAACTTAATGACATTAAAGATCTTCCCCTTATATCCAGGTCTTGGTTGAAGAAAAAACACGCCCGCGCCTTCATTGACAAAATGTAGATATACGGACACTATAATAAGAAAAGGAGACAGACAAATAATAACAATCAACGAGATAACGAAATCTAGTATACGTTTGAAAAAGTGCTGATACATCACTTATAATCTTATATCATTAATAATCCTCAGGTTTAACCCAAATTTATAAAAAAGTAGTTTTCATCTCCTTCTTGAAATGCATAATTAAGTCAGTTACCATTGTCATTTCATAAAAAAGAATGTACGACCTATCAATAAATCAAAGGTGCGATCTTAAAGAATCCCCCGGACTCTGCAATTGCCTTCTCTATAACTGCTGATCAGATAACCTTAGACATTGGAAAATTTTATAGCACCTTTCTATCATCATTCAAATTCATCAGATTCAAGCATCAGCGCATAAACCAACGATTCCACTTCGGCTTGTTAACTGCTGGCCCATTCTTGAATGAAGCAAAGCATCACATAATCTTTTGATAATTGCTATATTCACCTTATCTCTGAGATTTTCAAGGATCGACCACAGATAGGTCGCTTCATTATAGTCTATAGAAACTGCTTTCATAATCGTTTTTTTGCAAAGTTATGATATTTTCTCGTTAACAACTACAAATCTTGTCTATTTTTTATCCATCCTTTTGGCATATCCTCCCACAATCCCCGTCGCACCCTAATCAGGGTTAATACTTGACTTTCTACGTTTACCAATGTATACATCCATATACACTAAAGCATTTTAGCGCTTGTATATAACCTTCCCGTCTCTGGTTATATTGTTCCTGAAATTCTCATTCTTTATATGGTTCCATACACACACGTCAAAGAAATAGGGGATTCGGGATTCGTACAGGGCGGTTTTAAGACTGACGACATCTGAAGATGTTATCTGCGCTCCTTTGAGGCAGATATCAATGTCGGAGCCTCTGCCATAGTCGCCGCGGGCACGCGAGCCATACAGCATGACCTCCTCAATGCTGGGGATATTACCAAGAATGCCCCGCAGCTCATCGATATATTGCTCTTTCAGTCCATATTGCATGATTAAATTCTCTTTTCCATCTTTGCAGCAAGATCTTTCAGAATCGGATAGAATGTTGTCAGAATCTGGTCTATCACATTCGTCTCCGTTTCCTCATCATAGACATGAGCAGTGGTGTTCCTACTTTCCAACATGTCAAACCAAGGCGCAGCATTGTCGATTAATCCAGAAACGACAGCTTGTCGGATCACATCTCTTGAACCCATCATCTTCTCTGTTCCGCCTTGGTATTCAAGATAGTTTTTCAAGACCTCCCATGCAAGTTCTTGGGTATATTCAAATCTTTGAATCATCCCATCTTTTTCAAGCGCAGACAATCCTCTATGGTGATATTGTTCCACTGTTTCTTTCAGACGGGCTAACGCCTTCTTATAGGTGCTTAGCCGCTGTATCCATCTTATTTCTATATTTTCCATATCTCTTCACGTTAGACAGCCTTCTTGGTGTTGGCAGTGCAGAGCGGTCACTCCAGCGAACGATAGAACGCTAACAGGGCATTCCACACATTCCTCTGCTCATATCTCTCCTTTATCATCCTGCGGGCGTTGCGACTCATGCGGCTGATCTCGGCGGGGTGGAGGATAAACCACTCCATTGTCTTGGTCAGAGCGGGGGTGATGTCGTGGACGTGGCGGCCGTGGCCATCGAGCGGAGCCTCAATGATCTTTCCGTTTAGTCCGTCGCGGATAATCTCGTTGGATCCGTTGATGTCGGTGACGATACATGGCAGATCCATGGCTCCCGCCTCCATCGGCACGTTGGGGAATCCCTCGCGGTAGCTCGGGAAGACCAGTGCGTCGGCGGCCATGAGGAACGGGCGCACATCGGTCTGGCTGCCCACGTATTTCACGTTCTTACTGTTGAGCAGGTAGTCGTGGACATCATCAGCGATGGCGTCGCCCTTCTCCATCGTTCCCACGAGGAGCAGTCGCACATTGGGATGCCTGTCGCTGAGTGTCTTCATAGCCCGCGACAACTCCGTCATGCCCTTGTCGGTGACGATACGTCCGATGAAGATAAACACGAAGTCGTCGTCGGTGAATCCCAATTGCCTGCGCACTGTCTGCCGGTATTCCGCCATGTCGTTATCGGTGACGGCGTCAGGACTAATATGCAAGTTGTCGGCAACGGTCTGACGGCGCGACAGATGCTTTGTGTCCTTGCCGTTGATGTTGCCGTAGTGTATGACCTTCAGCGGTTTGGCGGTGATATGGTCGGTCTGGAGGGTGTGCAGAACGCCCTGTCCCTCGGGAATGACATTGGTGGCAAACGAACAGGTTATCCGTTCCATAGTCTTCAGAACGGTTCTCAACAGTCCGTGGGCACCCTGGTAGCGCAGTCCCGTCACGAGGTACACCCTCCTCGGCACGCGTGCTGCCCAAGCAGCAATCATTGAGAGCAGAGAGCCCTTAGGCGTGTTGGAGTGTACCATCCACGGTTTCTCCTTACGGAAGAGCTTATATAATATGTATAGGGCCTTGGCGTCCTTTCGTATTGAGATTTCTCGCTCCATGGGCACATCAATGCAGCGTATTCCTTCCCGCTGCCTGACGGTGTCCAGCTCTCCCGTGTCCTTAGCTAAACCTATCACGTCATAGTATTGGTTCAGGAACTTCAGCTGTCCCTCAAGCAATCCATTGAGGGATATGTCGTGAGTGGTGACACGTATTAACTTCTTCTTTTCCATCATCTTAAGATTTTAAATGTCGGTTCATGAGCTTAGTGTATGTCTTGTAGTACTTCTCTGCCGTTTCCTTGATGTCGTACTCTCTCGCCCTTTGATAGCATCTGTCGGCTACGGACTGATAATATGCTGGGTCATCGCTCAACTGCTGTATTTCTTTCGCCAATGTCCCGGCATCGCCTTCGGGGAACAGCAGGCCATAGTCCTTCGTAACCTCCCGCAGTCCGTTCACGTCGGAGGCGATGAATGGCTTCCCGGCTGCCATGCCCTCGATATTCGACAGCGACAGTCCCTCCCAGTGGCTCGACATGACGATAATATCCCCGGCACGCAGTACGTTGGGCACATCCATACGCAGACCCAAGAACCGGACACGGTCACTGACCCCCGTCTGCCGTGCCAGCGCCTCGACCTCCTGCTGGCGGGTGCCTACACCCACAAGCCACAGCTCGTACTGCTGACTGTCAAGTAGCGCCATCGCCCGCACTAACGTGTCCTGGTCCTTTTGCTCCCGAAACCCCGCAACCATGACGATGGCACTGCGATGACCTTTCTTACGCAACAGTTCAGCATCCGGCTGGGCATTGTATATCTTCCCGACATCCACACCATTGTTAATCGTAGATATGCGATGATAGTAAGGCGACTGGCCGTCCATCCATTTACCACCCATGTATTCGCGCAGCTTATCCTCCGCGATCTTCGAGATGCAGATGATATAACTGTACTGTGAGTACATCCAGCTCTCTATGGGCGCATACCACTTCCAACGGCGTTTGCGGTTGGAAGTGTTATGTTCCGTTGTGCAGAGCCCGACGGAACATAACAGCGAAGCTGCAGCCACGAAAAGCTGAGGTGAAGAGTTGTGAGTATGCACGATGTCATATCTCCGCATGATCCTCACCAGTTTCAGTATGTAAAGCGGGCTGTAGTATCCATGGCCGAGTTTCCATATCCGTATTCCGGGATTTTCTTTCCTCAGTCTTGCCATCAGTGGTGTCTCAACGCCGTTGAACACACACACGTCGACATCATTACCCATAGCCCTCAAACGGGGTACAAGGTTGACGACAAGTGTCTCAGCACCACCCGTGCAAAGGGAGGTAATCACTTGAAGAATCTTCATGGGCAACAACAATATAACAATTTGTTCATTTTACTATCTCTCATGTGCATCAACAATCCCAATGGCCTCGCCCAATACCAAGCAAGGGGTACAGTGGGAATCGCAGGACCCACTTCATGGGCATGCTCTGCCGTCATACACGCCTTGAATCTAAAAAAGTTTACAGCGGCCTTCATTTTCTCACGCATAGGAATGGGATAGTCAAGCATCTCCGCGTAAGTCATCATAGAGGCTATAGGACTCTTCATGCGAATGCGGACGATATTCGACGTGAGACCACCTTCCTGGTATTCCACCTGATAGATGGGACGATTGAAATACCGTAACTTATATTTCCTTGCTATCCTGTTCCATACTAATGCCTCGGGACAGAACCGCTCGCCTGGAATCTCGGGGAAAGGGAACTCTTTCAGCACAGATGTTTTGAAGACTTCCTTCAAATCTCCCGTCACCCCGTATCGTGTACGCAACTGCACGGCGTTGGCATCTATCCACTCTTGCTTGAGGCCACTGCCAATAATCTTCCCACTGAGGTCGCAGTCAAGCCCGCATACGCCGCAGAAACTGTCGTCTTTCGCCACTTGTGCATACTCTTCAGCCACACGCTGGAGGGAATCAGGGAGGAGCATGTCGTCGCTGTCGGCTATGAACACAAGCTCACCCCTTGCCTCCCTCACACCCTTGTTGACCGCAGTGTGCTTCCCACCGTTCTCCTTATAATGGTAATGTATAGGGAAAGGACTATGTCGAGCGGTTTCCTCCACCACATTGTGCGTGCCGTCAGTGGACCCATCATCCACGATCACCCATTCAAAGTTTTTATAGGTCTGCCGGCGCAGGCTCTCATAAAGCCTTGGCAACAAACGGGCGCGGTTGTAGGTAGGGGTGAGCAGGGTTATCATTGTCTCCATGCCAGGGTTGCTATTTTATTCCAAACGAATTTCCTCACCTGGTCAAGCAACAAGGCCGACAGGTACACAACGACAATGATGCCCACCACGCAAGCCAAATAGACAGGATAGGAATGTTGATGGAAGATAAGGCCAATGTAATGGGCATAATAGGGGCGCAGGAGCAACTCGTCGGCATGCAGGAGATAGACGGCAAGGCTCGAGGCCGCAATCCAATTGACAAGTCTGCTGTATGTGGGTTTCATGGTGGCGAAAGACAGCAGGAGGCACAGGCTCTCCACGATGACCAAAGGATTGGTATAGGTGAAGATTCTACCAGCCACCGGGAACCCCATTCGCGTCACGAAGAATGCAGTCACCGCATGAACGAGACAGATGCCCAGATACAAGGCCATGAAAGCTCTGCTCTTGTGGGCCTTGGCCTGGAATTCAGCTTCTCCGTACACATAGCGCCGCACATATTGAGACAACATATACAGACCCATAAAAGACAGGGCAGAATAACCGCCGGCCAATTCCACAGCCCCATCGATGCTCAGCCAGCCGTAGACCGTCTGGAAGAGGTAGAAGGCCACGAGGGTAAGGAGCAGTTGATGCCTCGAGACCCTTTCAATGAACAGATTCAAGGCTGGTGAGAGAATAAACAGGATGATGTAGGATTTGACAAACCAATAGTCACTGGAATGAATCATCAAGATGGTACCCATGTCATCCAAATTGAGATAGCGGGATGGCTCCGCTATGACAAGTGCCAGATAAACCAGCAGAGCAAAGAAAAGGACCTGAAACATCAGGCCGGCCAACCGTTTGGGATGCCAATGAATGCCATACCAGCCCGACAGCAACACAAAGACATTGACACAGACCACCGACAGAGCCGCTTGCAGATAGAGTGCGAATCCTACCAAAGGACGGTCGTGCAACAAGCCCCCGTCTGGAAGTCCTGTGGCCATGAAAGTGGCATGCACCAACAGCACCAACAACATCGACAGGATGCGCAGTGCCTCCATGGTGGAATTTCTTCTTCTGCCCATCAAAAGTTGATTTCAAAACGGAACGGAGCGCGATACAACTTATCATTCGTATAGCCCTCGTCGTATTCGTAGTTGATATAGCTGTAATCCCCCCTCCGGAAGCCATCTGTCAGGAATGTCTTATAGGGATACAGGTTGAGAAACACCTGCCAAGAATTATAGATTCTTGCATTGAGGAACAGGCACAAAGCAATCATGAAAAGGGACACTTGCCTTTTGTTGACACCTGTTGTGGCAAGCTGGGAGATGGTCACGATTAATCCTATCATATAATACCAACTCAGGCGTCCGCCATTCTCAGAACGGACAAAGAACAGCAGAGTGGCACAGAAAAGCAAAGCCATATTGAGCATGACGATACTCTGTCGGTCGGTCTTGACATACCGATAGCGGCTAATGATGAAATAAATGAAGAAGAAGGCCTCCAAGGCATAAGCAATGCGGAAGCCGCCAGTAGCGGAATAGTCCTTCTGCATCTCCACACTCGACACATCGCCGTAGGCAGAGAACAATGCGTTGGGGATGGGAGAGATTCCCACCAACAGCACCAACAACATCAACCGGATAATCTTCCTGGGAGGGAATTTGCGCATCGGGATGAAATAGACTGGAAAGAAGATGATGGCCGACTTGTGGACCGACATCGCTATCAAGACCACCAACAGGAACTTCCAAAATCGTCGCTGGGCAATATAGTCTATCGACAGCCACACGATGGTGGCCCCCAAGACCTGCCGCAAATAGGTGAAAGAGAAATAGAACCACAGCCCCATGAACAGAATCACGGCAAAGGCGTAGTTGTCGGCATACTTCTTCAAGGAAACGAACAGCAACGTATAGATGAGGAAAGTGATGACCAAGATGAAGATATAGCGGTTGGCCGTGAAGAAAGATATGAAAATATTCAGTAGCGTATAGCCCGGCTCACTTGGGAAATAATCAAAGACATTGTTGGCACTGTAGCTTCCATGCTCTGTTGTCGTGTCGGCTATGGAATCAAACGCTTCTCCGTAGATATAGCGGTCGTAGCCTCCAAACATGTCCGACATGCCAACAAACAGGGCCAGAATCAGCAGGTAGCAGGCCAGGAAAACCAGCTGGCTCTGACTTTTAACCCGTAAATAATAGAATAATACAGGTATGGAAAATATAAGAAGATAAAGCCACATGATTCTCTACATCAAAGATAATTTTTTGAAAGAAACAAATCAAAGAACTGTTTGGACACTCGCTCCCGCTGGTGCACAGCCAGCACAGACTGCCGCCCTCTTTCCGCCATCTGCTCATAGAACGGAAGGCGGAGGGGCATGTCTGCCAAGACCTCAACCACCCTCTCGGGACTCCGATACTCAATGCACGACACGCCGTCTTCCACAGCGACATTCTCCATGGCGTATGGCGTGCCGATGACCAACAGCCCATTGGAGAGTGCATCCAACACCTTACCCTTCGTGCCTGTACCTATAGAGATGGGCACCAGCTGCACATCATGCCTCATCACCTCTTCCACATAGTTGGGTGCAAAAGTGACATGGCTGACATTCCAGCCCGCCCGGCGCATACTGTCTGCAAGCTCTTCCCATCCCTTGCCCAAGAACGTCACCTCATAGGACTCCCTTGACGTCCCCTTTCCACAACGGCACAAAGCCCCGATAAGCTCGTCCGCACTCTGACGCATGTAGAGGTCGTATCTCCCCGCTATCAGCAGCCTTATGGGCTGGTGGAAATGGACAGCGTCCCCATCTCGCCGTGCCACCTCATAGTGGGGATGCCTGAGGAAGATGGTTTTGCATTGGGGATTCATGCGATGGACAAACTCGGCATCGGCCTCCCCCACGACACAGTAAAGGGATTTCTCGTCGGAGAGGAAACTCCTTTCCAGCCTCAGGTATTTCGGGTACATGGCCGTCTGGCGCACGTACATCCTCCAGTCTTTTACAACAAACCTCTCACCGAGCATCCGATAATAATACAATGCCTCACTATCAGGCCCCATGAGCACGCGCCTGTAGCCTGCGAATTGGGCCATAATGCCGCCAATCTCCTCGCCGTATATCCAAATGCCATCAGGATGCCCGTTCTTAATCTCCTCCACCATTCTTTTCGGCAAGCGAAGATAGCTCAGATAGGGTAAGGGCAGGAAGACGCGGAGCATCAGCAGGTGAAGCCGAACCAGCCACAACAGCCAGTGTGGCAGCGGCATGAGGCGAATCCTCACGCCAAGCTCCTGCTCCACCTGATGGATTTTTTCTTGCGGGAGCTGGTTGACATTGTAGCTGAAAATCTCAACCTTAATGTCCTTGCTTCTTTTCGCCATCAAGTGGTAAGGCAGTGCCGAAGTTCCCCTAATGTTCTCCGAGGCAGGAGTGATGGTTGTGATGAGTGCAATCTTCATTGTCGAACGCTTGTTTCCTACATTTGTTTAGCAATCATTATTGTAATATTGCGTGTGTTTCTGTCTTTAATTGCTGACAGTATATAGTTCCAATCCTCATAACTCAACTCTTCCGCTTTAACATCAAGTTCTTTGAATTTTGCAGCAATATCTTGTTTCTCTTCTTCAGAGATGAATTTGTTGTCCTTTCCTAATACTGTTTCCAGCAGTTGCTTATTTAATTGTCCTTTTGTTATCATTTGTTTGTCCTTACATTAATATTTTGTTATTGAACGCAAGAAAGCCATACACTAACCATTTAGTAGTGGCTTTGCGTACAAAGTTAAGAAAAGTATTTCATAATACGACAATTCCAACCAACAAACCTTCATCCTAAGCGCTTGGAAAATATTGCGTCCTTTGTGGCTTGGCGAGAGAGAGACCCTCCCGCGAGCATTGTTCCTTTTCTCGTCAAGCCGCAAAGGACGCTAAGATTCCGCCAAGGGATTCTTCAAGAACAGGATATTCTTTGCGGATCCTTTGCGGCATAGCGCGAAAAGGATGATAAAAACCATAAGGCAATCACTCCTTATCTGCCTCTTTAACCTTTGCCTCAACAGGCTCGACAGCCTTAACAAATCCCTTTTTCACTTTATTGATATCTATCTCTGTGAGAAAGCCTTTTCCGACAAGGATCATAAGATCTTGTCTTGCCGTCGGATCACTAACACCAAAGCGGTTCTGCACTTCTTTCACAGTCATCATCGTACCGGGGTCTACATTGAACACTGTCAGGATTTCTATCTGCCGACGATTGAGTCCTTGCATGTTGGGCAAGGATGCCACTTCATGAATGGATATTTTCTTCCTTTGAATATACTCCCGCAATTCTTTGAACGACTGCGACATCACCTTCAGATGGTAATTGATAAAATAGCCCATATCCATGCCGTCATTCTCAGTGCAGAGAAAAGCATTCTCATAACTTGTTTTACTTCTATAGATAATACGTGAGATAGAGAGATATTCCATCAGCCAATAGCCCTGTTTGAGCATGTACCAGTAGAACAGTGCCCTCGCTGTCCGGCCGTTTCCGTCAACGAACGGGTGTACGTAAGCAATCATGAAATGAAGAATAATTGCCTTGATAATAGGATGAATAAAAACAGGGTCCTGCTCATGATTGGCAAACTCACACAACGCTTCGATAAATACCGGTATCCCGCGGGCAGCAGGTGGAGTATGCACAATCTCTCCAGTAATCTCATTTACGACTCTGACATCATCGTTTGGCGAGCGGAACCGTCCCGCATCCTCAGCATTCTTCATCGTCTTGAATGTCATCAACCGATGTACATCAAGGATAAAATCTTCGTCGAGCGGGTCGTTTTTGTGCTCTACAAGATATTGAATAGCCCTATAGTTGTTCAGTATCATCTGCTGTGAACGGTCTTTGGGTGACTGGTTTCTGCGGAGCATCTCTTTAGCTACACGCCTTGTAGTAACAGCCCCTTCCATCTGACTTGAAGAGATAGCCTCTTCCATCAGTGACGATATAAGGTATCGTTCACGCCCTTCTTCTGGCAGCAGATTGCCACTCCCCCAACTGCCGCCAAAGTTCATATCCAAATCATGGCACACACGCTGCATAAAATTGGTCACTGATACAGTAATGTGATATTTCGGCCACTCGAATACCTGATTGACACGTCTGGAAAACTTTACTACCGCCCACAACTCTTCTGCCGACATCCCATCGGGCAGAGGACGATATTTAGCATCAGACCAATAAAGATAGTCATCATTGATCTTTTCGACAGCGGCACGAACATCAGGACGTGCATACAGGCGTATGACCTTCTCCGCTGACGATTCGCAGATTTTAGGTGTCGGTTCCATAATCCTTCAAAGTTTTCTGCAAAAATACCACCAATTCTTCAAAGTATCAAGAAAACTTTGAAGAATTTCGAGATTCCAGGTCAAATACTTTGAAGAATTTCAAAGAACTTATATCCTTACTCTTGATTCCTTTCGTGTATCCCATATTGCGTCTCAATTTCTTCTTCTCTTCTCGTGGGAGTCTTTTCTCGCGGGATATTTTATTCTCGCCAAGCCGCTAAGATCGCTAAGCCCTATATACCCCTGCGGAGCCTTTGCGTTCTCCGCGCCTTTGCGAGAGACTTTTTCCCGCGGGATATTTTTTCTCGCCAAGCCGCTAAGGGCGCTAAGACCTGCATACCCCTGCGGAGCCTTTGCGCCATCTGCGCCTTTGCGAGAGCCTCATTAATCGCGGGATATTTTTTCTCGCCAAGCCGCCAAGATCGCTAAGCCCTATACCCCCGCGGGATCTTTGCGTCCTCCGCGCCTTTGCGAGAGAAAAAAGCATGCGAGCGATATTAATTCCTTGCGGGAGTCTTTTCTCGCCAAGCCGCAAAGATCGCTAAGCCCTATATACCCCCGCGGAATCTTTGCGTCCTCCGCGCCTTTGCGAGAGAAAAAAAACATCATGCGAGCGATATTATTTCCTTGCGGGAGACTTTTCTCGCCAAGCCGCAAAGATCGCAAAGAGAATTATTCCGCAGGAATCTTTGCGTCCTTCGCGCCTTTGCGAGAGGATAAACTACAAATTATTAACGATCCTACGTATGTTACCATCCTTCAGCCGAGTACAGTTAAAATTTACGAGTAAACCAAGCTTTATACCCGTCAAGCGTAGATATGTGAGGGTTTGCTTAAAATGAAGATCCTTCAACTCTTGAACCGACTTTAATTCCAGTATGACTTTATTGTCGACAACGATATCCGCACGTAATTCCGTACCAAAAACAAGTCCGTCATAATGTATTGGTATTTTTAATTCTGAGACAGCCTCAAGACCTCTCTTCTTTAACTCATAGAGCAATACTTTCTGATAGATACTCTCAAGCAGGCCAGGACCAAGTTCTTTATACACCGCATATATTGCATCCACACATATACTTGCAATTTCATTCTCTGTCATAGCTATTTTTTTACCAAGCGTTAACTATCTATATAACTCCAACCTACGATGCTAAAATCTCTCGCATGTTTCTTTTTATCGCAGGAGTCTATTTTCGCATTATATTTATTTCTCGCATATTTTTTCTCGCCAAGCCGCAAAGGGCGCTAAGACCTACATACCCTCAGCGTAGCCTTGGCGTCCTCCGCGCCTTGGCGAGAGCCTCATTTCTTGCGGGAATCTTTCTCGCCAAGCCGCCAAGATCGCTAAGAGGATCATTCCGAAGGAATCTTTGCGTTCTCCGCGCCTTTGCGAGAGAAAAAACATCATGCGAGAGATATAATTTCCTCGCGGGAGACTTTTTCTCGCCAAGCCGCCAAGATCGCTAAGCCCTGCATACTCCGCGGAGCCTTTGCAAGCAATAGCCCTTCCCCGCACTGACACCATGTCGCTCGGGGAATCATGCAACTCGTTATTATAATGCACCTACCAAACATAGATTGTGCATTCCTTTGCGCCCAACGCGCCAAAGCCCATGCCGATGATGTCTGATGGTAACTATCCACCCTGAACCACAGAAAGCCAGCACTTTCTATTTGCTTTTCAGCCGGTACTTCAGCGACCGACTGACGAGCTCGGCGAAGCCGGTTAACCTGAGTAAAATTTTTGAAGATGAATGGAGAAGCATCCATTCTTTCAGCGAGAAATGGTATCCGCATGCTCTTGCGTCATCGGCGATCTGTTTCATGTAGGACTGATGCTTGTCAATCAGTGTCTCAGGCGCATTGTAGGCTATGGGGAACAGACCGTTGAGTTTCAAGAAGACAATCTGACTCATGTATTTGCTTCTTTCCCCTTGTGGAATGGAATCATAAAGTGCCCGATAAAAAGCCTCCTCATGTGATACCGACGCTTTCTTCGTATGCGAGACACTCGCCGTATTCCTGCGGAAATTATAGACATGTTTGTAAAGGACTTTTGGCGGTACGGCGGTCTTGAAGAACAACCGCGTGTTCATGATCATATCCTCCTCGCCGTCTATCTCCCGCGGGAAGTCGAACACCTCATCGGTGAGCAACTCCCGCTTGTAGAGTTTCGCCCATGGTGTCGGCGACAGCTCCCCATTGAGGAACGCCTTTCGGCAGGTGTCTAAATCCGCGTCAGCTGGCAACCGCTTGTCGGGAAGGATGGCAAAGCTTGAAACAATCTCTGCCCCCCCCCAACTAACGCATACATACTCTCAAGGGCATCAGGTTCCATCGTGTCGTCATCGTCACAGAAAGCAATCCAATCTCCTTGTGCCTCCTGCACACCGCGGCGGCGCGTGGCGTTGATGCCCTCATTCTCTTTATGTATCACCCTCACACGACCGTCCTTCCGAGCATACTCATCACAGATCTCACCCGAGCGGTCAGGACTGCCGTCGTCAAGGAGCAGCAACTCAAAATCCCTAAATGTCTGGCCGAGAATGCTCTCTATGCACGCTCCCAAATATTTCTCGCCCCCATACACGGGGACCACAACAGATATCTTTGGCATACAACTATTTATTATAATTCGTATCGAACATCCTCTTCAAGTCTGCTTCACTCGCATCGTATGGATGGAGCCGGAGATAGTTCAATGTTCCCTTCAGTAGAGTCATTGGGGCTGATGCCGACAATCGTTTAACTAATGACGAGACAACAGGATCTCTGTCAGAGTCGCGGCTCTTGGTCAGCCGCTTCATACCTTCCAAATCATGAGGAAATCCTTCTGCCTGCAAATCTAAATCTATATCTTTTGAGCAATGTAGCAGAAAAGTCTCCATCACATGGTTGATTTGGATGATATAGTGGTTTTGACTTGGATCTTTACGAAGGGTTAGCTCATCAGTCTTAGCTATTATTACAGAGAACCGGTTCAGAGAAGGAGGCTCCTTCTTATCCATGTCTATGACACCTACAGCAAATCGTCCGTCAAATTTCTCTATAATCGTTTTCAGCACCATAGAGCAACTCTTCTGGTGATTGGCACCGTGCATCTTTAGGATGGTCTGAACGACATTAGTATCGACATAACATTCCGGGACAACATCTAACAATCGCAGACTCATACTCAAATCAGATTTTCCAGATTAAAGAAAGCATCAATGCCATTGTCATAGACCTCGTCCTGTTCCTCATCCGTCAAGGACTTAACACTTGTCGCTCCATTTGTATTTCTGTATAAGACAAGAACAGTCTTACTGTTTTTTTTCTCCAAGAAAGCATTGAGCACATACGGACTATGTGTTGCCAATGACAGCATACTACCAGGATGACTTTCTGTCAACTCCAAGAGCCAGTCTACTAACCGTACCTGCGTCGGAGGGAAAAGATTGTTTTCCGGCTCTTCCACAAACAACTCACAATGATTGGCCTTCATATAGTTGACCACTAACCTCTCGTATTCATCAGCTGCGAGCCCATTTCTCAATAGTGTATTGTTAAGAAAAGACCTCAGCCTGTTTTCCTCCATATCATCCTTAATAGTCTGTGGGCGCACATATCCGTCTAACTGTCGGAACATATAGTGCACGAAGACATACAGAGGCACCAGCGACTGAATACCACTGGACGCATCGGTAAAATCCAAAGACCGGCTGCTGTCGAGCATAATCTGGTCGCCTACATTATCATCATAACGATAAGCCACATCCAAATTGAGGATAGGCAGTCTGACTTTCTCCGCGCGCCGTGCAAACTCCCAGTCCTTCATGAAACTGCGGATATTGTTTTGTGGCATACTTACCTCAAGCCAGTTGGGAATTGCTGCTACCAAGTTGCGCTCAGATGGTATATAGCTGATAGCCGGACGGTGGAAATTCCAACGATGGTCTTCATTCCAACAGAAAGAGAACCTGCTGGTATCATAGTCATAACTGAAAGACATGGTATCGGAGGTATATGCCAGATACCCCCCCTTGCGGAAGTAACGGTCCAGCTTATGAAAAACCACTAAGCGCTGATAGAACAAATCGCTGTTGGCAAAAGCAGAATAGTCCTGGCTGAGTTGTATCCGCTTTTCCACCCAAGCGCAATAGCTGCATATCTTTAGCAAGGTGCTCTTGCCAAGAGACTGTGGACCAATGATGACATTGATATCCGACAACCGGATATCCACATCTTCCAACGCTCCGATATTTCGTATAATAATCCTTCTCATTTTATTTCCTGTTTATGTCCAAGAGTACATACCCCTGCTCCTTGCAAAAATACCATAATTCTTCAAAGTTTTAAGAAAACTTTAAAGAATTTCAAAATTATAGAGCTAACGCTTTAGAAAATTTTGAAGCCCCTCGGACTGCTACAATAATCCTCATTTGGCACAGCGGATATTTTCCGTGGAATCATGGTAAGTTTATATGTAAAGGGGATGGAAAATGGTCATGTACAGGCTTACGCTCCTACCGGAGCTATGGGTCTGAAGCGGTGGGGTGGCCTTACGAGCAAGCTCGACGGTCTCCCACCGCTTCAGACCCACACCTTTGGTGGCAAGCCTGCTAGGGTGTTCAGTTTGCTGTACCCACTTTTGAATAAGTTCT
>JALFCG010000175.1 GCA_022771265.1 Prevotella sp.
CCGGCTACGGTGATGAGTGAGAGCAGTAGCTCGGTCCACGAAATCTTCCTCTTGAATATTATCGGTTCGAAGATGGCGGTGAAGAAGCCTACGAGGGCAAAACATACCACGCCTATCGACACGTTGCTTGCCTTGATGGAACAGTAGAACAGCATCCAGTGTAGGCCGAGCAAAGCCCCGCATCCGGCAATCTGGAAAAACTTCTTCCAGCCTACACGGGGAAGTCCGGTGAACACGATGAGTATCAGTGTGGTGAAAAACATCCTGTACCATACAATGTCAACCTCGTTAAGAGTGATGAGCTTTCCGAACAAGCCTGTGAAGCCTGCCAGTACCACGCTGAGGTGGAGCTGGACGAACGCCTTGCGGTTAGTCGCGGCTGTTGTTGTTATTTCCGATTCTTTCATTTTTGTTATGTTGATATATTGTTTTTGTTTCTTACTCCCCAAGACGGCAGACGAGGGCGAGGCTGAGGAATTTTGAGTCAACAGTGTCAGCCCTTGACGACACTATAACCGGCACATCAGTGCCTTCGAGCCATCCTGCAGTGGTGGCATTGGCGAAAAGGCTTATGGTCTTGTAGAACGTGTTGCCGCTTTCGATGTTGGGGAATATCAGCACGTCGGCATTGCCCACGACCGATGACGTGATGCCCTTGATGGCACCGCTCTCGGCGTCGCAAGCCGTCTTCACGTCCATCGGTCCTCCAATGTTCACTTCCCCGTAGCGTCCTTCCTTTGCCCGTTGGATAATCTCCTGATAGTGCAAGGTGTGCTCAAACTTCGCGTTGTTCTTTTCCGAAAAGTGTATTAGTGCGATGTTAGGCTTCTTCACTCCGAGCTTCCTTGCTGCCTGTGCGCAGTAGCCCACGATTGCGTCAAACTGTTCGAGTGCCGGTCGTGGAATGACCGCTGCATCGGAGAACATCAGCGGTTTCTTGTAGGATGGTATGGAAGTCACGGCAATGTGTGTCATCACCTTTCCTTTCTTCAGTATGCCACGCTCCTTGTCGAGGGCGGCACGTAGCAGCACGTCGGTGTTGATTGTACCCTTCATCAGTATGTCCGCCTTCCCGCTCTTCGCCATCTTCACCGCTTTAGCCGCGGCATCCTCTTGGCTGTCGCATTCTACGGTTTCCACTTCCGACGGGAACCTCCTTTCCATGTCCTTTGCCCAAGAGTCTGTCTTGTCGGCAATGAAGAGTGAAAACGATGCTATGCCCTGTTTTAGTGCCCTTTCCACCGTTTCTTTTGTATGTCCGTCGTGTGGGCACGCCAGTGCTATTCTTTTTTTTCTGCCAGTGTTGTCCGGCAAGAATGTAATAATGTCTTTTTGTTCCATATCAATTAATCTTGCCATTTTGCAATGAAAAACTCTGTTTTATTTGCATCAACGAAATAATAACGTTATATTTGTAGCGATAATTTTTGTATAACATATATATTATTTACTTTATGAAAAAATCATTGATTCTTTGTTTTGCAGTTGTTTGCTGCATTCTCACGTCAGTAGCATTCACTTCTTGTAGTGACGACGATTCTTCAGACTTTGTCGCTTATACCGTGAATCCTAAGGGAGGCATGTCTTTGGACAAAATGATGCTGAACCTTCAGATTTGCGAGAAGATGCGTGATGCTATCAAGGCGAGCTTCGGAGATGCCGTCGTGTATTCCCGCGACGATGCAAAAGCCATCAAGGCTTGTGACAAGGTGGCTGAAGAGTATAGGAACGTCAATGCCGGAACCATCGAACTTTACGTGTCGACACCAAGCTCTGATCCTGACAACATCCCGACTACCACGGTGAAGACTTATACTTTCCCATTCTAAGCAAGGTATTTATTCATACATCTTTATTTCCAGTTCGCCTCTCAATGCCCCGAGAGCGTTGTAGGCGAGTGATTCTATCTCGTTTTCGCCAGGTGTCACCGTGACGGGAGCGAGATAGTTCGTTTTTTTCTTCAGCATCTCCATGCAGAAGGTGCTGTGGGCTATTCCTCCGGTCAGGATGATGGCGTCAACGTTTCCGTCGAGTGCCACATACATGGCTCCTATCTGTTTTGCCACAGTGTAAACCATGGCTTCGAGCAGGGTCTTGAACGGCTCTTCTCCTTTTTCTGCTTCCGCAGCTATGGTAATCATGTCGTTGGTGCCGAGATATGCGGTCATTCCGCCTCTCCCGTGTATCATCTTCTTTATCTGCGTCTTGCTGTAGCGTCCGCTGAAGCAGAGGTCAACGAGCTGCCCTGCGGGAAGTGTGCCGGCACGTTCGGTGGAGAAGGGACCTTCGCCGTCGAGAGCGTTGTTCACGTCGATGACGCGGCCGTGGCGATGGGCGCTCACGGAAATGCCTCCCCCGATGTGCGCCACAATAAGGTTAAGTTCTTCATAGGCCTTTCCTTTCGACGATGCATAGCGCCTCGACACGGCTTTGCTGTTTAATGCGTGGAATACTGACTTGCGGCGTATTTCGGGAATGCCCGTATAGCGTGCCACTTCGTCAAGTTCATCAACTACCACGGGGTCTGCGATGAACGCCTGGCAATGACATTCCTTGGCGAGTTCGTCGGCAAGTAGTCCTCCGAGGTTGCATGCGTGGTCCATGTCAGCGTTCCTAAGGTCGTGTTTCATTTTCTCGTTCACCCGATAGATGCCTCCTTCAAGAGGCTTGAGCAGCCCTCCCCTTGCTATTACCGCGTCGAAATCGATATCGATGCCCGACTCCGAGAGCTTTTTCCTTATAAAGTCCATCCGGTATTCGTATTGTTCCGCCGCCGAGTGGAATTGGTTCAGTTCTTTTACGGGGTGGTGTGCTCCCGCCATCCATGTAGGCTTGCCGTTGTCGTATAAGGCGAGTTTGGTAGAGGTTGACCCAGGGTTGATGACCAACACTCTCGTGGAGGCGCGAAAAGTGCCTGTTTGATTCATAGTATATTATTTTTGGGTGCAAACTTACATAAAATATCTGATATTGATAGTTAATTTCTTATAAAACCACTAATTTTGCGGAAAAAAGCAGTAAATTTGCGACTTGATAATAAGAGTAACACAATTTATGTCGTGTATTTTACATATTGAAACAAGCACCAACGTGTGTTCGGTGGCCGTTTCTGAGGACGGTCAGTGCATTTTCAGCAAGGAAGATTTGAAAGGCCCGAATCATGCCGTGTCCTTGGGGTCGTTTGTCGATGAGGCGCTCTCGTTTGCCGACAGCCATGCCATACCGGTCGATGCCGTTGCCGTCAGCTCCGGTCCCGGCTCTTATACGGGGTTGAGAATAGGAGTGTCAATGGCAAAGGGAGTTTGCTACGGCCATGGCATTAAGCTCCTTTCTGTCCCAACGCTGAAGCTGATGTGCGTACCGGTGCTCCTGAGGGAACTTGCCGACGACAACGCGCTGCTTTGTCCGATGATTGACGCAAGAAGGATGGAAGTCTATGCAGCACTCTTTGACCGGTCGTTGAAGGAGGTGCGCCCGACCCAGGCCGATGTGGTTGACGCCGACACCTACAAGGAATACCTCGACGCCCGACCTGTATATTTCTTTGGCAACGGAGCTGAGAAATGCCGTGAGGTCATCACCCATCCCAATGCTCACTTTATCCCTGACATTTACCCCCTGGCAAAATGGATGATGCCTTTGGCGGAGAAGAAGATGCTGGACGGACAATGTGAGGACGTGGCCTATTTCGTGCCCTTCTACCTAAAGGATTTTGTCGCGAAGAAGCCGAAGGACCTGTTGGGAGTGAAGAGTGAAGAATAAGCAGAAAAAAAAGAAACAATGAAAATAGAAGGATTAGACTATAACACTAAGAGAGAAGACCTCGTGTTGCCAGAATACGGTCGCGAGATACAGAACATGGTTGACCATGCCATTACCCTGCCCGACAGGAACGAGCGGCTGCGTTGCGCGAAAACGATAGTCAAGATGATGGCTACTAAATCGCCCCAGATACTTGAAGACAAAGAGTTTGAGAAGACCCTCTGGGATCATCTCTATCTCATCGGTCGCCATAAGCTCGACATCGACTGGCCTTTCGACACCACAGAGGCTGAACGCATCTTGTCGAAACCAGACCCTATGCCCATTCCCGGCAAGGGAACAAGTGTGAAACTGCGTCACTACGGACGCCTCGTTCAGGAACTGCTCGAGAAACTCAAGGCCATGCAGCCGGGACCGGAGCGCGACCAGCTCACGTCGCTCACCGCCAACCAGATGAAACGTGACCTCGTCAATTGGGGGCACGGTTCTATGGACAACGAAAAGGTGGCTGACGACTTGGCGCGACTGACCGACGGCATCATACAGCTCGACCTTCAGAATTTCGTGTTTGAGAAAGTACAGCCACTAAACGGCTTGCAGCAGAACGGCAGGAAAAAGAAAAAGAAGTAACATCACACCCCATTATGGCAGCATTCATCATCGACGGCGGACATCCGCTCAGCGGAACCATAACACCACAAGGAGCGAAAAATGAGGCTCTTGAGGTCATTTGTGCCACCCTGTTGACCCCGGAGAAGGTAGTGATTGAAAACATTCCCGACATTCGTGACGTCAACAATCTAATCATGTTGTTGAAGGACATCGGCGTGAAGGTGGAGAAACTGGAGGCTAACAAATATTCTTTCCAGGCCGACGACCTTAACCTTGACTATCTGGAAAGCGACGAGTTTGTCAAGAAGTGCTCCTCGTTGCGGGGCAGTGTGCTGATGATCGGCCCTCTGCTGGCGCGTTTCCATAAGGCTATAATAGCTAAGCCCGGTGGCGACAAGATAGGGCGCCGCCGACTCGACACCCACTTTCTCGGCTTCAAGTGCCTTGGGGCGAAGTTCCGCCATCTCGACGACCGTAACGTCTATGAGATTGGTGCCGAAAAGCTCACGGGATGTTACATGCTTCTCGACGAGGCTTCGGTGACAGGAACGGCAAATATCATCATGGCAGCCGTCCTGGCAGAGGGGACAACCACCATCTACAATGCTGCCTGCGAACCTTATATCCAGCAACTCTGCAAGATGCTTGGACGTATGGGGGCGCGCATAAGTGGAATAGCAAGCAACCTGCTCGTCATCGAAGGCGTGGAGTCGCTCAAGGGAACCGACCACCGCGTGCTCCCCGACATGATTGAGGTTGGCTCGTTCATCGGCATGGCTGCTATGGTCGGCGACGGCATAAGGATTAAGGATGTGTCGGTGGCTAACCTTGGCATCATCCCCGACGCCTTCCGACGTCTTGGAGTGCAGATTGACATCGATGGCGACGACCTCTTCATTCCACACCAGAAGCACTACGTGGTAGATACGTTCATCGACGGCACAATAATGACACTTTCTGACGCTCCTTGGCCTGGACTGACCCCCGACCTCTTGTCGGTGCTCATCGTCGTTGCCACTCAGGGTCGCGGAAGCGTGCTGTTCCATCAAAAGATGTTTGAAAGCAGGTTGTTCTTCGTCGATAAGCTCATCGACATGGGAGCGCAGATAATACTCTGCGACCCTCACAGGGCTGTCGTCGTCGGTCACGACCATCAGGTGACGCTAAGGGGTGGCCGTATGGCAAGTCCCGACATTCGCGCCGGTATCGCGCTGCTCATCGCCGCCATGAGTGCCAACGGAAAGAGCCGAATAGACAATATCGAGCAAATCGATCGCGGTTATGAGAACATTGAAGCCCGACTGAATGCGCTGGGCGCGAAAATTGAAAGAGTGTAGGTGACGGAAACGATGATAAAGGAAAACGAAGTCTATAAGATTGGCAAGATTGGCAAACCTCATGGAGTGAAGGGGGAGGTGACGCTGAGGTTCAGCGATGACGTGTTCGACCGTGTTGACGCTGACTATCTCATCCTTGACACCGACGGAATCCTCGTGCCGTTCTTTATGGAGGAATATCGCTTCCGAAGCGACGAGGTGGCTCTTGTGAAGTTCTGCGACATTGACAACATGGAACGGGCATCGGAACTGACCGGCTGTGAGGTGTTCTTCCCAAGAAGTCTGGCCGCTGCCGACGACGGCGAATTGACCTGGAGCCAGATTGTAGGCTATGTCATTGTCGATAACGATTCCGGAAAGGTGATAGGAAAGATTGTCAGTGTCGATGAGTCAACTGTCAATGTGCTGCTTGAGACTGCCGACGGCATCCTCATCCCCGCCGCTGAAGAGTTTATCGACGACATCGACCACGAAAGCCAAAAACTCTTCATGACCCTGCCTGAAGGTCTCGTTTAGTCATTTACATGCCAACATCTGTCAATAATAATATAATGAAAAAACAAATAGCAATACTGGGGTCAACAGGCTCCATAGGCACACAAGCCCTCGAAGTAATCGAGGAACACAGCGACCTCTACGAAGTCTATTGCCTCACGGCAAACAATAAGGTCGAGGAACTCGCCCGCCAGGCGTTGAAGTTCAAGCCTGCGGCTGTCGTCATTGCCAACGAGGCTCACTATGACCACCTGAAGGAATTGCTTGCGCAAGCTCCCGACATTAAAGTCTATGCTGGCGCAAAAGCTCTCGACGAAATTGTTGAGGCAGGACCTGTCGATATGGTCATAACCGCTATGGTGGGCTTTGCCGGACTCTCTCCGACCATCCATGCTATCAAAGCCCGCAAGACGATCTGTCTTGCCAACCAGGAGACTCTCGTTGTGGCAGGTGCTCTCATCTGCCAGCTTGCACGTGAACATCATGCAGCCATACTCCCTGTCGACAGCGAGCACTCGGCGATATTCCAGTCCATAGTCGGAGAGGACGACAACGAGATAGAGAAAATACTGCTCACGGCAAGTGGAGGGCCGTTCCGCAACTTCACGCTCGACCGCCTGCAAGACGTAACCAAGGCCGACGCACTCCAGCATCCCACATGGAGCATGGGCGCGAAGATTACCATCGATTCGGCTACGATGATCAACAAAGGCTTCGAGGTCATAGAGGCAAAGTGGCTCTTCGGTGTTGATGCCGATAAAATAGAGGTGCTCGTCCATCCACAGTCGATAGTCCACAGTGCCGTGCAGTTTGCCGACGGGGCAGTGAAAGCACAGCTTGGAGTACCCGACATGCGACTGCCCATTCAGTATGCCCTTTCGTTCCCGAAACGACTCTCCCTGTCGTCGGAGCGCCTTGACCTGTTCCGCCAGCCGCTGGAGTTCTTCAAGCCCGACTTGGATAAGTTCCGGTGTCTTGCCCTGGCTTTTGAGGCTATAAAGAAAGGCGGCAATATGCCATGCATTCTCAATGCCGCTAACGAGATTGCCAATCGTGCTTTCCTTGACGGACGTTGCCGTTTCCTCCAGATTGCCGACGTGATAGAACACACGATGAACACTGTAGCCTTTGATGACAATCCCGACTACGATGTCTATGTAGCCACCGACCACGAGGCGCGCCGCATAGCGAGTGAACTGATATAATAATTCAATATTTCAATATTACATTTTTTCAATCTTAATTAGCAGTGGAAATATTTCTTATTAGAGCCTTACAGTTTGTGCTCGCCATTTCAATACTTATCCTCATACATGAGGGAGGTCATTTCATGTTTGCCAAGCTCTTTGGTATTCGAGTAGAGAAGTTCTTCTTGTTCTTTGACCCTTGGTTCCACCTGTTCCAGTTCAAGCCGAAGAACAGCGACACCACCTATGGAGTCGGATGGCTGCCCCTTGGCGGCTATTGCAAGATTGCGGGAATGATTGACGAAAGCTTCGACACCGAACAGATGAAGCAACCTGCACAGCCATGGGAGTTCCGTACCAAGCCCGCTTGGCAACGGCTTTTGGTCATGATAGGAGGAGTGCTTTTCAACTTCCTTCTCGCCCTGTTCATCTATGCCATGATCCTCTTCACATGGGGCGACTCCTATATTCCCGTGAAGGACATGACCCACGGCATGCGCTTCAACACTGAGGCAAAGCAGCTCGGATTCAAGGACGGCGACATTCTTGTGGGCACCGACAACGGCGCGTTCAAGGACTTTAGCGCCGACCTCTACCGCCAGCTCTCCGAGGCTACCTATGCCGACATCGTTCGCGACGGCAAGCCCATGCGCATCCAGCTCCCGGGCGACATCAATCTCCTCGGAATGTTGAAGAACGACCCGCCTTTTGTGCGTCCGCTCATTCCTTGCAAGGTCGATTCCGTACTCCCCGCATCGCCAGCTTCTAAGGCAGGCATGACAAAGGGTGACCGCATCGTGGCATTTAACGGCAACGTCATCGGCTCGTTCAACGAGTTTACAGAGCAGATAGGACGTCTCAGCGACGTGATTGCCCTGGCGAAGTCACCTGCCGACAGCATGAAGGCACGCAAGGCGACCATTGTCGTCGAGCGTGAAACGACACTGTCTCGCGATACTCTTTCCATTGTACTTACTCCGGAGTTGACGGCAGGTTTCATGACCCCTTCGCTTGGCATGCTCTACAAACCAGTGACCGTCGAATACGGTTTCTTCGAAAGTCTTCCTGCAGGAGTGTCATACGGAATTGGAGTGTTGACCGGCTATGTCGACGACCTGAAATACGTCTTCTCTGCAGAAGGGGCAAAGTCTCTTGGAGGCTTCGGTGCCATAGGCAGCCTGTTCCCCGCCGAGTGGGACTGGTACGTGTTCTGGAAGATGACCGCCTTCATCAGCATCATGCTTGCTTTCATGAATCTCCTTCCTATCCCAGCTCTTGACGGAGGCCACGTGTTGTTCCTCATCTATGAGATTATTACACGTCGCAAGCCAAGTGAGACGTTCATGATACGTGCCGAATACGTAGGCTTCGCCATCCTAATCGTCCTCATGCTTGTGGCTAATCTCAACGACGTCCTGCGTTGGTTGGGTTATATGTAGTGAATTTTTATGAAAAAGATAATTTATCATCTGATATTGTTCTGTCTGTTCGTATCAACGGCCGCGACGGCACAGAAACGAGAGAAATATGAGTTCATGCGCAATCTGCCGGTATATGCAGACTCGCTTATTGCCGACCTCACTTATCCTATGGCTTGGGGCAACAGCAATATGACGGACTTCGACCAGTGGAAGCGAATGGCGAGACAAAAAGTGTTCGACTGCATGCTCATGCCGCCTCCGCCGCCTGCCGACGGCTATAAAGCGAAGGTAATCAGTGAGGAAAAGCGCGACGGATATACGGCACGTAAGATCGAAATCCGATTGTCGAGATACTATACAGTGCCGGCATACGTATTAATACCTGACGGCAAGGGACCATTCCCTGCCGTCAACCTCCTTCATGACCACGGAGCTCACCTTTTTATAGGCAAGGAAAAGATGATTCGTCCGTTGGCGTGTGAAGACTCCACCGTGATAAAAGATGCTGAGGAATGGTCTGTCGGCTATGACCGACAGTTCTTCGGCGACTTCCTTGCAAGTCAAGGTTATGTGGTGCTGTCAACAGACGCACCCATGTGGGGAGAGCGTGGGCAGAAGGAAGGTGCGAAAAGGGACAGGTACGACATGATTGCAGGCAACATGATGATGTACGGCATTGACCTCAGTGCATGGATGACCTATGATGACATTGCAGCCACCGATTATCTCGCGTCGATGCCAGAGGTCGATAGCAGCAGGATTGGCTGTACAGGATGGTCGATGGGTGCCTATCGCGCGTGGATGCTCTCAGCCTTGAGTGACCGCATCAGTGCGGGAGCGGCAGTATGCTGGATGGTGACTACCGACGAGCAGATGTCGTTTAAGTACGACCGCACCGAGAATGGTGGCTTCGCAAACTGTTTCCCCGGCTTGCGCCGTTGGCTTGACTATCCTCATGTGGCAAGTATAGCCTGCCCGAAACCGATGCTCTTCATCAACGGGTCTCAGGACAAACTTTTCCCTGTTGCAGGAGTCGAGAAAGCGTTCCGCATAATGCATGACACCTGGGAAAGCCAGGGAGCTGGTGACAAGATTGACACTCAACTGTGGGACATGCCCCACAGTTGCGGAAAGAAGTCACAACAGTACGTCCTCAACTTCTTCAACAAATATCTTCAGTAACGCTTTACGTGCGCCTAATCCATATCTTGTGCGAAGCACGGCCCTTGAAGTAGATTGGGGAGGTCGGGTCGGAGGTGAGGCGTGATAGTTCTTTTGATGCCGTGGTGCGCGAGAGGTTGTTCACATGGGCATATTCGCTGAGTGTGATAAAGCCTTTGCGGTCTATTATGTCGAGTGCGTTGGCAATGCGTTGCTCCTCGTTGTAGATGTTCTTTTTCAATACTCTTGCGCCTGTCATCACACGCTCGAACTTTGTTGTCCGCTTCAGGTCGTACAACAGTTGAGGTGAAGCCTTGAAGTTCACGTTCCTCACTCCCACGCGTCTGTAGAGCATGCGGTCGTCTTCTTCCATTATCTCTTTCGGCTTGTCGTCAATCAGCTGCAGCGACATCGAGAACGTCCCGATGTCGTCGAGCGTCACCTTGTTGCCTTTTGACAACAGGCTGGTCAATGTATCGGCAATGCCGTACATCACTCCCGTCAGTACACCTTTGTCCACTGTGCGCAGGTGTTTGTGCAACTCGTCGATAAACTCCTCCGTGGTAAGAGTCTGGTCCGACACCAATGCCGGATATACCGTTCTTTTCCCGGTATTCCTTATGTCGTTCATTTCCTGCAGTATGTATTTTGCCATAGCTTTTGTTATGTTATTATTGTAACTGTCCTAATGTGTTTATAGTAACGGTTATAAAGGCATTATGCTGCCCGTCTCGCATTTATTAGATATACGTCTTAGTCTTATATTCCGCATTGTTGAACGTTGATTCCGCATTGCTGAATGTAAGTTCCGCAGTGGTGAATGTAAGTTCCGCAGTGCGGAATAAAGAACCGAGACGTGCAAATATACAATTATTATGGCTATTATGCAAGTTTTATGTCAGTTGCCATAACACTTTTACAACAATTTAACATAGGGAAGCTGAATGCCGTTCGTCACAATGATGAGCCGTTCGTCACAGTTGTCCAGCCGTTCGTCACAGCTTTTGCCATTATATCCCAAGAGAGTCAATTAGTTAGCCGCAGATAGATGTTCTTTGAAGGAAAACGTCTAACTTTGCATCCCGTTAGAAATATATAAGGTAAAAAGAATAATAATGATTGTATCAAGGTTTTTAAAGGAAATTGCACTGTCGGGAATGCTCCTGATGATGACATCAGCAGCTACCGCACAAACAGCAACGCAGAGAATGCGAGGAACAGTAGTTGACGCCATCAACCATGAACCGGTAGCATATGCTACCATTATTCTCACCGACCAGCCAAAGCTGACTGCCATCACCGACAGTCTCGGACGGTTCGTAATAGACAATGTACCCGTAGGACGACACAACATGAAGTGCCAGTATGTGGGCTACGAGACGGTGGAAATGAACGAGTTGCTCGTCACCTCGGCAAAGGAAACGTATGTGGACGTCATGCTCAATGAGTCGCAGACCGAACTGCGCGAACTCGTGGTAAGGACGAAAGTGGTGAAGGAAAAGGCTATCAACAGAATGGTAATTACCGGAGGACGGATGTTCAGTGTAGAGGAGACAAGCCGCTATGCTGGTGGATTCGACGACCCGGCACGTCTTGCGACAGCCTTTGCCGGTGTGGCTTCAGGAGGAGCCACCAACGGAATCTCTATCCACGGTAACGCTCCGCACCTGTTGGCTTGGAGGCTTGAGGACATGGAGATTCCCAACCCCAACCACTTCTCTGACATCTCCGTGCTCGGCGGCGGAATATTCTCGTCGCTCTCAGCCATGTGTATCGGCAACTCCGACTTCCTCACCTCTGCCTTCCCAGCTGAGTATGCCAATGCTGTCTCTGGAGTGTTTGACATGAAGATGAGAAAGGGCAACGACCAGAAGTTTGAACATGCTGCACAGATTGGAGTGGGGGGTATTGACATTGCCAGCGAGGGACCGCTGAGCAGGAAAACGGGTGCCTCATACCTCTTTAATTACCGCTACTCCATGACCAGTCTTGCCAACCAGCTTGGCATGATTGACATGCAGGGACAGGTGATGGACTACCAGGACCTCAACTTCAAGTTCTATATCCCGGCAGCAAAGGCCGGAGTGTTCACCATTTGGGGTACGGGATATATCGACAGGTTTCACAATGGTGAAAAACCTTCGGAATGGGACTCAAAGCAGGACGAGTGTTACGCAGAGAGCGACCAGTATATGGGAGCTCTTGGCTTGGGGCACACGCTTAGCATGCCTCACGGAATGCTGAAGACTACAGTAGGCATGACCTTCAGCAACGATGAGCTACTTACCGACACCTACAACCTGCCCGACAACTTCGACTTCACCAGTGAGACTACCGACGGGCTGACCCGCTCACCCTACTTCACCGGCGACCGCCGATACATGAACATCGCTGCACGAAGCGTCTATACCCACAGGTTCTCACGCCGATGGAACGCACAGTTAGGAGCATCATACACTGCGATGCTCTTCGATGTAAAGATAAGGGAAGCATACAAGTCGCAACAGGCTCTTCACACCATTTGCGACAACGACGGCAACACATCAATGCTTACCGCCTTCACCAACCACTCGCTTAACCTCGGCGAGCGTACAACGCTTAACCTCGGTGTCAACCTCCAGCACTTGGCACTCAACGGCGCGACAGTTGTCGAGCCTCGAGCCAGCATAAAGTTCCTGACATCAGAGAACACTTCGCTTGCCCTTGCATACGGACTACACAGCAGGGCGGAGAAGCTCGACATCTATTTCACTCGCCGACTGCCCAATCCCAACGAGACTGGCAACTGGGATGTGCCTACGGAAACCGACGAGCTCGTCAACAAGGACCTCGGCTTCACCCGTAGCCATCACGCCATGCTTACTTTCGCTTGGAAAATCAACGACAATTGGAACCTCAAGGTGGAGCCATACCTACAGATGCTTTTCGACGTTCCCGTTGAGCAGGGAAAGCCCTATTCAGTACTCAACCGCCAGGAGTTCTATCTCGACAAGGCGTTGGTCAACGACGGACGCGGACGCAACTACGGCATCGACCTCACCCTTGAACGCTATCTCAACGACGGCTGGTACGGAATGCTCAGCGGCTCGTTCTTTAGCAGCAAGTACAAGGGCGGCGACGGTGTGTGGCGTCACACAGCCTTCGACCGTGGATATATCGTAAATATGCTTGGTGGCAAGGAGTGGATGTTAGGCCGTAGCGGCAACAACATGCTCAGCGTCAACGTAAAGGCAACGTTCCAGGGAGGTGACCGCTACTCGCCCATCGACCGGGAGGCTACACTCGCCCATCCCGATTACGAGGTGCAGTACGACGAGTCGCAGTCATATTCCCTCCAACGTTCGCCGATGTTTATCCTCCATTACACCGTCAGCTACCGCATCAACCGTCGTGGCCTTACCCACGAGTTCAGCATCAAACATGTCAACTGCACTGGCACGAAGAGCTTCTACGGCTATGAGTATGCCTACCGTGAGGATACTTTCAAACCGATGACTTTCAACTTCTCCATTCCCAACATCAGCTATAAGCTGGAGTTCTGATGGAGAAGGCGGAATGTCATTCCGCAAACTGACGGAAGTAGCCAAGGCAGGTGTCGCGCCACTCACGTGCATTCTCCTCCTGGAGCTTCAGTCTCTCGCTGACTTCGGCAAATCGCCGGGCATCGACGTAGTTCTTCATCTGATGCCAGATGGCGACATGGCTTTCCACCGAAGCCACACCACGGTTGTAGAGCCAAGTCAACTCGCCCCAAAGGGTGCGGCCGCTCTTAAGGCGGTAGTCCCATGGAAGATGGTGGAACCAGAGAAGGTATTCCTCCGGACAGGTGGCGGGGTCGTCGTACTGGCTGCGGTATGGCTCACGGTACTGGCTTGTGGCATTGGTGCCGCGGCTGGAACGGTCGAAGCCCACACCCTGGCGGTCAGCCTTGTGATAATAGACTGGTTTCCACTCCTCAGGGAAGTGAGGCTGGTTGCCGTCGGGTTCGGGACCGTAGTGGTGGTCAGCCTTAAAGATATGGTGAAGGCCGAGGGGCATCATGTAGTCGACGCATGCCTCCCGGCTTTCTGTCATTACAGTGACCATGGGCTCAACGAACGCCTCGGCGCGTGTGAATGTCTGGCGTAGCCACTCACGTGCGATGTCCTCCGACGACAGTTGCGGATTCCAAGCAAGGCGACCGAAGGCGTACCAGTTAGCTTGGCTGAAATGGTGTCCGCACCAGTTGGCATCGTCGCCGATGTTGGCTACTCCTGCTATTCCTACAAGCTGCTTGGGATTGACAAACTGGAAGAACTCTTTCCACATGGGAGCGAGATAGACGAGATGGATGCTCTGACCGAGGTATTCCTGCGTGATTTGCAGCTCTGCCATGAGCGGAGTCTTCTTCAGGACGTCAAACATCGGGGCATACGGCTCGCGTGGCTGGAAGTCAAGAGGTCCATTCTTGCCTTGAAGGATGACATTCGGACGGAACTGTCCGTCGATGGACTGGAATTCGGTGACTGCCTGCTTTACACGGTCTTCGCCCTTATGCTTGTTGCCATAGACGAAGCATCGCCACATGATGATACCACCGTAAGGGCTTACTGCGTCGGCGAGCATGTTGGCACCGTCGGCATGGGTGCGGTCGTAGTCGCCGGGACCGGGCTGTCCTTCGCTGTTGGCCTTGACGAGGAAGCCTCCGAAGTCGGGTATGATGTGATATATCTCCTTTGCCTTCTTCTTCCACCACTGTGCCACCTTCGGATTGAGCGGGTCGGCAGTCTTTAGTCCGCCGATGACCATTGGCGAGGCGAAATTAACCGAGAGGTATGTCTTGATGCCGTACTCGCGCAGGATGCCGGCAATGACCTTTACTTTGTTAATATATTCCCTTGACAACATCTTTGGTGATGCATTGACATTGTTAAGCACCGAGCCATTGATGCCGATTGAGGCGTTTGCCCTGGCGTATGCCTCAATTTTCGCGCGTAGGCTGGGTGAGCAGCTCATGGTCTTTGCCGAAGAGCCTTCAATCTCGTCCCAAAGCCAGATGCTCTTTCCGGCATAGCCGCGCTCGATGGTCAGGTCGAGATTGTCCCAATGGTTGAGGATGCGGATGCCGAAGGCAGGAATGAAGTCGCCGGAGGCTGACGGTAGGGCTGACTCCTGTCGGCGCAGCAGCTCGTGGACACCGTAGAATATGCCTTCCTTGGTGGCAGCCTTTACGGTGGTGCCTTCGATTCGGAAACCGTCTTTCAGCGCGTTGAGGCTTTTGTCAACGACAAGGTCAAGATTGCCGCCGTGCCAGTAGCGGTTTACCTCGTCTGCCGCCTTTTCCACGATGGTGTTGCGATACTGTGGGTCGAATGACGCCTTGATTGATTTAGACTTGTTGTGGGTGGCTCGTAGCCATAGCGCAGAGCCGTCCTCGGCTGATGCCGTGCCGAAAAAGGCAAGGCACAACGCTATCAAAAAGTTTTTCTTCATTTTTTTATATATAAGTTGTTTCTATTGGTTACTGTTCTTGGCAAGATATTCACTCGGGGTCATTCCGTACTGACGTTTGAACACGGTGGAGAAGTGAGTCTGGTTGTTGTAGCCCACGGCATAAGCCACCTGCGTGATATTGATTTTCCCTTCCTTCAACAGTGTGATTGCCTGCTCAAGACGGATGTTGCGGATGAACTCGCTTGTGGTGAGACCTGTCAGTTCCTTCATCTTGCGGTGGAGCTGGGCGCGGCTCAGTCCTACTTCGTCGCTTAGCAGCTCGACGGTGAAGTCGGGGTCGGAGAGATGGTTGTTGACCGCTTTCATGACGCGTTTCATGAGAAGGTCGTCGTTGCCCTCAACGACAGGCTTCATGACATTGTCTCCCTGTTCCTGCATTCCGGAGAGCTTGCCTCTTATGCGGCGGTAGTTGTCAACAAGATTGTCAATCTGTATTTGAAGTTCTTCGATGCTGAAAGGCTTGGCGAGGAAAGAGTCAGCTCCACGCTTGAGACCTTCGAGACGGTCGGACACCTCTGCTTTCGACGTGAGGAGAATGACAGGAAGGTCGCTCGTCTTGGGATTGCTCTTTATGGAGCGCAAAAGCGTTATTCCGTCCATTTCCGGCATGACGACATCGCTGATGACAATATCGTAGCGGGTGTTGCCGAGCAACGCCTGAAGTGCTTCCTTGCCGTTGTGGAACAGGGAGAAATGGTAGATGGCAGACAACTCGTTCTTGATGTATTGTGCAATCTCCTCATCGTCATCGACAACCATCACCCGAAGGTTCTTGGATGGCTGGCGGCGTGCTGCCGACGGCTTTACGTCGGAGGTTTCGACAGTCTCTATTTCCTCCGGCTTCAGATGGGCATTACCCAACGGGAGTGTGATTGTGAATACGGAACCGGTGATGCCGTCGGTGCGGTTGGCTGCTGTGATGCGTCCGCCGTGGAGGTTGACAAGTGCGCGGCTGAGGTTCAGACCGATGCCTGTTCCTGTGCTTGTCACCTTCCGCGAGCTGTTGCCTTGGTAGAAACGCTCAAACAGTTTCTCCGTTTTCTCCTCGCTGATGCCGATGCCAGTGTCGGAGATGGCTATCGAGGCATGGGTGCCGTCGCTATTGATGGTGACTGTTATGCTGCCTCCGTCGGGTGTGTATTTGAAGGCGTTGGACAGGAGGTTTGAGACGACCTTGTCGAAATGGACACGGTCAATCCACAGTTTCAGCTCGTCAAGCCCGGTGACGAGTGAGAGGTTGATGTCGCGTAGTTCGGCACGATACTTGAACGATTTCATCGAGCGGCGCACATAGCCGATTATCTCTGTCTCGCTGCAATGGAGGTGCATCTGCTTCTTGTCAATTTTGCGCTCGTCGAGTATCTGGTTCACAAGGAGCAACAGTCGTTGGGCGTTGTGGCCGATGGTGTCGATATATTCGCAGCCTTCACCCGTTCCGATTATTTTCTTCAGTCGGGTGAGAGGCTCGATTATTAGGGTCAGTGGCGATCGGATGTCGTGGGTGGCATTGATGAGGAATTGCATCTTCGCCTCGTCAAGTTCCTCGCGCTTGTGGCGACGATAGAGAATGAAAGCGGCTGTCAGGGCAGAGATGATTAATAATATATATATAATGTACGCGAGAGTTGACCCATACCATGGTGACTTCACTGTGATGGTGATTATCTTGTTTTTGAACGACACGAAGCCGTTGCTCACGGCTCTCACCTCCAACGTGTAGGTGCCAGGTATCATTCGTCGGAAGACAATGGTGTTCTCTCCTTCGTTGATGGCTGTCCATTTGCCGTTGTTGTTGATTTGGTATTCGAAAGTGATGTTTTCGACATTCCGGTAGTCAAGAAGTGAGAACTGGATGTAGAACACGTTCTCGTCGTAAGGAATGATGAAGCGGTCGCTGAGGCAGTCGGCAGTCCGGCCGTTGACCACGAAACGGGTGAGAAACACCTCGCCGAGGTTAATGTTGGTGCGGCGTACGGTGGAAGGGGAGAACATGGTGATTCCGTCGTTGGCTCCCAAGGCGATGGTGCCGTTGGAGAACTGGATTGCAGCTCCTTTGCGGTATTCCCTCGACCGAAGACCGTTGCCGTGGGTGAACTTAAGCATTCTTGCCTTGTTGGCATCATAGAGCCATATCCCATTGGAAGTGCCAAGCCAGAGGTCGCCGTTGGGTTCCGCGAAGATGCTGTTGATGGACTTTCCTTCCAGACGGTTTGAGACCTCGACAAGAGATGTGGAGGAGGAAGAGTAAGAATACCGGTACAGTCCTGCGTCAGTGCCGATGAAGATGTCGCCTTTGCCGTTTTCGGCAAATGATGTGCAGTCGATATTGGGCAGCAGGCATTGGTCTTTGAAGCGTGAGAAGACACCGCGTGAGGTGTCGAAACGCGACACTCCCTTTGGGGTGCCAATCCAAAGCATACCTTTGCTGTCAACAAACATGGAGAGAATCCAGTCGTTCCACAGGTATGGCTTGTCAGTGGCTGTATGCTTCATGGAGAACGATTCTATGCTGCCGCTTCCAACGTTGTATTTGACCAAGCCTTTCCCGAAATTGGAAATGTAAAGGTTGTCATAGGCATCGTCGGTCATGGCGACAAGTCCCCAACCGTCGAAGGTGGCTATGAGTTTTGACGTCTCGGTAAGCGGATTGTAGCTGTATAACGACTTCTCGGTGCATAGCCAATAGCGTCCCTTGCGGTCACAGTAGGCAAGGCCGACACCGACAGGCGATTTCGGATGGGAGAAGGACTTGCCGTCGGGGCTGACAACGTAGAGACCGTTGTTCTGTATAGTACACCACAGATTGCCGTCGTTGCCTTTGGTTATCGATGAAAGTCCGCTTCCCGACTGTATATTGTGTTCGGCAAAGCTCCAGAAAGAGAACGGCTGCTTTTTGGTGTCAATCTTGTAAAGGCCTTTGTTGTAGCATGTTGTCCACAGGTTGTCGTCTTTATCTAAAATAACTGCATTGGCATTGGCGGTGGAGAGAATGTTGTCGCCAACGTATGCCTGGGTCAGTTTGCGGGAACCGTGGGCAATTTTCATCAATCCCTTACCCGAGGTACATAGGTAGAGGTTGCCGTGTCGGTCATATTGCGCGAATCTTATCGACACGTCCTTGCCAAGGGCCGAGAGGTCGTAGTCGCTGTCGGAAAGCTTGCCGGTGGCCATGTCGTAGGTCATCAGCCCATAGAGACAGACAACAATCAGCGAGTTCTTGTCCTTTTCCAGGAAACCAACAGTAGGTCCGCACGACAGAGAGAAACTTTTTTCGTCAACAGGCTTGTTGTTGTCGTCGAGCGTATATCGTGACAATTTTGGGTCATGGCATCCTCGCCACAGAAATCCTTTCCTGTCAATATGAATCCTGCTGAAAAAGTCATCAGAATTATCTTTGAGACGCGAAGTAAGCCTGACTATGCGTTCCGACCCTTCAGGTATGCAAAACAGTCCGTAACCAGCTGTTCCAATGAGCAAGCCGTGCCTGTTCTCGGTTATTGAGCTGACACGAGGCGTTATGTTGTCAGGAAAAAGGAAGCGGCTGAAACTGTTGGTGTGGTAGTTGAAACGTGAAATACCGTTGACTGTTCCTATCCATAGCTGTCCTTTCCGGTCAATGTACAGCGTGGTGATGCTGTTGTTGGAAATGCTTGTCGTGTCGTTGCCGATGGTGAAGAAGTGTTCGAAATGGTAACCGTCGAACTTGTTCAGTCCGCATTCCGTTCCTGTCCAGATATAGCCGTATCTGTCTTGTATTATACAGTTGACAGAAGTGCTTGTCAGTTCTTCAGACGTATAGAGATGGTGTGTCACAGAATCTGCCGCAACGCGTGCGCACAACATCAAAGCAATAACCAACGTCAATATATGTTTCATTCGGTAAGATGTCATTTCGTTTCTATTTGTTGTGCAAAGATAATATAAAAAGGATATAAATCAAAATAAATACCGTAAAACTTTGTTTTTTTTGTTCCTGTGGCTTTTGTCGTGTTGACATTTGTATCATTTTGCTCAATAATTGTTTCATTATTATCGCAAAAACGCGGAACAAGGTTAAGATGATACAAAATCGTGTGTATAAGTTACATTTTCTTATGGTGATATAAAGAAAAATATATTATCTTTGCAACCGAATTCAAATCCGTGATAGTCTTTATGCCGATTTTTCGGATGGAGTACTAAATGATACAATGTTTCATAGCAACACGTTTTTTAAGTTAAGGTTAGTTTGTTTCGGTTTGTCCCCCCGCCGCTACTTCGGGAGAAGCAGCGGCGGGGGTAACTGAAAAACAATGAGATGACTGATAACTGACGCGTGGCTGAAAACACACGGAGATGCACTAAGGACAGAAACTAGAAACAAAATAACTTTAAAACAATATGGTAATGACTAATTCCAATTCAGGTGAATCCAAGGGATTCTACAAATTGTCGTGGCTGCAACGCGTCGGCTTCGGTTCTGGCGACTTAGCCCAAAATCTTATTTTCCAGACAACATGTATGTACTTGTTGTTTTTCTACACCGACATTTATGGTCTTGACGCTGTTGACGTCTCCGTGATGTTTACCGTGGGAAATGTTGCCAACGTCATCTGGGACCCAATTGTCGGCGCACTCATTGACAAGAACAACCCGAGGTTAGGAAAGTACAGGGCTTATCTTGTGTTCGTGGGAATACCGCTTTCAGGATTTGCCATACTCTGCTTTTGGAACGGATTTGCTCCTTCACTGCTTTATGCTTACGTGACTTATATCTCCATGACCTTGCTCTACACCTTTATTAATGTGCCGTATGGAGCACTGAACTCTTCGTTGACGCGCGACACAAATGAAATCACCATCCTCACTTCGGTCAGGATGTTTATGGCTAACTGCGGAGGACTTGCCGTAGGGTCGGGCCTGCCTCTGCTGATTGCCTATTTCACCGACGAGCAGGTGAAAGGCTTGCCAAAGGACCCAGGTGCTTGGTTCATCACGATGACTATCTACGCTCTCGTGGGTCTTGTGCTTCTGTTGTTCTGCTTCTCTCAATGCAAGGAGAAGGTGGTCATGAATGCTGAGGAAAGCGCCAACGTGAAAATCAGTGACCTTTGGATGGAATTTTTCCACAACCGTCCACTTCGTGTGATAGCCTTCTTCTTCATCACTGCTTTCGCCATGATGTCGATAGGCAATGCTGCAGGAGCTTATTTCATCAATAGCAACATGCATGGCACTTCCGAGCAACTCTCCGTCTTCATGGGACTGGGGTCCGCGCCGTCGTTCATTTTCATGCCGCTTGTGCCGATGATAAAGAATGCTGTGGGAAAGAAAAACATGTTCTACATCTTCCTTAGCGTGGCAATCATCGGAATGGCTATCCTGTACATCGTTGCTAAGATGGACAACCCGAGCATGACCTATGTATACATAGCACAGTTCATTAAGTCAACGGGAGTGATTGTTGCGACTGGATATATGTGGGCACTCGTGCCGGAAGTCATATCTTATGGTGAATATGTAAGCGGAAAGCGCATTGCGGGTATCGTTAACGCACTGACTGGTATATTCTTCAAGGCTGGAATGACTCTCGGTAGTGTTGTCGCTCCCGCCATTCTCGCTTATGTGGCTTACAACCCGAAGTCGGTCAGCCAGACTCCATTGGCGGAGGAAGGCATACTCTGGCTCGTTTGTGTCATTCCAGCCGCTCTTCTCCTGCTCGCAATGTTCATCATCTCGAAATATGAACTTGACGATGCTACCATTGACAAGATTAACAAGGAGATAGAGAGTAGAAGCTGAGTCTTAGAAATTACTAATTATATTTGAATATACAATGAAAAAGGAAAAACGTTATTTGTTTCCTGCCGACTATATGGCAGATCCGTCAGTACATGTCTTTGACGGGAAAATATACATCTATCCCAGCCACGACTGGGAAGCTTCGAACGTTGAAAACGACAATGGCGACCAGTACATCATGAAGGACTACCATGTCCTCTCCATTGACGGTGACCCGATGACAGGCACTGTTACCGACCATGGATGTGTGCTGAGGCAGGAAGACATTCCTTGGGCAGGACGACAGCTATGGGACTGCGACGTGCAGGAATATGTCAGTGAGGTTCCTACCAATGCCGAGGAACAGGCTGCGGGAATGGGTTACAGCAAGAAGGTGAAAAAATATGTCATGTATTTCCCGCTGAAAGACCGTAACGATGTGTTCCGCTGGGGAACTGCCATTGCCGACAATCCTGCAGGACCGTTCATCCCGCAACCGGCACCTATACCGGGAAGCTATAGCATCGACATGTGCGCATTCCGCGATGATGCCGACGGCGAGGTGTATGTCTATTTCGGCGGACTTTGGGGCGGCCAGCTACAACGTTACAAAGACAATATTCATCTTGAGACTCCGCATCTTCCCGAAGGTAAGGAAGACGCACTGCCAAGCCGTTGCGTGCGCCTGACGAAGGATGGCATGAACTATGCTGAGGCTCCACGCCCGATACTCGTGGTTGACGACGAGGGCAATCCGCTCAAAGCCGATGACCCGCATCGCTTCTTTGAGGCGTCATGGATGCATAAGTACAATGGAAAGTATTACTTCTCTTATTCCACCGGTGACAGCCATCTCCTTTGTTATGCTGTTGGCGACAATCCTTACGGGCCGTTTACATATCAGGGTGTGATATTGACACCAGTAGTGGGATGGACAACCCACCACGCAATACTGGAATATGAAGGAAAGACCTATCTGTTCCATCACGACTCAGTTCCTTCAGGAGGAAAGTCATGGCTTCGCTCACTTAAGGTTTGCGAAATCGAATACGATGAGAACGGTAAGATCCAGACTGTAGAAGGTCTTGATTAGACCAGTTGAAATATTGTACTTTTCAGCCTATTCCCTTGATTTGAACAAGATTATTATGTGAAAATGAGTTTTTTATGCCAAAAAGTTTGGAAGTTACGATACAAATGCTTAACTTTGCAGCACTTTATTTATAACCGTTAGGACAACATCATTTTTTTATAATAATTTGGTTCAAATCAAGGGGTTTAGACTGTGAAGTTGCGTAATCCCTGTTTCGGAAGCCAAAGTGATTTTGGGAAAGCCGGAGCAAACTAACTTGCGCCTGATGACCATCTGTCGCTATTGATGGTCGCAGGCGTTTTTTCAATGATTACGATAAGTTAACGACGATAGTATGTTATGGAGAAGAAACTCTTTGAATTGACAAAACTTAAAGAGGCAATAAACCGCATGCCGGAAAAAAGACTGTTGAGACCTCTTGCCTTGAAAAAGGTGTTGGCTTACTTGCAAGGAAAGGAAAAGCCAACAAAGAAAACACTCGACAGGTTGTCTCTTTTTGTAGGTTTCCAGGACTGGGAGTCATTTAAGGAAGCTGTTCACGGAGATGGTGACAACAGGATTATCGGTGGATGACCTTGTTACTGGACAACAAAAAAAGAGGCGTGCATTCGATGCAACGCCTCTTTTGTTTTTCTTGCTAATGCTATGATTAAGCCTTTGCAGTGTTGACACGCTTCTCCTTGATACGTGCCTTCTTGCCGGTGAGACCACGGAGGTAGTACAGCTTGGCGCGACGTACTTTACCAATCTTGTTCACCTCGATGCTCTCGATGTTTGGCGACTCGATAGGGAAGATACGCTCTACACCTACTGTGCCAGACATTTTGCGTACTGTGAAACGCTTCTTGTCGCCGTGGCCAGAAATCTTGATTACAACACCACGGTAGAGCTGGATACGCTCTTTTGAACCCTCGATAATTTTGTAAGCGACTGTTACAGTGTCACCGGACTTGAACTCCGGGAACTTCTTGCCGGTTGCAAATGCTTCCTCAGCAACTTTAATTAAATCCATTGTTTTGTATAAAATTAAATTTGTTTTATCGTTCCAACGCAACATAACAGGCAACTCGTGACTTCCTGCCAGCGATTACGCCGAAAAGCGGTTGCAAAGTTACTACATTTTCTTGAATTACAGAATTTTTCTCTTGTTTTTTTTGCTTAATGTGGCTTTTTTTGCTAATTTTGCAAGCAAAAACTATGTCTTTATGAAGAAAAATCTATTTAAATACTTGATTTCTGCCTCATTCTTCATCTTAACAGGATGCAGCAGCTATCACATTACCAGCATTAGCAGGACACAGGTAGTGGTTGACTCTCATTATGATGCCAATCCCGATGAAGAGGCAACTGCTTTTCTCGACCCTTACAAGCAAAAGGTCGATAGCATGATGAGTCCTGTCGTCGGACATCTCGCGAGAACCATGAGCAGCGACCGGCCTGAAAGCCTTCTGTCAAACCTTCTTTCCGACATACTTGTGTGGACTGCTGCACAATATGGGGAGAAGGCTGACTTCGGAGTTTATAACATGGGAGGAATAAGGGCTTCACTACCACAAGGAACAGTGACATTCGGTGACGTGCTTGAGGTGGCACCGTTCGAAAACAAGATCTGCTTCCTCTCCTTGAAGGGAAGTGACGTGAAACAGCTGTTCAGGGAGATTTCTGCCATCGGCGGAGAAGGTGTGAGCCACAGCGTTAGGCTCGTAATCACCAAGGACAAGAAAATGGCTGGCCTTACTATCGATGGAAAGGAAGTTGACGACAACAGGACTTACCGCATCGCTACCATCGACTATCTGTCGGAAGGCAACGACCGAATGCCTTCCTTTGCCAAACATTTCGACCTCAATTCTCCTGCGGGGAAGGCTAATGACATGAGGTGTATCATAAGCGACTTCTTCCGGATAATGGACAAAAAAGGTGTTGTCGTTGATGCTAAGATTGAAGGTAGGGTAGTGGTGTTGAATTAGGATTGTTATACTTTTGTAGATATTTTGAGATATGAAGAAAATAGGCTTTTTGCTGTTCTTGGTAACTGTTTTTTGTGGTGCTTCATTGGCACAAAAACAGATTGTTATACTACACACCAACGACACACACAGCACAATAGAACCTGTAAGCATGTATTCCAATGTAAAGGATGTTGCAGGGAAGGCTGGATTTGTGAGACGTGTAGCTATGGTGAAAGAACAAAGGAAACTAAACCCCGGATTACTGCTTTTCGACAGTGGCGACTTCTCGCAAGGCTCGACTTACTACACAATGTTCAAGGGCGACGTGGAGATTGGGCTCATGAACATTATGGGCTACGATGCTGCAACGATAGGCAACCATGAGTTTGACTTCGGACTTGAAAACCTTGCGCGACTGGCGCGTAATGCCACATTCCCGATAATATGCTCCAATTGCGACTTCGACGGCACTCCATGCGAAGGGGTGATAAAGAAATACTGTGTGGTTGAGCGCGACGGCATTCGCATTGGAGTGTTTGGACTCACTCCGAAGATAGAAGGACTCGTGATGAGGGAGAACATTGAGGGCGTGAAATACATTGACCCCGTAGAGGCTTCCAAGGAAATGGTGAAGACGCTTAGGGAGAAAGAGAAGTGCGATGTCGTCGTTTGTCTCTCACATCTTGGTTGGGGATTAGGACCGGAATACATGGACGACCAGCAACTTGTCGCTGCCACTAACGGTATTGATATCGTTTTGGGCGGACATTCCCACACCTATATGAAAAAAATGGAATGGGTGAAGAATGTTGATGGAGAAGGCGTGCCTGTAGACCAGAACGGAAAACACGGGGCTTTCGTTGGAAGAATAACCGTCACATTGGAAAAGTAATAATTAAACGGAGGACAGCTTCCCAGCCATCCTCCGTCGCAAACTTCAAACAACCAAAAAAAGAAATAGATTGTCTGCGTGTGCCCTTTTTAGTTGACTCGTCAACTTGTCAACTAATAAATTATCTGATGAACAACAGTTCACGATACTTCGGTAGAGTCCAAAGGTCATCCTCGACGATAAGCTCGAGCTTGTCAATCTGATAACGTATTTCCTCCATCTTCGGAGCTACAGTGTCGTGGTAGGCGATTGCCTTGTCGTGTTCACTCTCAATCTTGTTAGCTACCTTGCGGGCGTTAATCAGTTCCTCAACACCACGTTCAATAGTCTGTGTGCGGTCTGCTATCTCCTCGATGAGCTTTAAGTTGCGCTCGGAGAGCTTGTCGGCCTTTTCTGCAATGAAGATGCTGCGCATGTTGAGCACGTTCTTCACAAGCATTGACTGGTAGTGGGTGGCTATCGGGATGATGTGGTTCATGGAGAGGTCGCCCATGACACGTGCCTCAATCTGAATCTTCTTGGTGTAAGTCTCCCACTTCACTTCGTTGCGTGCCTCAAGCTCTTTCTTCGACATGATACCGAGGCTTTCGAACATCTTCACGCTAGAATCGTCGAGATAACGCTCGAATATTACAGGGCAGCTCTTCTCAACGTCGAGACCGCGTTTTGTTGCTTCTACAACCCACTCGTCGCTATAACCGTTACCGTCGAAGCGGATAGGCTTGCAGGTCTTGATATCTTCACGCAGTATGTCGACAATAGCCTTATGCTTGTCCTTGCCAGTGGCGATAGCTGCGTCAACACGCTTCTTGAAGTTTACAAGAGCCTCTGCCACGGCTGCGTTCAGTGCTGTCATGGCCGATGCACAGTTAGCCTCAGAACCTACGGCACGGAACTCAAAGCGGTTACCGGTGAAAGCGAATGGAGAGGTGCGGTTGCGGTCGGTATTGTCGATGAGCAAGTCTGGAATTTCAGGAATGTCCATCGTCATGCCCTGCTTGCCTGCAATGGAGAAGAGGTCGTCGGTGTCGCTGGTCTCTATCTTGTCAAGCAGTTCGGTGAGCTGTTTGCCAAGGAATGAGGAGATGATTGCTGGAGGAGCCTCGTTGGCACCAAGACGATGAGCATTTGTTGCGCTCATGATAGAGGCCTTGAGCAGTCCGTTGTGGTTGTAAACGCCCATGAGGGTCTCAACGATGAAGGTCACGAAGCGGAGGTTGTCCTCTGGTGTCTTGCCGGGTGCGTGAAGCAGTACGCCTGTGTCGGTGGAAAGACTCCAGTTGTTGTGCTTTCCTGAACCGTTGATGCCTGCGAATGGCTTCTCGTGAAGCAGGGCGCGGAAACCGTGCTTGCGTGCCACCTTCTTCATCAGGAGCATAAGCAACATGTTGTGGTCAACGGCAAGGTTTGTCTCTTCGAATATTGGAGCTACCTCAAACTGGTTAGGAGCCACCTCGTTGTGACGTGTCTTGCAAGGGATGCCAAGCTCAAGGGCACGTATTTCAAGGTCTTTCATGAAAGCCTGTACACGATCAGGAATAGTACCGAAATAGTGGTCTTCCATCTGCTGGTTCTTTGCAGAATCGTGACCCATCAGTGTGCGGCCGGTGAGCAGGAGGTCGGGACGTGTTGAATACAAACCTTCATCAACGAGGAAGTATTCCTGCTCCCATCCGAGGTTGCTCTGAACTTTCTTCACGTCGTTATAGAAGAATTTGCACACGTCGGTGGCTGCCACGTTAACGGCATGGAGAGTGCGAAGCAGAGGTGCCTTGTAGTCAAGGGCTTCTCCTGTGTAAGAGATGAAGATGGTTGGAATACACAAAGTGTCGTCCATGATGAACACTGGAGATGTCGGATCCCAAGCTGAATAACCGCGGGCCTCGAAGGTGTTACGAATACCTCCGGAAGGGAATGACGATGCGTCCGGCTCCTGCTGTACGAGCAACTTTCCTGAGAATTCCTCAACCATACCGCCTTTGAAGTCGTGCTCGATGAAAGAGTCGTGCTTTTCAGCTGTTCCTTCGGTAAGAGGCTGGAACCAGTGTGTGTAGTGTGTCACTCCATTCTCAACAGCCCACTGCTTCATTCCTGCAGCCACTGCGTCAGCAATGCTACGGTCGAGACGTGAACCGTTGTCGATGACATCGATAAGCTTCTCATATACGTTCTTCGGCAGATATTTGTACATCTTCTCACGATTGAAGACATATTTGCCAAAATACTCGTAAGGGCGTTCTGATGGAGCCTCTACGGCGAGTGCCTTCTTCTTGAAAGCCTCTTCTACAACCTGAAATCTTAAATTTGCCATTGTTTTAAAGTTTTTATTGTTGATACTATTTCTCTCTTAAGGAATCAAAGTGAAACCGCATACGAAATATGCTTTCTGGTCATGCGGGTTGCCTGTGACCTGGGCGAATACCGGAAGCGAGAATGAATCGGTAATCTTTACTTCCTTTGTCGCTTTAAGGGTGATATTGGTGATGGAGAACTTGTCGCATGCTCCATACACTCCTGCGTCTTCAAATGGAACTGCACCGACAGCTGCGTTCCAGTTGAGGCCTCCAAGTTTGAAAGGTGCGCTTAGTTCCACGTATGAAGAATAGGCACGATCACCGTCGCCTTTGTAGTCGGCACCTGCGAAGTTGGTGAACCACTGGATGGCAAGCGGACCGAAGTCGTAGCCGATGTTTGCCTCGAAGATGTGTGCAGTGGAGTGGGCGTCATACTTGAAGTATTTTGTGTCGCCACCGTCGAACCAGTAGTCTGTAATGCCGATATTGAACCCGCCGGTTGAGTATCCAAGGGTAAAGTCAAACTCCTTTGCGCCACCCCAGTTGGAAATCTCGGTGCTTCCCCATACTGTAAGAGAAAGTCCTTTGTATCCCAAGCCTAATGTAGGCTGGATGCTCGCTTCTCCACATTTTGTTCCACGCCAGATGTACTGGTTGACCACGTCTGCACAAATTGTTGTTTCTACCTTGTCCTGTGCTGTCATCACTGTTGCTCCTGCCATCATCATGATGGCTGCGAAGCCCAATCTTTTTAAGTTCTTCATAAGTTTTTCCTTTCTGTTTTTTATTGTTGTGCTTGTGCTTTCTTTATTGATTTTCTAGTCTTTCTAGTCTTTCTAGACTTTCTAGATTTTGTAGAGTATCTACTTGAGCCACTTCTTAAGCCTTTCCATTGCCTCGAGGCAGTCCTCGCGCTCGCCGAATGCTGTGAGGCGGATGTAGCCTTCTCCCGCAGGACCGAAGCCGACACCTGGCGTGCAGACCACGTGAGCCTCGTATAGCATCTGCTCGAAGAACTTCCAACTCCCCATCTCGTCAGGTGTCTTAACCCACAGGTATGGTGCATTTCTACCGCCATAAACCTCAAGGCCAAGGTCGGTGAGCGTCTGGTACATTATCTTAGCGTTGGTCATGTAGTAGTCTATCGTCGCCTTCACCTGCTCTTTGCCTTCCGGACTGTATATCGCTTCGGCTGCGCGTTGGCTGATATAGCTCGTGCCGTTGAATTTCGTACATTGGCGTCTGTTCCACAGATGATTTAGTTCTATGCGCTCACCCTTTAGTGTGGCTGCGGTCAAATCTTTCGGAACTACAGTGTATCCGCAACGTATTCCGGTAAAACCAGCTGTCTTGGAATAGCTGTGGAATTCGACGGCTACCTTTCTTGCACCCTTGATTTCGTATATCGAATGAGGGATGTCAGGGTCTTGGATGTATGCTTCGTAGGCTGCGTCATAGAAAATGAGCGTGTCGTTCTTTATTGCGTAGTTGACCCACTTGCGAAGCTCGTCTTTCGTGATTACTGTGCCAGTCGGGTTGTTCGGATAGCAGAGGTAGATGATATCCACACGTTTGTCAGGCAATTGTGGAGTGAAGTTGTTCTCTGCCGAGCATGGCATGTAAACCACGTTGCTCCATTTCCCGTCCTCTACCACACCTGCTCTTCCTATCATCACGTTTGAGTCGATATATACAGGATAGATAGGGTCGGTAACACCGATACTGTTGTCCCAACGCACGAGTTCCTGAATATTACCTGTATCGCTCTTGGCGCCATCGTTGATGAAAATCTCACTCGGGTCAAGATGGATGCCTCTTGGGAGAAAGTCGTTCTTTACTATTGCCTCACGAAGAAAAGCGTAGCCCTGTTCCGGTCCGTAGCCTCTGAAAGTGTCCTTGCTCGCCATCTCGTCAACGGCTTTGTGCATCGCCTCGATGACTGCAGGGCAGAGGGGTTGTGTCACGTCGCCTATACCAAGGCTTATGACGCTTGCCTTGGGATGTGAAACCTTAAAGGCGTTCACTTTTTTTGCAATGTCTGCGAACAAGTAGTTGTTCGGCAGCTTAAGGAAATGTTCGTTTACTAATGCCATAATATTTGAAATCTCTTTTTTATTGATTGTTGAAGTTTTGCCGTTTTTTTCATTCGGGAAGTTCGACTTCCCCCTCAAAAGCGAATGCCGACGGGCCGCTAAGATAGACGTGGTTGTCGCTTTCGTTCCATTCGATGTGCAATGTTCCTCCGTCCATCACGATGTCGCTTGTCCTTGAGGCCCGTCCTGTTATGGCAGCTGCTACTGCCGTGGCGCAAGCTCCTGTTCCGCATGCCATCGTTATTCCGCTTCCCCGTTCCCACACTCGGGTCCTTATCTTCCCGTTGCTCATGACCTGTGCGAATTCAATGTTGCAACGCTGTGGGAAGAGAGAGTCATGTTCCAATGCCTTGCCGTAGCGGGCTATGTCAATTGTCTCAATGTCGTCAACGAAGATGACGAAATGGGGATTGCCCATAGATACGAATGTCCCTCTGAATTCCTTTTCAATCACATCGACAAGCCCGTCGGTCATCGTTCCGTCTTCGCTTGCCATCTGCGCCTTGTTTGCAAGTATGGGTTTGAGCATGTCAACCGTCACGCTATCCACTTTTCTGTTGTCCTTGTCAAGCGTCAGCTTCAGAACTTTTATTCCTGACAGCGTCAACAGCCTTATCTCTGTTTTCTTGGTCATCCCTTTCTCAAAAAGATATTTCCCAATGCACCGCGACGCGTTTCCGCACATCATTGCTTCCGAACCGTCAGCGTTGAATATTCTCATCGAGAAGTCGGCCTCCGGCAGCTTTGCCTCGCCTATCAATACCAGGCCGTCGCTTCCTATGCCAGTGTGTGGCGCACTCCAGACGATAGAGGCTTTTGAAGGGTCGGGTATATTATATAATAATGTATTAACATATATATAATCGTTTCCTGCACCGTGCATCTTTGAGAACTTTATTGTGGTTGCCATTTTGCTGTCTATTTTATTGTGTTATTATACATTTGTTCTAATTCTGCTGCAAAGTTACAACAAAATGTCAGATAAAACAAGGGTTTTTGGGGCTATTCCTCTAAGAAAAATTAAATTACTATCAATTTGTCACTAAATGACACTTTTGACAAACAAATTATAAGCATAGACCCCTTTGAAATGTTGGGATGTTAAGGAAATAATAATTTATATGTCGTTTTGTCGAAAATAACTTGCTGGAACTGACAAAAAGTAGTAAATTTGCACCCGAAAGATAACAAAATGTCAGTAAATAAATTAATTATTAAGGAGAGATAACATGAAAAAGATTGAAGCTATCATCCGTAAGACAAAATTCGAGGATGTAAAGGAAGCATTGCTCGCAGCCGACATCGAATGGTTTTCTTATTATGATGTCAGAGGAGAAGGTAAGATGCGCCAGGCGAGAATCTACCGTGGCGTGATGTATGACACAAGCTGTATCGAGCGCGTATTGATTAATGTAGTGGTTCGTGACAAGAACGTTGAAAAGACTGTTGCTGCTATCCAGCAGGCTGCTCACACCGGTGAGGTGGGTGATGGACGAATATTTGTCATTCCTATAGAGGATGCTATACGCATTCGTACTGCTGAACGCGGAGATATTGCTCTCTACAATGCCGAACAAGAGAAATAAGAATGATGCGGATTGACGAAAACAACCGAAAGAAAAGGCAAAAGGGATAATAACAACACAAATAATAAAAAAAGAACACGATTATGACAAACATATTTTTAGCAACAGACCCTGTGGCAGACTTGTCACTTTCTGTAGATACCGTATGGATGCTGCTTGCAGCAATGCTGGTATTCTTCATGCAGCCGGGATTCGCTTTGTGTGAGGCTGGTTTTACCCGTAGCAAGAACACGGCGAACATTCTGTTCAAGAACTTCGTCGATTTCTGCTTCGGTTCGATATTGTTCTGGCTTATTGGCTTCGGCTTTATGTTTGGAAGCAATGGCGAGGGTTTCATCGGAGCACCTCATTTTGGTGACTTCTCCTTCTACGAGAGTGACCTGCCTGTTGAGGGATTCCTGATTTTCCAAACGGTGTTCTGCGCAACGGCAGCTACCATCGTTTCCGGTGCCATGGCTGAGCGCACAAAGTTCTCGATGTATTGCATCTACTCGGTGTTCATCTCATTGCTCATCTATCCTATCTCAGGTCACTGGACATGGGGTGGTGGATGGCTTATGAACGGCGATGAGACTTCGTTCATGATGACGACCTTTGGAGCTACGTTCCACGACTTTGCCGGTTCTGCCATCGTTCACTCTGTAGGTGGTGTGCTCGCGCTTGTTGGAGCCATAGCCCTTGGACCTCGTGTCGGTAAATATGGTGAGGACGGCAAGAGCCGCGCTATCCCTGGTCACAATCTTATGGCAGCTGCCTTGGGCGTGTTCATCCTTTGGTTTGGATGGTTCGGTTTCAACCCCGGTTCTCAGCTTGCCGCATCAGGTGAGGTTAACCGTATAGCCATTTCACATGTGTTCCTTACCACCAATCTTGCAGCGGCTGCAGGTGGTATAGGTACGATGTTCACCTCTTGGATTAAGTATGGAAAACCGTCATTTTCACTCACCCTCAACGGTGTGCTTGCCGGTTTGGTTGCCATCACGGCAGGTTGCGACCTTGTAAGCCCTCTCGGCGCAGCCATCATCGGTCTCGTGGCTGGTATAGTATTGGTGTTCTCCATTGAGTTCATCGATACCAAGCTCCACATTGACGATCCTGTCGGCGCAAGCTCTGTTCACGGTGTGTGTGGTATTCTTGGTACTTTGATGACCGGTCTGTTCGCCCTCGACGGCGGTGCCCTCTATGGTGGCGGCTGGGGTTTCTTCGGAGCTCAGTGCCTTGGAGTACTCGCCATCGACGCGTGGGCTGCAGTAGCCGGTGTGGTACTGTTCTTCAGCATTAAGAAGATTGCAGGATTGAGAGTAGATAAGAGAATCGAGGAAGAAGGTCTCGACATCTATGAGCATGGAGAGAGCTGCTATAACTAAGTAAATGAAGAATGAAGAGTGAAGAATTCCAGCCCATTCTTCACTCTTCTTTCTTCATAAATAATCAGCAAACGTCAAACAATAAAAAGAAATAATAACTATGTGTGGAATTGTAGCAATTTTCAACATCCAGGAGCAAACTCCTGAACTGCGACAGAAAGCGTTGCGTATGAGTCAGAAAATCCGTCACCGTGGTCCTGACTGGAGCGGTATCTACAACGGAGGTTCTGCTATCTTGTGCCATGAGCGTCTGTCGATTGTCGATCCTGAATCAGGCAAACAGCCACTGTTCAGCCCCGACATGAAACAAATATTGGCTGTCAACGGCGAGATTTACAACCATCAGGACATACGCCGGCAGTATGCCGACAAGTACCAGTTCCAGACTGGCAGCGACTGTGAGGTTATTCTCGCCCTGTACCGCGAAAAAGGTATTGACTTTTTGGAAGACTTAAGCGGTATCTTCGCCTTTGCCCTCTATGACGCAGAGAAGGATGAGTTCCTCATCGCGCGTGACCCCATTGGCGTGATACCTCTATATATAGGTTACGACAATGACGGAAAAGTCTACGTCGCAAGCGAAATGAAAGCCCTCGAAGGTAACTGCGACCGGTATGAGGTGTTCCTTCCGGGACACTACTATTCGAGTCGCGAAGGAAAGATGACGCGCTATTACACCCGCGACTGGATGCACTATGATGCGGTCAAGGACAATGGCGCGAGTGTTCAGGATATCCATGACGCACTTGAAGGCGCCGTCAAGCGCCAGCTGATGAGCGATGTACCTTACGGAGTGTTGCTGTCCGGAGGTCTCGACTCATCAGTTATCAGTGCCGTGGCTGAGAAGTTCTCCGAGCGCCGCATCGAGGATGACTCGACGACGAAGGCTTGGTGGCCACGTCTTCACTCGTTTGCAGTGGGACTAAAGGGCGCGCCTGACCTTGCCAAGGCAAAGTTGGTGGCTGACCATATCGGCACGGTCCACCACGAGATAAACTACACCATTCAGGAAGGACTCGATGCCATCCGCGATGTGATTTATTTCATTGAGACCTACGACGTGACGACCGTAAGGGCATCAACTCCTATGTATCTGCTTGCCCGTGTCATCAAGTCGATGGGCATCAAGATGGTCCTTTCTGGCGAGGGAGCTGACGAGGTGTTCGGTGGTTATCTCTATTTCCACAAGGCTCCCGACGCTAAGGCGTTCCATGAGGAGACAGTGAGAAAACTTTCAAAACTCTACCTCTACGACTGTCTGCGTGCCAACAAGAGTCTTTCAGCCTGGGGCGTGGAAGGACGTGTGCCGTTCCTCGACAAGGAATTTCTCGATGTTGCCATGCGCACCAATCCTGAAGCTAAGATGTGCCCCGGCAAGACCATTGAGAAGAAAATCGTCCGTGAGGCTTTTGCCGACATGCTTCCTGAAGCAGTGGCTTGGCGTCAGAAAGAGCAGTTCTCCGACGGTGTGGGATACTCGTGGATTGACACCTTGAAGCAGATTACCGCCGACCAAGTGAGCGACGAACAGATGGCTCATGCTGCCGAGCGATTCCCCATCAACCCGCCGCGCAACAAAGAGGAATACTACTACCGTTCCATCTTTGCCGAGCATTTTCCAAGCGATTCCGCAGCAATGACGGTTCCAAGCGTACCTTCTGTCGCTTGCTCAACAGCCGAGGCCTTGGCGTGGGATGAGTCATTCAAAAACCTTAACGACCCGAGCGGACGTGCCGTTGCGGGAGTGCATGATGAGGCATACGTGAAAGAATAATGATTATTAAAAAATTATAGATTGTACTGTTCTTTATGAAAAAACGCTGGATAATACTGATGACTGCAATGGTTGTCATAGCCATTGCAGGACTGTTTTCGCCCGAACCATCGTTCGAGTGCGACTTTTCAAAGATTGATGCCGCTGACGTGGCATGGTTGATAACCGCCACGATATTTGTGCTGATGATGACGCCGGGTTTGTCATTCTTCTATGGTGGTATGGTAGGAGCAAAGAACGTCATCTCCACCATGCTTCAGAGTTTTATCGCCATGGGTATCATTTCGGTGCTTTGGGTAGTGTTCGGGTTCTCCCTTTGCTTTGGCGACGACATTGGAGGAGTTATCGGCGACCCGACGACATTCCTTATGTTCAACAATGTGGGTGGTGACGTATATACCACACCGACTGGAAAGATACTTGGTGGAGCCACCATACCGTTGGCTCTCTATGCCCTGTTCCAGATGAAGTTCGCAATCATCACTCCGTCGCTCATCACTGGTTCGTTTGCCGAGCGTGTGCGCTTTTCGGGCTATATGTTCTTCATGATTTTCTTCTTCGTGGTAATCTATTGCCCCCTTGCCCACATGACATGGCATCCCGACGGACTGTTCCTGAAGTGGGGAGTTGTCGATTTCGCCGGTGGCATCGTTGTCCATGCCTCTTCAGGAGTGGCAGCCCTTGCCGGTGCCATCTTCCTTGGCAGAAGGAAGTCGTTCACCCGCAAGTCGGAACCAGCCAACATCCCGTTTGTACTTCTTGGAGCGGCAATGCTCTGGTTGGGATGGTTCGGTTTCAATGCAGGCAGCTCCCTTCATGCCGACGGTGTGGCCGTCAAGGCATTCCTCAACACCAATACCGCTTCTGCTACTGCCATGATGACGTGGATATTCTTCGACTGCCTTCGTGGCCGCAAGCCTTCAGCTATGGGAGCTGCTGTTGGTTGTGTGGTCGGCTTGGTCGCCATAACTCCTTCTGCAGGTTATGTCACGGTAGGTCAGAGCATTTTCATCTCCTTCGTCATAACTCTCATTTGCAACTGTGCGGTTTATTGGCGCAGCCAGTCGCGCATTGACGATGCGCTCGACGTGTTCCCGACCCATGGCACGGGTGGTATCTTCGGTACTGTGCTTACTGGCATCTTTATCCAGGAAGGACTGATAGCCGGCACACCGGAAGGGTTCATCGTATTCCTTTATCATCTTCTTGCCGTGGCTATCGTCATCGTTTACACATTCGTGGTTAGCTATTTCGGCTACTGGCTCATCGACAAGTTCATCCCGATGCGAGTGTCGCAGTATAGCGAGCGCGTAGGTCTTGACTACAGTCAGCACGACGAGCACTACGGGCTTGCCCATGTCGGCGAGCGTGAGATTGCCGAATATGAGGAATATATTGAAAGAAAAAATAACAAGTAGGTGACAACAACACTAACACAATAATCAATATCAAGACGACAGGCGACCGGTGAACATTCATCGATCGCCTGTTTTTTTCATCTGAACAGAAATAATGCTCTGTATCTTGTCGCCTTGTAAAACTTGTAAAAGGTCATGCCGAGAAATCGGGCTGCCATACATTTTGAAAACAGTAATCTCCGGTAAGTACGGAATATCTTGTTGTCGTAGTCGCCGGGAAGGTATTTCAATAATATCGACGGTTCTTTCTTGTTGAGTACTGCCGTCCTGAAAACGTTCTCTATGCCGAACGCCAAGTCTCTTTCGTATAAATGAAAATCTTTTTTTGAGCGGAAAAAATCATATACCATAGCATGTGCCTTCATCAGTGATTCAAGGTTTTTCTCGCTGACAGAGTGGGTGTAGCTGTTGGTGTTGTCCAACCTGTAATAATACAGGAAGTCGTCAACAGCCGCTCGTTTGGCAAAATACAATATCTGTGGTACTACCGAAAAATCCTCGGCATAATCCACTCCTTCCTGATGAATTATGTCATTATCAATCAGTAAGCTTCTTCTCATCAGTCTTCCCCATATTCTGTTGTCGACAAGCACCGTTGAACTGACCATCAGTTTAATGTAAGTTTCCGTGCTTCCTTCGTAATGCTTGAACGACTTCACGGCACTGCCATTATTTGTATGATAATAATTGCAGTCAACCAAGTCGGCATTGCTTTTCCTTGCTTGTTCAACCAATTTGGCAACCATGTCCACGCTCACCCAGTCGTCGCTGTCCACGTGAATGACGTAGTCGCCAGTAGCTGCCAGTAATGCCGTTTTCCTTGCTGCCGCCAATCCTCTGTTCCTATCGTGCCTTATGATTTTGACATTATTTCTTTCCGGATAATTCTTTAGTACATCCTTTAAAACCCCTATGCTGTTGTCAAGGGTACAGTCGTCCACAAAAACATATTCAATGTCTTTGTAGGTTTGTTCAAACAATGTGACAGCACATTTTCTAATGTACTTTTCAACTCCATATACAGGAACCAATAATGAAACCATAATATCACTTGAAAAGAAATGGGTTAATCTCTTAGCAAGTTACAAATATATGACATATTCTGCAATAAATATTCAAAGCCTCGTTTTTTTTTGTTTAATTTAACTAATAGGTGATTGAACTCAGTTTATTTGCATAAATAGGGGGGAATGTTTGGTCGAATGGTTTTTTATTTGTATTTTTGCCACAAAAAACGAGTAAATACTTAATATATGAGACAGATAAGAGTGCTTCATGTCATCTCCCATTTTGAATTGGGTGGGGCAGAGCAGGTGGCTGCAAACATCGCGAGGTCACGTGCGGAAGGTGTCGAGAGCCATGTCGTGGAGATGATGCGGGGAAAGTCGGAGTTTTCATGTCGCTTCATAAATAATATGCGGCAGGCGGCAATCGTTTGCCACCGTTCGTGGATGCCTGACGTGAGGTGGCATTTCGTGTTTGAACGACTTGCGGCATTGGTGTTCCCCATAAGGTTTCTGTTCATTTTCTTGCGTTGGCGTCCCGACGTGGTTCATTGTCACACGGAGGCTCCCGATATGGGTGTCGTGTTGGCGATGAGGTCGTTTCCCTGGATTGCCAAGCGTTGTAAGGTCGTGAGAACCATTCATAATAACTGTCTTTGGACGGGACAAGCGCGAATAGGCAATGCCTGTGAGCGTTTTTTCATTAGCCATAAGTCAAACGTCGCAATATCGGAGTCGGTCCGACGTTCTTATCTAGAACGTTTTGGCGTTGATGTTCCAATCATTTACAATGGCGTTGATGAAGTCCGCCAACAGCGATATGAACGTTTGGTGGAAGGTAAGATAAATGTGGTGTTTGCAGGACGCTTTGAGAAGCAGAAGGGAATAGACACACTCATTGGTGTTGTCAGTGCCTTGGCCGACGACAGCCGCTATCATTTCCATATCTTTGGCGATGGCAGTTTAGGTGAGATGTTGCGGCAGGAAATAGGCGCGCAGGCTAATGTTAGCATCAATCCTCCGTTATTCGGACTCTCCTCCTATCTTGCCTCTTTCGACTATATGTTCATGCCGTCAGAATTTGAGGGGTTGAGCATAGTTGCCATAGAAGCGTCGATGGCTTCACTTCCCAACATCATCAACTCCTGTCGTGGTCTTGAGGAGACCTTGCCTTCCGACTGGCCTTTGAAAGTGTCGAATAACGACAAGTCGTCCTACCTCCAACTTTTCCGTGATTTCATTCCCACCTGCCGGAGAAACGATCTCGCAACCAAGTCACAAACCTTTGCCCGCCAACATTTCTCAATAGAGAAGATGCAAAAGGCCTACGAGAAGATATATCTAGAATAGAATCTCAAGAAAATCTAGAGAAACTAGAAAGTCTAGAGAAACTAGAAAATCTAGAAAATCTAGAAAGTCTAGAAAAAAACAAAAAAGTATAACCTTTAAAAAGCAACAACAATGGAAAAAAAGCACACCTTCCTTCGCAAACAGGCAAAATGGGAAGACCTCTATTTCTACCAGAAGTCAGTCACCCTCTACCAACTGTCGTTTATCTTTGCCCACAGATACTATGCCAACAACGACCGCACGCGCGACCAGCTCATACAAGCCGCAAGGTCTGGAAAACAAAACATAGTGGAAGGATCTGCCGACGGGGTCACCTCAATGGAACTGGAGGTGAAGTTGCTTAATGTGGCACGGTCAAGCATAAAGGAGGCACGTGAGGATTTTGAGGACTACCTCACTGCACATCAACTCGCAAAATGGACACCGGGGCATCCCAGATACGACGGACTGCTCCAATTCTGCAGGAAACACAACAAATGGGAGGAATATGAAAGCCTCGTCAACAAATGGAACGACGAGGAAATGGCTAACGTAGGACTCACCCTTTGCCACATGATTGACAAGATGATGACAACCTACCAAAACAAACTGGAAGAGGAATTCGTTACCGAGGGAGGTATAAAGGAACGAATGACTGCTGCCAGGCTCGGATACAGAACCAATCAGAAAGACGAAATCGCCAGACTACAGGAAGAACTCGACCAACTGAAAAAAGAAAACGACATGCTTAAGAGCACTGGCCGTAACACGTAGAAAAAGCTAACGCCCCTTCTTCTTTATAAAACCTATACACTCTTCGAGAATCTTTACTTTCGCCACCTTCATAACGACGAAATAGAGAACTGCCGCGACAACGATTCTCAAAGGGAGCAGAACACAGGGACTTTCTACGGATGCCGTAAGGAAATAGGTTGTCGCCATGACAACGGCTGCCGAAAGCATGAAAGGCACGGTGTCGGCAAATACGTCGGCGAAAGTCACACCAATGAGCCTCTTCGCGTTAATCTGCCACACCACAAGCCATAGGATGGTGAAAACAGTGTAAACAATCACCATCGTCTGTATTCCAAAGCCATGGAATAGCAAAATCAACGAAATCTGTATTACTATTTGTCCAATATTGCACCACATGTATATACCGGAACGTCCTGATGCAATGACAAGGTGCTGATAGAGCGTATAGAACGTGAGAAACGCACCGCCGATGCAAAGAATCTGTAGCAAAGGCACACTGTCAATCCATTTCTCCGATATCGTCACAAGAATAAACTCGCGTGCCACGAGAGCCATGCCGAACAAGGCAGGAAAGGCAAGGAAGGCGGTGAAGCGTAGCATCTTGCGGAACACTCGCCTCTCGCGTTCGGGGTCGTCGTTGATTTGGGCAAGCACCGGTTGCGCCACTTGTTCTATCGTGCCAGAGATGGTGGTTGACGCCATCGTGTTCCATTTTGAGGCTTGGCTGAAATTACCGACATCCTTCATCGGGAATAGATTGCCGAAGATGAAGGTAAGGATATTGTTGTTGACGGTATTGATGATAGAGGTTATCAATATCTTGACACTAAAGGGAAACATCGATTTCACCGGAGTGAAGTCGATGGTCAGCGAAGGTCGCCAGTAGCGCTTCGTAAAGTAGTAGCGGCAGACGTTCTGAACGAGGGAGAATGTCACCGTCTGCCATGCAAGACTCCAATACGCGTAACCATGAAAGGCAAGCAACAGGCCTACTGTGCCTGACGCGAGCAAGGCTGTCATACCGGTTATGGTGCGTTCGCGAGCCATAATCCGCTTGAACATGATGGCATTGCGGGTGATGCCGAAAGCGGAAATAAGGAATCCGAGAAACACGAAGCGTGACAGGCGCGTCAGTTCCGGCGTGTGGAAAAACAAGGCAATCAACGGAGCCGAGAAATACAACACCACATAACATATTGCGCCGGTGATGATGTTAAACCAGAATACCGAGTTGTAGTCGTTGGCAGTCGGTTGCTTCATGTTCGTCAAACCCTGTGTGAAACCGCTGCTCTGTAGGTTGCCTGCTATGAGCGTAAATATGGTCAGCACGCCCACGACTCCATAGTCGTGAGGCGAGAGCATACGAGCGAGGAAGATGCCGAACACAAGGTTCAGCACCTGCATCGTGCCACTGTTCATTGCACCCCAGAACAGTCCCTTTGCCGTCTTTTCTTTCAGCGTATCCATGTTTTTGGGTGCAAATATAGCATTTTTTTTCTATATTTCCGTCTTCCAACCCATTATTTTTTTCATTATTTCAATATTCCACTTCTCCTTAACTTCCTTACTTCTGAAAGATGAGTAATCTAAAGAATTGGCAATTCAATAGTATCATATTTAAGTTTCGGAAGTTCTCAATATCTTGGGAAACAGGGAGTTATCGCTCGCTTTGGCCGCCGGTTTCTCCTCGAAAGCGTAACTCGTAACAGTGTAACTCGCAATTTTCAGTTACATCTCCCTTTTTGCTTCTGAGGAGTAGTGAACGGTGAAAACATAGGGTGTTGAATCCTATTATTTATATATATTATAATATATATAAATAATGAGTATTATACTAATAGAGCGTAAGCTAAGCTGTGGAAGAAGAAGGGGAGGGTGGAAATCGAATGAAAATTACGAGTTACACTGTTACGAGTTACGCTTTGCTCCCCCATCCACTTCCTCTCAGAGGCTTAACCTACGACCGTCGCCCGTCATAACTTATCACCGGGCCGAGGCATAGGTAATGCCCCGAAATGGTGTGAAGTTCTTTGCTCAACTCTAAGAAGTTAAGGGGGGTGAGTATTGTAGCTTAGCAGCGTGTAAAAGAAAATGAAGAATGATGTCGTCCGCTGTAGGGACAGAATAATGCGTATGCCCATCGCCGTAAGGTTTAACTCGGTGTGCGCTGCGCGAAAAAAAACGGGGAAATACTTGCTACTATGGAGAAAAAGATGTACCTTTGCGGCATGTAACAAAAATAAAACACGAAAAACATGAAAAAGAACTCAATCATTGGATTGCTGATGCTGGCA
>JALFCG010000017.1 GCA_022771265.1 Prevotella sp.
ACCTTGTCGCCCACCTTCACGAGGTTTTCGGCATTGCGGGCATAAACGGTTTCCAAGCCATTGTCGTGGCGCACCACTATGACGTTGCCGTGCCCTGAGATGTGGCGCGACAGGCGTACCGTTCCCTCAAACATCGCCTTCACCGCGTCGCCCTTGTTGGTCGTTATCTCCAGTTCGTTTTCTTTCACCACAGCCTTTCCCACAGGCAGCGGGAAGGAATAGTCGCCACTTCGATAGCCGCCGAAGTCGATGGTGAACGCCTGCGACCGCTCAAACAGCCCCGGCGTCTCGATGCTTATTTGCTGTCGTTCCGCTGGTGTAAACCCGTCTTTCACTGCCGAGGTAAGCAGCGTAAGCACCATACATATATATAATAGGTGTCGTATTTTCATAACATTACCCCGGTAAAAATCCTGCCACTGTTTATTCCTTGTTTTCTTGCGGAGAAGAAGTCGGCATTTTCGTTGTAGGTGCATTTCGGGCTCACGGTTATTGCCTCCTGTTTCACGCCAAGTGCCACGAGCTGTTGGCGGTTACATTCCTTAAGGTCGATGTGCCACTTGCCCCGAACGAATCCCGAGACCATCTCGAAGCCTGCCTGCCGGAACTGGTCGTACACTTCCATGCCCACTTCAAAGGCGTCGAACGATATTCCGGGACCTATCACGCACTGCAAGTCCTGCGGCACTGTCTTATAGGCAAGAGCCATTGCCTTCACCGCCTTTTCCACTATTCGTGCCACCGTGCCACGCCATCCTGCATGCACAGCGCATGCGGCATGGTGCTCCTTGTCGTATATTAATATAGGTATGCAGTCGGCTGTTGACACTCCGATGCAGATGCCGCTTTCGTTGGTCATCACCGCATCCACGCCCTCAAGAATCATCCGTCTGATGTTATCAGGCAGGGCGACGAAATCAGCGGCAATCTGCCTCACCTCCACTCCGTGAGTCTGGTGGGGCATGACGAGATGTGCCTCGTCTATTCCAAGTTCTTTGCACAACGCCTTTCGGTTGGCAGCAATCGCTTCCTGAGCGTCGCCACTATACTCGTTGATATTGAACGACGCATATTCCCCCTGACTTACTCCTCCATGACGCGTAGTGGAAAACATCACCACCTCGCCCTTATTATAATAATGTAACTGTGGTACGAATTCTTCATTCTTCATTCTTCACTCTTCATTTTCTTCTTCTTCGTACTCAAAGTCGTCGAGTTCGTCAATATCCTCAACATCCACGTATTCGATGTCCTCGTCCTCGCCTTCAGCCTCCATTTCGGCTGCAAATCTGGTCATGTCCTTGTCGCGATGCACTATCACGTCCTCCTGCGTAATGGCCTGCAGCTTGTTGCTCTCGCTGTTCAGTTCCTTCCACAGCAAGTCCTTCAGTTCCGTAAGTCCCATGTTGGCAACCGACGAGATGAACACCACAGGCAGGTCGTCAGGCAGTGTCTCCTTGAGCATCTCTATGAGTTCCTCGTCCAGCAGGTCACACTTCGTCACTGCCAGCACTCTGTGCTTGTCGAGCATGTCGGGATTGAAGTTGCGCAGCTCGTTCAGCAGTATCTCGTATTCCTTCTTTATGTCGTCGGTGTCGCCAGGCACCATAAAGAGCAGCAGTGAGTTACGCTCTATGTGACGCAAAAACCTCAGTCCCAATCCCTTGCCCTCGCTCGCTCCCTCAATGATGCCGGGAATGTCAGCCATCACAAACGACTTATGGTCGCGGTAGCCCACGATGCCGAGCGAAGGCTCAAGCGTGGTGAACGGATAGTTGGCAATCTTTGGTCTTGCACTCGACAGGGCGGAGAGCAGTGTCGATTTTCCGGCATTGGGAAATCCCACGAGTCCCACGTCGGCAAGCAGCTTCAGCTCCAGTATTATGGTCATCTCCTGCATCGGCTCTCCCGGTTGTGCATAGCGTGGAGCCTGGTTGGTGGCAGTGCGGAACTGGAAGTTGCCCAGTCCTCCCCTGCCGCCCTTGAGCAGCAGCACCTCTTGTCCGTCATAAGCCACGTCGCACACATATTTTCCCGTCTCGGCATTATACACCACCGTACCGCAAGGCACATCTATATACACGTCCTTTCCGTCGGTGCCATGACACTTGTCGCGTCCGCCGTTGCCGCCATGTTCGGCAAAGATGTGACGCTCGTATTTCAGATGGAGCAACGTCCAGTAGTTGTGGTTGCCTCTCAGATAGATGCTTCCACCCTTTCCGCCGTCGCCTCCGTCAGGTCCGCCGTTAGGGTTATACTTCACGTGCCGCAAGTGCATAGAGCCCTTTCCGCCCTTTCCCGAGCGGCAATATATCTTAACGTAGTCAACAAAATTTGATTCTGCCATACTTAAATATTCGATTTTGGGTGCAAATAATCTATTTCATCACATGCCACCATCTCCACACCTCTATATACTACATACACCTTGTGGAGGGCAGTATGCCCGATGTTGTCGTTCACATTTACAGCATCGGCATAGCGGCACACTTGAGACTCGGCTTGCTTAACAGCAGCCTTCACTTCTGCCTCTGTAGCATTGCTCTTCAGATACTTAAGCTCTATGATGTATGAATGTTCCATGTCCTTGTATATCTCGCAACGTGGACGGAGGAATATGTCGGCATAACCATTCTGGTTGTCCAATTCGGAGATGGGACGATAATAGCAACAGAGACTCGCAAGGGCAAGGGTGTAGCCATGCACGAACGACTCGCCCTTCTGGCGGTCGCGCTGAGAGGCAAAGGTGTATATACTATCGGCTATAAACTGGAAGAATGGCTTAAACTCACCATCGTATGCCATGTTCTCTTCCAACAGGCTGAGCTTATCCTTGTCAGTGTAGAGATGGTTGTCGTGGTAGTTGTCGAGAAGATATGTATATACCTGTTCGCGCACTACTTCATTTGGAATGACGAATTTGGGCTTTCCACGATAAATGCCGCCGATGGTCACCATGCCGAAATAGTAAAGCAGACTAAGGAAGTTGTCGTTGTTGGCAATGTCTTCTGCGGGGAATCCTTCCTTCAGTTCGCCTGTAACAAATCCTTTTGACACCAATGTCTGTATGATTGAGGCATCGTGGGCAAACTCCTTGTCCTTGCGGATGAGCATACGCAGTTTGTTGTAGTCAACACGGATGTTCTCCTCTAACATCTGCTGAGGCAACTCGCATCCCTCATCTATATATTTATAAAGGAACGAGAGAACCATATTGGAGTTGTACATCGTAGTCTTGCCATATGCCTTTAAGGCGAAACAATAGTTGTCATAATACGGCTTCATTATCTCGATGAGTTCATCCACAGTATGGTTGAACTCATAATGCCGCGAATAATAAGTCAGCATCTCTCGCACCTCTTCTTCGGTGAATCCTACCATTTCGTTGAAACCGTATGCAAGTGAGTAGTTTGTGCCTATATTGAAACCACTGGTAAGGTCATCAAGTGTTACAGGACTGACACCTGTTATGAAGACACGCTCGATAGAGGAATCTGTGCCTGTCTTAATGGTATCGAAGAATGTGCGCAGGTAGCCTGTTCCGTGCGTCTCGCTCTTGTATTCATCAATACGGGCGGCATCAGAGAGAATATGATTGGTGAAATGATCATACTCGTCGATGAAGAGATATATTCTTGCATCAGTCTTGCGTGCTTCTCGGTATAGATGGTCAAGTTGTTCCACGCAACCATTCTTTTTGTTCATTCCTTCTTTTATGCCTTTGGGCAAATACTGCTCATATACATCACAAAAATAATTAAACTCCGTATTGCATATCGCATCCAGTGCACTGCGGTAATTGCCCAGGCCGGCATTCACTACCGCAAAGTTCAGATACAATATGAGATATTTGTTGTGATCGGGTGTCGGATGTTTGCCGATATACAAGTCGCCATACAGACTGTCGAATTTGTTCGTCTGATTGATGTCATAGTAATGACGCAGCATCGACATGGTGAGGCTCTTGCCGAAACGGCGAGGGCGGATAAAGAAAAAGAACTTATTGGCTTTTTCCACTTTCTCAATATACCTTGTCTTATCGACATAATAGCAGTTGTCCTCGCGTACAGCCACGAAATTCATCATGCCATAAGGTATTCGCTTTACCTCTTCTTTCACTGTTTTCTTGTCCATAACAGGGATAATTATGCAATTCGGCGGCAAAGATAATCATTTTATTTCATTTCTCCAAACAATTCCGACGTTTTATAGCACAAAGCTCCATCCCTATAATTTTCCCCGCCGTTTTCCCCGCGACTCTCCGCTTTTCCCCCTTAACCCCGTTTCTTTCTGGACAAGGCGAGGGGAAAAGTTGGAAGGAAGAAAATTTGTGTGTAATTTTGCAGCGTCTTCCAAAATGGGAGATGCGGTCTTTGGTTTCGTTGGCTTACCGCAAAAGAGACGTTGCTGTCGATTAAGCGTAACGTCTCTTGCGAGACTGTCGTAAGGTGACAGACGGCGAAACATAAGTTATCATTAATAACAGCATAAGCTATCATCAATAACAACATATACTTATATTTATGATTACTATCAGTAAAAACGCGACATGCCCTTTGTCGGCATGCACGAAGAGCGGCGAATGTGCCCGCCACGCGAATTATCTGAAGGCGAAAGCCGAAAATATTGAGTTTCTGACACTTAACCCCGACATGGTCAGCCACGGCGACAACGGTTGCGAGCACTGACTCGTAAGAAAAACGGTACGTATGGCATACGGGTTCAACATCTCGTAGCTGAACACCGACGCGATGTCCTCGTAGTCAACAGTCATCGTTTGTTCTATTTCCATATTCCCAACTCCATTTTTCATACGTCACTACCCTTCACCTTTATGTCTCGATCGGTCATTGCCGCAACACAGGAGTCTGACCATACGTTCTCGGCAGTCTCTATCATGTCGATGATGGTATAGACAGGAAGGATGATGCCCATGATGGCAACTGGGGCTCCTATTCCCGACATCAACGAAAGGGTGAGGAAGAAGCAGCCCATGGGCACTCCGGCATTGCCTATCGCCGACACCACAGAGATGACGAGCCACAGGAGCATGACGGGAAGGGTGAGCTGAAACCCGCCGTTCTGCATCACGAAGAGCGAAGTGACGAGGATGAACGCCGCGCAACCGTTCATATTGACCGTGGTACAGATGGGCAACACGAAACGGGCAACACGCTGACTGACTCCAAGCCGTTTCTCGGAAGTCTCCATGGTAACTGGCAGTGTGGCGGCGGAACTCTTGGTGAACAACGCCATAAGCACCGCCGGCATCATTTTCGACAAGACATGCACCGGATTGAGTCCGCGCGCAAGAAGGAACAGAGGCAGGACGACAAAGAACTGCAGGCAGTTGCCACCCACGATGACGAGGATATACTTGCCGAGCGAATCGGCAGCCACTCCCGCGGTCATCTGCGAAGCCAGTTGCGCCGAGAAGGCGAGAATGCCCAAGGGCAGCGTCCATATAAGCCAATGAATAAGATGGAACAGCAATTCCTGAAGGCCGAAAAGCAACTTCAGCACAGCCTCCACACCCTCGGTGCGCTTCATCCTCGACAAAGCCATGCCCACGGCAAAGGCGATGAGTATGAGCGAGAGTACATTGCCTTCGAGGAAGGGGCGCACGATATTATTGGGCACGACAGAAAGGAAGTGCTCGCTATAGGACGTCTCGGCGACACCTATGGATTCACCGACATCGCCCATCCCCTTGGTCAGTTCGACAGGCAGATTGCCCGGAGCTACAATGATAAAAAACAGCAATCCCACAGCGGCAGCTGAAACCGTGGTGAGGACAGTGTATTTAAGGGCTGTGCGGAAGATACGCCCCGAATCCTTCTGTCCGCCGAGTGTTGACAGTGTGGTGATTACGGCAAGTACGATGGTGGGTACAGCCAACAGTTGGAACAGTCGGGTATATACACTTGCTATAAACTCCATGACGGAGTCAATCCATCCGACGTGCACCATACCGACAGCAGCACCCGCTACGAGAGCTCCTGTCCATAGCAGCATCTGACGGTGCTGTGATTTCTTATTTTTGCTTGTAGTCATATTCATTTGAAAATTTCTGCAAAGATAATAAAAATCCCCGTTTTGACAAACAAAACAGGGATTATTATCACACCTAAACTGATTCTTCCAACTTTTTCCTATAAAAAAATTCACAAGCACCGATGGAATATAGAATCTTCAGCGCAATGTTGCTGCAAAGGTAAACAAAAAATGAGAATAACGGCCATCGAAAGCCGGGAATATTCGATGAAGCCGTTATTATTTGCGATTTTGACACAATTTTGTCGTATTGACACAAAATCATTCCACTATTTCCCAACGGAACACGGGACCGTTTCGGCGGTCGGGGTCTGCACCACGCACGTCGGCTCCGTAAGGAGCGCCGGTGCCAGGATAAAGACCTATCATGCGCTGGGTGTGGAGAGAGAGAAGCATGCACTCCGAGCGGAGCATGTCTTGCCAGAGTATCAGGCAGCCCTCGGTTTCCTTCTTCAGGAAACGGACGTCGGCGGAGAGCCCTTCGCCTACCACGGTGAGGAAACCAGCTCCGTTCATCGCCTCAAGCACAACGCGTCCCTTGCCACGGTCGTGGACACGGAACTGACTTGCGCCGCTGTTATACTCATTTGAACCTTTTCCGCAATGGTGGAGCATTCCCTGCTTGTGGGCAAAGGCATAAGAACCGTCGTTGAGGTTACACAGGCGGATTACCTTGCCTAAGGGCAGATTGGCTGAACGGTCAGCCATTGGCTCATCGACACGCCAGTCGTCGAACGCCGCCACACCGCCATTTCTGCCAATAGTGTTGTAGGCGAATAGCGAGAGGCGTACGCCTTGGAACGTCTTTAGCTGATAGGGCATGAGTATCTCGCTGCCCATCTGCTTGAAATCCTTACCGTCGAGGCTATATAATAATGTACCCGTAGAGTTGTCGAAGTCGCCCGTCATACGCAGATAGACTTTCGAGGCTGCGATGTCGGCAGTCTCTGTCTTGTTGCCGTTCTGGTCGTACCACTTAATCCGCAACGCCTTTCCCGACTTTTCCACTCCGATGAGTGCGTATGGCATGTTTAGCACGGCAAGACCCGCAATGTCGCCTTCCTTGAGTTTCGAAGCGTCGAGGGTAACGGTGGTAGTAGATACCGGACCAATGGCTCGTTGGGTCAACGTGTTGTGAGCCCACAGGAAGTCCTTGGCAGGCATGGCGGTGATGTTCAGTCGCCCGCCCTTTATCGACCATTTTCCAGCCACTGGTTCATGGTTCCATTGCCACACTGGCTTCAACGCCTTTCCGCTGAAATCGTCGCAGCGGTCGTAAGGAGCACATTCTTCATTCTTCATTCTACATTCTTCATTCCCCACGTTTGGCTTAAACCATGTACGCGGTCCACGACCGATGTTGCCCGGGAGTCCGAAATAGGGATACCCGTCTTTCCATGTGACGGGCACGAGGCAGCAGGTGCGTCCCACTGCATTGAAGTCGAGCATCGACACTGCCCACCATTCGCCATTGGGTGTATCGACGATGCCGCCCTGATGTATTGTGGCGCAGCCCATATAGTTGCCGCCTCCCATAGAGATGTCGAACTTAAAGCCGGGCTCAGGGACGGGAGAGCCGATACCGACGTTGTGCACCGACTTTGCCACCTTGGTGCCGAGAGTTTCCATCATGTTGATGGTGCGCGTCTCGTAAGGTCCCCAGATGTTATCAGCCACTGCACACTGCTGGCGGCCCATCGGGGAATAGTCGGTGGAGATGATGTAGTATTTACCGTTTATCTTGTAGGCATGGTGTCCCTCGCCCATGGCAGAACCGTCGGGTATGATCTCGCGGTCGCTACCCTCAACAAAGCCGCTGAAGTCGGGTTTTATCTCCGTGCATCGCACTGCCCCGTACTTATGGATTGCATAGACCTTGCCGTCGTCGTCGAAGAGTACGGAGAGGTCGTAGATGTCGCCCTTAAGATTGATGTGTTGCCACGGTCCCTCAGCCTTGTCGGCGATAAAGACCTGCATGCCGTGACCGTTGATGTTGGAAAAGATGTAGAACTTGCCGTTGTGGTAGCGTATGCACGGTGCCCAGATGCCCTGCCCGTAAGCCTCCTTGCCGTTGGCGAGACGGAACTCGTCGCCAAGTCCGAAGAAGTCCTGCATCGCGTAGCTGCAGAAGCGCCAGTTGACGAGGTCCTTGGAATGTAGCACCACCACACCCGGGAGGCAGTGCATGGTTGTGCCGGCGAGATAGTAGTCCTCCCCCACCCTGATTACGTCGGGGTCGGAGAACTCATCATAGAACAGCGGATTGGTGTAAGTGCCATTGCCGTTGTCGGCGGTCCACGACTGTGCCGATGCCGCCGAAGAGGCGAGCAGTAGCATCAGTATTAGTTTAAAAGTTTTTTTCATTTGTTTATAGTATATTTAATTAGGTCGGTGCAAAGATACGGTTTTTTTTTGTAACCGCCAATTTTTTTTGTTGCAATATCACTACTGTCCTGTTAAAGTTGACTAATTGGTCTTTGAAATAAAAGTTGAGCAAATGCGAAACTTAAATCATTAATAGATTATTTCTATAAAGGGATAGACCAATTCGTTTGGAGACATACCTAAAAGTTAGTAATTTTGCAGCAGAAAACAAAAGGTTATTAACACTAAAAAGAAAAGAACAATGAAAGAACTGAAAGGAACAAAGACCGAGAAGAACCTTCTCGAGGCTTTCGCAGGCGAGTCAATGGCACGCAACAAGTACACCTACTTCGCATCACGCGCAAAGAAAGACGGCTACCAGCAGATTGCAGCCCTCTTCGAAGAGACCGCTGCCAACGAGAAAGAGCACGCGAAGCTATGGTTCAAGCATCTTGAAGGCGGTGCGGTGAAGGACACCATGGCTAACCTCAAGGCTGCAGCCGAAGGCGAGAACTACGAGTGGACCGACATGTACGACCGCATGGCACAGGAAGCCGAGGAGGAAGGCTTCATTGAGATTGCCGCACAGATGCGCGGCGTGGCAGAGGTGGAGCGTCACCACGAGGAACGCTACCGCAAGCTGCTGAAAAACATCGAGGACGGCATCGTGTTCTCACGCGAGGGCGACACCATCTGGCAGTGCCGCAACTGCGGACACATCGTAGTGGGCAAGAAAGCTCCTGAGCTCTGCCCCGTATGCAACCACCCGCAGAGCTACTTCGAGGTAAGGGCAGAGAACTGGTAATACTCCCCCATCGATATCCTGACAGCCTTTGGAACGACAACGCCCCAAAGGCTGTTTTTTTGGCGGCACTATCTTTCAATAAGACAGGCGGCGTTTTAACAATAAAAAAAAGGGTTTTTATTTTGTATTGTCTAAAACTTGCACTATCTTTGCAAATGGTTTTAACGAAGAGTTTATGAAAGTATCAATATTAGTGCCTGTATATAATGTGGAGAAATATTTCTCAAGATGCCTGGAGACCTTGTTTTCACAGACATATTCAGACATTGAATATGTGTTTGTAAACGATTGCACTCCCGACAAAAGCATGCAAGTTCTTAATGAAACGCTGGCTCGACATCCTTTCCGTGCCAATTCCGTAAGAATCATTGAGAACAAGAACAACCTTGGCATAGCAATGGTAAGGAACACGCTTCTTGAAAACGCGACGGGCGACTATGTGCTGTTTGTTGACAGCGACGACTGGATAGAACTCGATACAATCGAAAAGTTTGTCGAAAAAGCATTAGAGTCGGATGCCGACATCGTAGGATGCGACTATTTCGAGGAATATCCTGACAGGCGTGTGCTTTTCCGGCAGTCGTATCCTTCCGCACACGTCGATGCGATGAAGGCGATGACTCTGTTGAAGATAAAAGGAGTGTTGTGGAAACTCTTTGTACGCCGTGAATTGATTATGCGCAACAACATATGTTTTGTACCGGAAGTACAGTTTGGTGAAGACTATATATTTTGTTGCAAACTATTCTTTTTCGCAAGAACCTTCTCCTCTGTCGATGAAGCCCTTTACCATTACGTGCAATACAACCCTAACAATTATTCCAGTACTGACAGTGACTTGAGGATAAACAGTTTTTCACGTGCAATAAGCATTGTTGAGTCGTTCTATCGCGAAAAGGGCGTTTACGACATCTTGGAAACGGAATTGCTGCAACGGAAGTTTCTCTCCAAATCGTCATACGTCTTGGACAGGAAAAAGAGAAGCATCAAGAAATGGGCAAGTCATTTCCCGGAATCAAATGGAGCATGGCGCAGCTTGAATTATAGTTTGCCGAACCGGATAAAGTTTTTGTTGGCAGAGATGACTGCCAAACTGTTCTATTGCCGTATCTTGCCGTGCCTGTAGGTCATGTACCATTTTGCAGGCAACAGCAGCAAGAGACATCCTGCAAGGCTGAAGCCAATCTTTCGGTGGTGGCGCAGGACAGTGATGATGTGCCGGCGCATATATCCTACCACCGAACGTGTGCGGCAGTCGGAATATTTCTCCGGGAAGAGCGCTATGCGTCCAAGGAGTTCGTTGGAATAATACAGGCGGTTGAACACGGCATGGCGACGGTTCTCGGGCGAGTGTCTGAGGATGAGACGACGGGTGATGTCGAAATTCAGAAGGCGGTTGTCGATGTATGAGTCTATCCGCTTGCAGTAGTATGCCTTCGAAAGCGAGTCGGGAAGCATGGAATAGGTGTAGAGCGGCAGGTCAACGACGCAAGTGGTGCTGGCGTGTACGAGGCAATGGATGTTGAAGATGAAGTCCTCGTCAGTCTTCAGTCCCTCGATATTCCGAATGTTGTTGGCGACAACCATTTCCCTCCGGTATATCTTTGTCCAGCACTGCGTGTAAATCTTTCCTTTCATAAGGAAATGCTCCAGTGCTCCCTTCCGGTCGAGCACGATCGTCTTGCCGCTGTATGAGAACTGTCGGATGGTGCCGTCAGGCAGGCGTTCCTCGTAGTTGCATCCCACGATGTCGGCATTGTGTGCCTTTGCCGTTTCCAGCATCTTCACGAACATGTCGGGCTTCACCTCGTCGTCGCTGTCGGTAAGTGCGACGTATTCCCCTTTTGCAATCTCTATTCCCCGGTTCTTTGCCGATGCCGGCCCGCAGTTCTTGCCATGTATGGTCTTGACGAACGTGAACCGTGACGAATAGGAGTCGCAGATGGAAGGGGACGAATCGGTTGACCCGTCATCGACCAGGATAATCTCCAAGCCGACGCTCCTGTTTTCCAGCACGCTGTCAACGCACCTTTTCAGATATTTTTCCGTGTTATACACCGGAATGATTACGCTAAGCCTTATGTTATCTTCCATCGCCGAACCGTGAATTACTATTTTGGATGCAAATATACACATTTTTCCCCACTTTTCCAAACATTTTGTCAGAATAATAAAAAAAACAAATAATACATAAATCCTTTCACCGATGTCGGCGGCATGACCCGTGCCGAACGCCTGCAATACGACAAGGCACTGAAGAAATACCGCGATACCATCAGTATGCTTCTTTGCTAGCTTTCAAAAACTCTTTTGCTAACTGGCAGAAACCTGTCTGCAAGCTTTCAAACGATGTATGGACAGCTGTTATGACATAAATAATGTAGGTTTAATGGAAAAAAAGAAAGAATTGTTTTGCAGTTCCATTAAAAATGTATATATTTGCAGAAGAATAATAATTGTGTTTGAATAAAGAATATATGCCTGAGATTTGTAGATTTTATGGTATTATAATCTATCTTTATTGGATGGATCATAATCCACCGCATATTCATGTGGTGTATGGAGACTATGAATGCTCAATTAGTATAATAGAGCGTATCGTAGATGGCAAGATACCCGCCAAAGTCGTTTCTAAGGTTAATCAGTGGATGGATATCCATCAAGATGAAATTATGAAACTCTGGGAGAAAGCCTCAAAGGGTGAAAAAATAGAAAAAATTGAACCATTAAAATAAGAAAGGAGATTTATTATGCTTAAAGTTAAAGATGTTGATTATCTGAATAATTATCGCCTTGCACTTTTATTTAGCGACGGTGTGAAAAAGGAAGTAGATCTGGAACCTTACCTTAATGGTGAAGTGTTTGGACCACTCCGCGACATAAACCTGTTTGTTCAATACGGATTAACCCCGACTACAATAGAATGGGCAAATGGGGCTGATTTGGCACCGGAATTTCTTTATCGGATTGGGAAGTAGGGTCAGGGTCGATATGCTTCTTTCATCATATCCTCCTCTTTGTTTAAGATCACTGTCCTACCACCTCTATGCAACGCTCACCACCGCAGCGTTTCCGACTGCAGCAGCTTGCAGAGGGTTTGATGCCAGTGCCTGCACACCGACACCGAGAGACCTTCTCTCATCTCATTGGCAGTTACGGCTACATCTTATATGGAAGGTAGCCAACCCTTTATATATAGATGTGCGCCTCGTGGCACACGGACGGGTACATTGGTTCACTCTTTAGGGGCGATGGACCTGTCCCTATGATTCTAAAGTCTTTCTTCACAAAATACTTCGGTTTTGCCAATGATAAGTTTAACGACTGAAATGTTGAGGGTCAATGTACCTGTCCCTCTGACCCTCTAAACGAATCTCACAATACGGGGTTTACTGATGGCTTACGATTTATTACTTTTGGTGAGTTAGAAGGACCGTCAAATATCCAATTGTCTTGCAATCAAACGGGCAGAAGAACACACTAACCCAAAGGTATGTATGTGGGTTTTTGAACCACCGCCAAATAAAACCTTGAAATAATGTCAATTTCACCATTATTTTCTCTTTTAAATTCATTTTTTTTGGGGGGTTGCGACATCTTTTGACGCAAAGAATCATTATCTTTGCAACCAAAATTGATAAAGATATGAGCAAACAGGTAGAACAGATGCGTAGGATGCTACTTATCCTAAATAACATAAAGCAACGGCAACGGATATCCAAACAGGAGCTTCTGAGCCGTGTTAACGACCGCCTATATTGGATATATGGATATAAGGAGATTGGTGTAAGGACATTGGAACGCGACCTTGAAGATATCGAGTCAATGTTCTGTGTGAATATTTCATACGACCGAAGCAACAATTATTATATAATTGA
>JALFCG010000140.1 GCA_022771265.1 Prevotella sp.
GCATGACCCTCGTTGCAGTGGTAGATGTCCTTTTTGATTCCCAGCTTCCTCAATGTGAGAATACCGCCTATACCCAACAGAATCTCTTGCTTCAAGCGGTTCTCCCAATCTCCGCCATAAAGGGAATGGGTGATGGGCTTGTCAAAGTCGGAGTTCATTTCGTTGTCTGTATCAAGCAAGTAAAGCTTGATTCGACCCACATTCACTTGCCAAACGTAGGCATGCACTTGATAGTTAATATAAGGAACATCGACGACAACGGGATTCCCATTCTCGTCCAACACACGCTCTATGGGGAGCGAGTTGAAGTTCTGCGCCTCATATTTGGCTATCTGCTGTCCGTCCATGCTCAGGCTCTGCGTGAAGTAGCCATAGCGATAGAGAAAGCCGATACCACAGAGGTCGACGTTGCTGTCGGAAGCCTCCTTCAGATAATCTCCAGCCAACATGCCAAGGCCACCTGAATAGATTTTCAACACCTGGTTCAATCCATACTCCATGCTGAAATAGGCCACCGAGGGACGCTTGGAGTCGGGCTTGACATCCATGTAGTCGCGGAACTTCTTGTAGACGTCCTTCACTTTCTTCATCAACGCACGGTCCTTCACTATTGCCTCTTTGCGGTCATAGCTCAGACGCTCCAGAAGCAAAACGGGATTGTGGGCCACTTCGTCATAGAGTTTCTCATCAAGGCTCTTGAACAGGTTGCGGGCCTCGTAGTTCCAAGCCCACCACATGTTATGAGCCAATTCATCCAAACATTTCAACTGCTCGGGAAGACGGCTCTTGATGGCCAACTCCTTCCACTGGGGAGCATTAGCATAATCTGCTTTGATCTTCATAATTCTCTATTTAGTTTTGAATATCTTATCTGCCTGAATACTATCTTCTTTCCACCGTCTTGCGAAGAGCCACGTCGTAGGCCTCCTCGTAATAAGTGATGAAACGGCTCCAATAGGCCTTTGTTGACAACAGAGACGCATGTTCGCGACATTTTCTGACTTCGGCGTGACCCATCTTGGAGAAACCGAGCACGGAATCCTTTATCGAGTCTGCCACCTCATTGTAGTCATAATCCGAACGGTGAACCACCTTCACTCCGTCCTCCAACTCAGCGTTTCGGCCATACACACTGTTGACCCATTGGCCAAACCCTGCCAAATCGGTGGTGATACAAGGTACTTTGAATGCGATTGCCTCCAAGGGAGTATAGCCCCACGGCTCATAATAGGAAGGATATATGCAAAGGTCGTTGCACAACAGAATGTCATAATAGGGCTTGTTGATGATGCCGTCATCACCCGTCAGATAACAAGGCACAAAAATTATCTTCACCTTATCCCCGCTACGATTGTTGATGTCAAGATAACGCAACATTCCCATCACGCGGTCCTCATTCATGTTGTGAAGCCAGTGGGTTATGACCGGCTGGTCAAGGGCGGTAGAGAAGCTTCCAACTGCCTTCAATCTGTCTGCCAAATCCTGACGCGGCGAGAACACCCACGCTGGGACGCAGATGAACGCAACCACCTGACGATTTAGACGCGAGTCGTGACGAAGACGGTTCATCGACTCTATGAAAAGGTCGATCCCCTTGTTTCTAAATTCGTATCTTCCGCTGGTTGAAACTATCAACGTGTCGTCATCGAACTCACAGCCCGTAAGGGCACTGGCCACTTGCAACAGACGCTGGCGTGCGGCACGCCGCTTGGTGGAGAAGGTGGTTCCAACGGGTACAAAGTCCGGCTCAAAACCATTGGGCAAAACAACATCAACAGGCTTGTCCAACAACTCACGGCATTCCTGGGCTGTTATCTCACTAACCGTAGTGAAGCAGTCAACATTCATGGCTGTTTGCTTCTCTATTGAGTGCTTGCTCTGCATATTCAACTCGCATGCCATCTGGTCGCCATTGTAAGCACTAAGATAACGATATAGCGGTTTGTTATTACCGGCTATTGAGCGTCCGATGCTGGTGGCATGGGTGGTGAAGATTGTGGCCACTTGGGGCAAATGCTTTCTAACGTACAACAGGCCCAAACCTGTCATCCATTCGTTGCCTTGATAAACGACACGCTTATGGTCCAAATGGTAGAAACGATAGAAGCTCTCCACAACTCTTCCTGCTGCATAAGAGAACATCGACGCCTCGTCGTAGTCACCGTATGCATGAAGACTGTCAACTTGGAAATCTTCCCATAGTTTACCATATATTTCATCCTTCTGCGTAAAGAATGGCTCAAAGTCGACGAGAAACACGATAGGCTCGCCTGGAATGTTCCAATGTCCAATCCTAACGGAAAGATTATCCTTCTTTGCTTGGCTACGCCATTCTGCAAACAAGGTCTTGTCTTCTGTAAAATAAATATTGTCTGTTTCCTTTGTACAATCCGGTCCGATGAAGAATAACCTATTTGGAAGCTTTTTTTGAAGGGTTAATGCACGAGTGGACAACACTGTGTATATTCCACCAACTTTGTTACAGACTTCCCAACTCGATTCAAAGACGTAATCCGGAAATAACTTCTCTTTCTTCATACTTCTTATTAAAAATGCATCCGCAAAGGTACGTAAAAATTAGTAAATATGCTTATCTACAAACACAAAAGTTACAAAAAACTTGAGTTGTAACACAAAAAACAGTATCTTTGCTGAAAAATAAGCCGTCATGTATTTGAACAAACTTACTTGGACACTCATGCTACTTTCAGCAATGGGCTTCTCGTATCCTTCCAAAGCGCAAGTTCCAGCAGAAGGCAACGACATTGAAATCGCCGCCAAGGACTCCGTTTTCATAGGTAGATTCTGCAACAAGGAATATGATGTCTATATTGATATGGATTTGTATCATCAAAATAGGCTCATTCAAGGTCAAGAGTTTTTGGGAGAAGTCCCAGGGTATTTGGGAGATTTCAAAGATGCGCGTAAATGGATCTTCACCGATGCAACCTTCATTGATCCACACACAATCCAGCTTTCTATCACAAACGATTATGGAAGCGAGGATTTGGAGGCCACACTGACATACATTCCAAAAGATTCCACCTACACGTTAAGACAAGGAAAAGGAAGTGCTATCAAGATTGCAAGGAACAGAAAATGGGTGAAAATCCCAAATACAATATCTTTCAAGGCAGAAACAAAGAAATAGCACTAAACCAACTGTAAAGACAGTGCCTTGTGCCGTCCCTATCCCTCTCGTAATTTGGCGTTGGCCCAACATGCGGTTGCTAACGAGTCATAGAAAAGCGACCTAACATTACCTCAGGGCCGGCACAAGCACGGTTTCTACAATCGGACGCAAGGCATGACCCTGCAATCGGACACGAGGCACCGCCCCAACAGTCAGATGCAAACGACGACCCTACTGTCGTTGGCAACGCGCAGTCCCCAAGAGAAAGTGCACGCCCCTTGGACGACTCGCTTTTCGCCTGCCTTGGGCATTCCACTCCCCTCCCTTCGGAGGGAGGGGCTGGGGGTGGGTCTCTGGGCTGGGGGGTGGTTCTCTGGGGGTGGGTCTCAAATGCAAGGAGGGTTCCCACGGCGCATGGCCATGGAAACCCTCGGTTGTTGAAAGGGGGCGGCTACCTACTCTCCCGCATTGCATTGCAGTACCATCGGCGTAGGCGGGCTTAACTTCTCTGTTCGGAATGGGAAGAGGTGGAACCCCGCCACAATAGCCACCGGAAATGTCGTATT
>JALFCG010000020.1 GCA_022771265.1 Prevotella sp.
GTGACTGATAGTCCTTCACAACAACTACAGGACTTCCTGCAAGCTCCTTTGGAGGATTAGCGCGGAAGTTGGCAAGCATCTGCTTAATCTCGTCAGCACCCGACTTACCAGGCTTTGTCACATTGACAGTGAACTCACGAGTGAAGCCATAGTCAACATAGATGTCCATGAGAAGGTCGTAAAGCGTGCGGCCATTGTCCTTTGCCCAAGCAGCTATCTCGCAGATGAGACAGATGGAAGCAGGAGCGTCCTTGTCACGAACCTTGTCGTATGGCAAATAGCCGAACGACTCTTCACCTCCACCAATGTACTTCTGCTTTCCCTCTGAGATGGCAATCTCACGTGCAATCCACTTAAAGCCAGTGTAGCAGTCGCGAATCTCAACACCATTGCGCTGGGCAATCTTTGCTATAGCCTCTGTGGTGACAATGGTCTTGACCATAAAGTCAGAAGGATTGAGCTTTCCGAGCTTCTTCTTATTCTCAATTATATAATAAGATAGCATCATGGCAGTCTGGTTACCATTGATGATTATCCACTCACCCTTGTTGTCACGACAAACGATGGCAAGACGGTCAGCGTCAGGGTCGGAAGCAATCACAAGGTCTGCATTAAGCTTTGTACCAAGTTTCATGCCAAGTGTCATAGCTTCGGCATTTTCTGGATTAGGAGACACTACGGTCGGGAAGTTTCCGTCAATGACCATCTGCTCAGGAACGACATGAATGTTCTGGAAACCCCATGAGCGAAGACACAGAGGAACGATGACACGACCAGTTCCATGCATTGGAGAATATACGATGTTCAAATCTTTCTGACGATTGATGACATCCTGGTCAACCATAGCTTCCTTTACTGCGATAACATAATCCCAGTCCATCTCACCTCCGATAATCTCGATGAGTTCCTTGTTGCCTTCAAACTTCACATCGTCAATAGTAACCTTGTTCACCTCATCGATAATGCCCTTGTCGTGAGGAGCAAGCACTTGTGCGCCGTCTTCCCAATAAGCCTTGTATCCATTGTATTCACGAGGGTTGTGGCTTGCTGTCACGTTAACACCTGCCTGACAACCAAGTTGGCGGATGGCGAAAGAAATCTCCGGAGTTGGACGAAGACTTTCAAACAGATATGCCTTAATGCCATTAGCAGAGAAAATGTCGGCAACGGTCTCTGCAAACAAACGACCATTGTTGCGGCAGTCGTGTCCTACGACGACAGCAAGGTCTTTCTTTCCAGGATAAGCCTTAAGCAGATAGTTAGCAAAGCCTTGGGTTGCCATGCCGACAATGTATTTGTTCATACGGTTAGTTCCCGCACCCATGATACCACGCAATCCTCCCGTACCAAACTCCAGGTTCTGGTAAAAAGCATCAACAAGGTCTGTCTTGTCTTCCTTGTCAAGCATTTCCTGAACTTGCTTTCGAGTCTCCTCGTCAAAAGCCGGCGAGAGCCACTGTTGTGCCTTGGCTTCGCATTGTGCGATTAGTTGTGAGTTATTTTCCATATCAATAAAAGTTTATTATGTTTTAAGTTTTACGTTTTATCCCTACAAAGGTAATGATTTTTATCTTATCATTAATAATTATCTGCGTTAATAAATTTAAAAACGACAATATTAGGGATTAACCTCATTGATTATCCTGTCTATTTCGTCAAATTGTTTTCCCATATTTAGATTAAGATAAACCCTATAGAGTGCAGGAGCCCATTTCTTTTTCTCATCAGGAGCAAGCACACGATATTTCTCGAGGTATGGCATAGCCTGACGGTAAATTGCCTTTACGGTGTTCTTGTCGTTACGTTCATGCGACTTCTCCATTAGCACAACCTTGTTGAGAAAAGCCATTCCTATATTGTAATATGGTTCAGCCAACGTGTCGTTAAGCTCCACAATGCGTTTGGTGACATCTATGCACTCGTCGTTTTTCCCCATATTGAGCAACACGTTTGACTTTGCATATAGGAAGAGAATGCTCGTAGAGTCAACAGCAACGGCCCTGTCAGCAAGCGCAAGAGCTTCCTCCAAGTCGTCGTTACCCAGGAAATGGTCTATCAGATGGGGGAAAAAGAACTGGAAAGTAGGATAAAGCTCAAATCCCCGCTTCAATGCCTCTACATAAGCCTCCGTATCACCAAGTTTCGAATATGCCTCAGCCTCATACATAAGTATATAGCTGAGCTTTGATGTGTCTCTCTCAGCAAGTCTTGCATGCTTCAAGACCAGCTGCGGATTATCAAGGTTGGCAGCCGAATACGACGCCCAGTAGCCTGCTTCAGGCAAGCGTCTGTCCGTAACGGAATAATTATAGCCTGCGAACATTGGACTGTCCGAACTGTTAATGTAAATGTCGAACAAGGAAAACGCTTCCTCATAATTGCCTTTTCGAAGATGGAAGGTACCTCCGAAGAACAGGTTCGTACGACAATTGTCGAGCATGGCTGCATTTTTTGTTCTGTATTTTGTCTTGACCACTCCTTTCTTATTCGGGCAACTGTCAAGGGAATCGAGTCGCTGCGCAACGTCAAAGAGTTTTTTCGTAAGACTAAAAAGTACTGTGGTGTCGTATTTCTGCTTCAGATATAGTTTTTCATTGCCTTCTGCATATTGTTTCTCTATTGCCTGGAGCAAATAGGAATGTACACGAGGGTCATTCCTGCTGACAGAATCATTATCAATGACCTTGCGCAGAATCTCCTCGGCCTTTGCCAGTTCCTTACCGCTCTTAATATAAGACCGCGCTTGAGAAATCTCTTTGCGTTGAGCCCTCAAGCACGGTATTATTGTCAATAAGAGAAGCAAAAATAATACAAGCTTCTTTATCATCTATTAATTGCCTCCCAACAGTTTTTCCATCTCGGCAACCTTATCTGCATCACCTAATCCGTAATATACCTGATAAAGTGTATATGCCCAGTTAACCTTCTTTCGGTCCGGGTCAACGTTCTTAACGTTCTCAAGATGGGTCTTTGCTTCCAAATAAACAGCCTTTACCTTTTCTGCGTCAGCAGGTGAAAGACGACCGGTAGCTCCAGAAAGCTGGTCCTTCATAGCTGTTGCCTTCAGCACAAGGCTTGCTCCTACATTGTATTCTACCTCCATAAAGCTTGGGTCGATGGAAAGAGACTTCTTGAATGATGTCACTGCCTCGTCATACTTCTGCTGGTTCATCTGGCTCTCACCGAGGAATGCCCACAACATCTTGTCATTAGGATATTTCTTCACCTCTTCAGCACACCATGCCTCCTTGTCAGCTATGCGACCAGGCTGTGAGAGATATTCATTAATGGCAAACAATACCGACTGCTCGTTAGGATCCTTTGCACGAATCTCGTTGAGTTTATTGAAATATGCGACAGAATCTTCCTTGCTCTTGCAGGTCTCCTTCATCGACGAAACGATGATGTTCAGTGCCTCAGCCTTAGTCTTCTGGTCGTCAAGGGCTATTGTGGCATATTTTGTAGCCTGTTCATAGTTCTTGCTGAAATAAGCAGCAAGGGCTGCATAGTCTGCTATAAGATAATAGGTGCTGTCCTTCTTTATCTCACCTTCAAACAACGGAGCCTCAGCGCAATCGATAAATGTTCCCCATGCTGACACAGCAACATCGTATTTTTTCAGACCGTAGTAATAGCTACCGGCATCGATGAGCGTGTTGCGTACAGGAAGCAGACGAGACTTGTTCTTTGAGCGATACCTTGGTTTAACCTTGCCCTTCTCATTGGGCTGCATGTCGTACTCATCGCACTTGAACGCAGCCTTGAAAGCCTCAATAATGCCATTGTACATGCCAACAGTGTCGATAGGGCTTTTCTCTGTCTTGAACTGGTTCTGCACCATCTGGTCATATGCAATGGAGTAGAACTGATACTGAATCTCGCTCATGGCACCCCATGCGGCTGCCTTGTCAACTGTCTCGCTTGATGTCAGTGCGGGAGTCAAGATTTTCACTGCTTCAGCAGGATTTGACTTTGATTTCAGGGCTTGTTTTACCAGGTTGTCCTGACCAAAAGCTGTAGCTGCCGATACGAGGGCAACTGCCATCATCATAAATTTCTTCATACTCGTAGTTATTTATAGATTAATACTTATTTCTCTGTATTATCGGAAACACCTTGAACATCCTGGGATAAGCCTGTAGCAGAACCGCCCTCTTCCAAAGAATCATCCACCAATTCTGGTTCTTCTGAACTCATCACCTTACATACGCTGGCAATGGTGTCATTCTTCTTCGAAAGATTTATCAAACGGACACCTTGGGTGGCACGACCCATGACACGTACATCAGCAACTTTCAAGCGGATAAGGATACCACTCTTGTTGATTATCATAAGGTCATTGTCATCTGTTACAACCTTTATGGCCACGAGACGGCCTGTCTTTTCAGTGATGCCCAATGTCTTCACACCCTTACCGCCACGCGCTGTCTTGCGATAGTCATCAATGTCACTGCGCTTGCCATAACCGTTTTCACTCACGACCATAATCGTTTCTGTCTCCGGATCGTTAACGCAAACCATTCCTACAACCTCGTCGTCTCCATCATCAAGACGCATACCACGAACACCAGTGGAAACACGTCCCATCGTTCGTACCTCGTTCTCATTGAAACGAATGGCGCGACCATTACGGTTAGCAAGGAGAAGCTCGTTGTTGCCATTTGTGAGACGAACACCGACGACTTGGTCACCCTCAAGGATATTAATGGCATTGACACCATTTGCACGAGGACGGCTGTAAGCCTCAAGACTTGTTTTCTTGATTATACCGTTCTTTGTCGCAAACACCACATTGTGAGACTTGACGAAATCCATGTCGTCAAACTTCTTTATACGCAATACTGCATTGATAGCATCGTCAGGCTCAATGTTCAGAATATTCTGGATGGCACGTCCCTTGGCGTTCTTTGCTCCTTCTGGTATCTCGTAACATTTCAGCCAATAGCAACGTCCCTTCTGAGTGAAGAACAGAAGCGTATTGTGCATCGTTGCAGGATAGATGTACTCCGTGAAATCCTGCTCACGCGTGTTAGCACCCTTACTGCCTACGCCTCCCCTACTCTGCTGATGGAACTCTGACAAGGCTGTACGCTTGATATAGCCAAGATGGCTAATGGTAATGACCACAGGATCATCCGGATAGAAATCCTCAGCATTGAATTCCTCGCTTGAGTACTTTATCTCCGTGCGTCGTTCGTCACCATATTTTTCCTTTACTTCCTGAAGTTCATCCTTCATAACCTTCTTGCAAAGTTCGGGATCGTCAAGAATCTGCTGCAAATAAGCAATGAGCTTCTCAAGTTCCTCATACTCGTTGTGCAGCTGGTCCATCTGGAGTCCTGTAAGCTGGCGAAGACGCATATCGACGATGGCACGTGCCTGCACTTCGTCAAAGTCGAAACGTTTCATAAGGCTCTCGATGGCCTCCTGGGGAGTTTTAGAAGCACGGATAAGGTGTACCACTTCATCTATATTGTCGCAAGCGACGATAAGCGCTTCAAGGATATGGGCACGGTCCTGTGCTTTTTTCAGGTCAAACTTCGTGCGTCGAATGGTCACATCGTGACGGTGATTGACAAAATGTTTAACACATTCCTTTAATGTCAACAGTTTGGGACGACCATGAACGAGTGCAATACAATTAACTGAGAATGAGCTCTGTAAAGCTGTCATCTTAAACAATTTGTTCAAAATAACATTTGCATTGGCATCACGTTTCACGTCAACGACGATTCTCATTCCCTGGCGTCCTGACTCATCGTTGACATTACTGATTCCCTCAATCTTCTTTTCATTGGCCAGGTCAGCGATGTATTTTACGAGGTCAGCCTTGTTGACCCCATATGGTATTTCCGTAACCACAATCTTGTCATGGGAGTCACCAGCTTCGATTTCTGCCTTAGCTCTCATCACGATTCTTCCACGACCTGTATCGTAAGCGTCTTTCACCCCTTGTATGCCGTAGATGTAGGCACCTGTAGGGAAGTCAGGGGCTTTGATATATTCCATAAGCCCATCGGTGTCGATATCAGGGTTGTCAATAAATGCGCAGCATCCGTCAATAACTTCACCAAGATTATGGGTCGGTATATTTGTTGCCATACCCACGGCAATACCATTTCCGCCGTTGACAAGAAGGTTTGGCACTTTCGTAGGCATCACTGTAGGTTCAACCAACGAGTCGTCAAAGTTGTTGGTCATGTCAACAGTGTCCTTCTCAAGGTCATCCATGATATGTTCACCCATCTTCGACAGGCGGCACTCCGTATAACGCATGGCTGCAGGTGAGTCGCCATCGACCGAACCAAAGTTACCTTGTCCATCGACAAGCGTGTATCTCATGTTCCATTCCTGTGCCATTCTGACGAGAGCTCCATAAACAGAACTATCGCCATGTGGATGATACTTACCCAATACCTCACCCACAATACGTGCACATTTCTTATAAGGTTTGTCACTTGTGTTTCCAACGCCCATCATTCCGTACAGAATACGGCGATGAACAGGTTTGAAACCATCACGAACATCCGGAAGGGCACGAGCCACAATCACCGACATGGAATAGTCGATGTAAGAGGACTTCATTTCCTCCTCGATGTTGATTTTAATAATTCTGTCTTGATCTAATGTCTGATCCATTCTTTTTTATACTATCTTTACATTGTCAAAGTCTGCTCGTCAAAAAGGACATAATATCGTGTTTAAGGCTGTTTTAAGCCTTTCTGACGCGATTTCACACTATTTGAGCGTTCAAAATTACTACTTTTTTTTGAGCATACAAAACAATTAAGCAATTTTTAACGGAACAACAGCATTTTGTGCCAGTTATTCAAGCTAAAGGCTAAACATTCATAAGATACTCCTTGAATGACGCAAAGTCCTTGCTCATTTCCACACTCTGCTTCGTTCCCTTCATAAAGGCCGCCAAACGCTCAGGAATAACCACATCGGCACCTATGGCCGACTCCACGGTCTCCTTGAATTTTGCAGGATGGGCTGTCTCGCAGAACACTCCGCATTCTCCCGGCTGGAGCAACTCGCTGAGAGCGCGATAGCCACAAGCTCCATGAGGGTCAAGAATATATGAGTTGTCTGAATAGCACTGTCTCATCGACTCGCGTATCATGTCGTCGTTATATGTTGCACCGCTTATGAGCGACGTTATTGCTGAATGGTCGCCTTTATACAGGTCATAAATACGGGCGAAATTGCTTGGGTCACCAACATCCATGGCATTCGCAATGGTCTGGCGGCTTGCTTTCGGCTCATACTTGCCTGTCTTCAGGTAATTATAGAAAATGTCGTTGGCATTGTTGGCAGCTATAAACCGCTTTACAGGAAGTCCCATACGATGGCCGAATAGTGCAGCAGTTATATTTCCGAAATTCCCACTTGGCACGCACACTACCATATTGTCTGACTTGCCCAAGGCTTTCATTCGGGCGTAGGCGTTGAAATAATAGAATGCCTGAGGCAAGAAACGCGCGACATTTATCGAGTTGGCGGAAGTCAGCTTCATGTGGGCAGTAAGGTCTTCGTCCATAAAAGCGTTCTTCACCAAAGCCTGACAATCGTCAAACACTCCGTCAACCTCAACAGCTGTAATGTTCTGTCCAAGCGTTGTAAACTGGCTCTCCTGAATCTTGCTGACCTTGCCCTTCGGGTACAGGACATAAACATGAATGCCTTCTACACCAAGGAATCCATTGGCAACAGCGCTTCCTGTGTCCCCGCTCGTCGCTACGAGGACGTTGACCTGCTCCTTGCCTTCCTGGCGGATAAAGTACTGTAGGAGACGAGCCATAAAACGAGCTCCGACATCCTTGAACGCCAATGTCGGGCCATGGAACAGCTCAAGACTGTAAATATTGTCTGTCACACGCGCTACAGGACAGTCAAACGCCAATGTGTCATACACGATATGGCGAAGGTCATCTTCCTTGACATCTTCCCCGAAAAACGCCTGCGCCACTACGAACGCGATTTCCTGAAACGACATCTTGTCAATGTTGTCGAAAAAAGACTGAGGCAACATTTTTATGCTCTCGGGCATATAAAGGCCGCGGTCACACGCAAGTCCTTTGACCACTGCCTCGTGAAGTGTAGCCATAGGAGCCTTTCCGTTTGTACTGTAATATCTCATTGTTATCTGTTATTCATAAACGTGTCCATAAATTCCTGCATCTTCAAAAGGCCGTAACCTCCATTGACACAACTGACCTCGTCATATTCTTTCACGCTGTCAGGTTCAATTCCCGGATAATAAATCAAGAACGGGACTGGTTCCTTCACGTGTGTACGAATCTCGACAGGAGTGGGATGGTCGGGAAGGACTGCAATGGAAACTGGTTCATCCCAAGTCTTCACCTCGTTATAAATTGGTTCAACAATCCTTTTGTCCAAGTTCTCTATGGTTCGGACTTTTAGTTCCAGGTCTCCGTCATGCCCAGCCTCGTCGCTTGCCTCGACATGCAGGAACACGAAGTCATCGTGCCTTAAAGCGTCGATGGCAGCCTTTGCCTTTCCTTCGTAGTTGGTATTGTAAAGACCTGTCGCGCCCTCAACCACCACATTCTTCAAGCCAGCGTAATGTCCAATGCCACGTATAAGGTCAACGGCAGAAATCACAGAACCGGACTTTACCTCAGGGAACATCTCCGAGATGGTTTCCATCGATGGGCGGTAACCTGGACTCCAAGGCCAAATGGAATTAGCCATATCATGTCCTTCTGCCTGTCGCTTGATATTAAGTGGATGAGACGAAAGGATAGCTTGTGACTTGACTATCAATTCGTTAATAAGGTCTGCTGTCTCTTCGGGTGTCATTCGTCCATTACAGTCCTTGTCCTCGCCTGGCTTGACGAGCAACGGTTGCCAAGGCTGGTCAGGATGGTCGTGGGGAGGAGAGCAGACGATATGCTTGTTACCACCCTTTATCACCAACAGGTGACGATACTGAATGCCTGTGATAAACCTCACCCTGTCGTTGCCCAACTGTTCGTCCAAGGTTTTTATCAAGATGTCGCCTTCTTCTGTGGTAAGGTGTCCACCATGATGATTCTTTATCGTTCCATTGGCAAGGGTTATGATGTTACATCTGATTGCCATATCGTCAGCTTCCATCTCGTATCCAATGCTTGCAGCCTCAAGAGGTCCGCGTCCTTCATAGACCTTGTCAAGGTCGTACCCCATGATTGCAGTATTTGCCACCTCGCTTCCAGGACTGTAACCATCGGGCACAGTGACCAGCCGTCCTGTCTTGCCTTTCTTTGCGAGCATATCCATATAAGGAGTGTCGGCAAACTCCAGCAATGTCTTGCCTCCAAGCCTCTCCACTGGATGGTCAGCCATTCCGTCACCAAGAATGATTATGTGTTTCATAAGCCTTGCCGTTAGTTGTTTGCTATGGACATGATATTCGCAAACACGCCTGCTGCCGTAACTCCTGCACCGGCTCCATAGCCTTGGATTAGCATTGGATATTCACGGTAACGCTCAGTTGTCAACAGGACAATGTTATTAGACCCTTCCAGGCCATAGAACGGATGATGTTGCCCTACTGCCTGCAATGACACCTGTGTCTTTCCATGATCCATCTTAGCCACGAAACGCCAGCGTTTTTTCCCAGCCTCAAGAACCTTTCGTTTTTCCTCAAAGTCAGCGTCAAGCGACGGCAGGTTCTTCCAGAAGTCGTCTATGCTTCCTTCGAAGAACTCGTCAGGAACAAAGAGGTGCTTCTCCACGTCGTCCTGCTCAACCTTGTATCCTGCCTCGCGTGCCAGAATGACAAGTTTCCGAACCACATCTTTTCCACTCAAATCAATACGTGGGTCCGGTTCGCTATTACCTTGTTG
>JALFCG010000022.1 GCA_022771265.1 Prevotella sp.
GCGCAAGATAACCATCGGCGCAAAAGGTGTGGCAGAGGAACCAAACGACGAAGACTTCGCAGATGCCGCCGTGTATAAAATCGCACTACCCGCCGAAGCCATGGCAAAGGCAAACCGCCTTCTCTGCATAGAATACCAAGGCGACTGTGCCCGCCTCTATGCCAACGGTAAGCTCATTGCCGACCAGTTCCAATACGGTCGTCCCTTCATGTTTGGTCTGTGGCGACTACCCGAAGGCACCACAGAGCTTGAGCTCCGCATCCTGCCACTGCAACCCGATATGCCCGTCTATCTGCCGCGAGAGGCTGACAAAACTGCGGGCGAAGGAGTGAAGAGGATATACGTTCAATGTAAAAAGTCTTTTATCACTCCCATCGACTCCTCAAACTCATGAGGCTTGAAGCCGTGGCCGGCACCGGAGATAACATGCAGGCTGGAAGTCTTGTAGTTCTTAACGGCACGGCGTGAGTCGTCCATCGACACAACAGCATCGGCATCGCCCTGCACAATCAAAACCGGCTTCTTAAACCGCTTTATGGTCTTGAACACGTTCATGTCGCGAATTTCCATGAAGAAACGGCGACCCATGGGCACGTTCCACAGCTTTGTGGTCTCGGGAATGTCGGACACCTTCGGATAGCGTTTGTTCCAGTTGTCGGGAATGCACAATGCGGGGAACACGAGCACCAGCTTCGCCACATCCTTAGACAGCGAGGCGGCGGTGAGCGCCGACACCAGTCCGCCCTGGCTCTCGCCTATCAAGACGATGTTGTCGGCGTCGATGTCGGGTTGTCCCTTGAAGTATTTCACTATTGCCTCCAGGTCGCTTTGCTCGTCGAGGATAGACATGTTGTGGGTGTTGTTGTCGCTGCGGCTGTTAAGCGAGCCGCACGGGAAGTCGAAGGCGTAGCACTGGTAGCCCATCTTGTTCAGCTCGTTGAAATAGGCGAGCGAGTAGGCGTGGGTGCCGTTGAAGCCGTGGGCAATTATGGCTATAGGCTGTTTCTTTCCCGTGTAGCGCGGCTTGCCGATGATACCGAAGATGTTGCGGTCGCCGTTCTTTATCCAAAGGCTCTTGAAGTTCTTCGTGGCACGCTTCAGCGCATCCACAAGAGCTGGTGTTACCCATTTGCCGTCGTGTGCGCCTTCATCGACAAACATAGAGAAGTCTATGCCCTTCGTCTGCAAGGCTTTTGCAAGATCCATATTGCCCTGGAGCGTGAAGTCATGGTCGCCCACCGAAATCTTCCAGTCCACCTTTCTCCATGCGGCAACGTCCTCGTCCGACCCGTTCTCAATGCGCGTCACGGGGTCGTTGTCGGCAATAGCCTGCTGGCGCCATTCCGCCGAGGGATCATCCTTGAGGAAGTCGAGCGGCTGGCGACGCAAGTAGCCCGAAATGTCATATACCATGGAGAACATCTCCGGATGATGGACACCATACACCGTGGCAGCGCCGCCGCCCATGGAAAAACCAGCAATGGCGCGGCCTCCCTTGTCGGTGCGCGTCCTGTAGGTCTTCTCGATGAAGGGAATCAGCTCCTTGAAGAAGTAGTCCTCATACTGCCAGTCGGGTGCCCCCGCCTTTCCCTCCACGGTGTTGAAATACATCATGTTCTGCTTGTTGCCTTCTGGCATCACGATTATCATGTCTTCAATAGCCCCACAGTCTATAAGGCTGTCGGTCATGTGCGAAATCTGGTGGTAGTGCTCGAAGTCGGTGTGCGCCCCGCCTCCGCCGTGCATGAGGTAGAGCACGGGGTAGCTCCGCAGCGTGTCGGTGGCGTAGCTTCCCGGCAGGTAGATGGAGTAGTCGCGCTCCTTGATGCCCTTAAGCAATTGGCACGGCATTTTCAGCGACATTAGCTTGCCCGGACGCTGTTTGAAGTTCTTTGCCTTCACGTCCCATCCCTTGTAGTTTTTCAGGTCGCCCTTAAGGAAAATGTCGGCATTCTCTTTCTTTCCTTTCAGCTGCCAGTCGAGCCAGTCGATGACCATTCGTCCGTAGTCGCCGCCGTATTGCTCGTGATAGGTGCCGCCGTGTCCCGATGCGGGGTGGTTGGCAAGAGCCACGGGCACGTGGTGAATCCTGTCGTAGTCAAGCTGCGCGTTCTGGTACGCCACGTCGTCAGGACCTCCCACGACATAAAGTATCGGGGCGTGGACGTTGGGCAGCGACTCCTTGCTGGCGTCAGCCATCTCCATGTCGCCCATACCGGCATTTAATATAAGATAAGTCTTGAGACGTGCATCGGCGGCATTGGCGAGCACCTGTGCGCCGCCGCATGAATGGCCTGCCGCCGCCACACGGTCGGGGTCGATGTTCTGATAGTAGTCGCTTCCCTTGGTCTTGCTCTGCTCGACAATCCAGTCGAGGCCGCGCTTGAGTTCCGACGAAGGGGTGTGTCCCTCCGGACGGTCAAGACGCTTGTCCTGCATCTCGCCGATAGCCACCACCACATATCCGTGTGACGCTATTTCGGTCAGCATGCGTTCGTAGCCGATGCTTGTGTCTGAGCATCCGCCGTTGCCGAACATGAGTATTGGCAATGCACCTTGACGCGCGTGGGTATGCAGGAAGTCCTTCGGGCGGTAGATGACGAAGTCGGGCAGTCCTTTCTCCTTCACTGCCACAGCCTTGAACATGCCGCTTCCTCCTTCGTCAACAATCTTTTGCTTCAGAATCTGCTTGCTGACCAGCTTGTCACCGCCTTGCGCCACGACCATCATGGCAACCGCAAAGAGGCTCAGTAGGGTAATAAATCTTTTTTTGTTCATTGTTGTTATTGTTTTAATTGGTTTGTATGCTTGATATATGCTGACGGTGTCATGCCGTAAGCATCTTGGAAACATTTGGAGAAGTAGCCCGATTTGGTGAATCCCACCATGTACATCACCTCGGAGATGGAGAATTTGCCTTCCCTCAACAGCAGTCCTGCTTTTTCCATCCTTATATTTCTGATGTATTCCACGGGCGAGACACCCGAGAGCTGCTTGATTTTCCTGTAGAGCAACTTCTGGCCCAGGCCCGTGATTTCCTGAAGCTTTGCCACGTTGAAGTCGGAGTCGATGAGGTTGCGCTCGATGGCTATCGTGATGTCGCGCAGCAACTTCTCGTCCCTCTCGCTGATTTCCGCCGAAGGCTTTTCCGCGTTTCCGCCAGAAGTGTCAAGAGCGCGCTTCACTTCCACTGCCATCGTGTTGAACGTCATGACGAAGTCGGCTCCTCCATCCGTGGCGGTTTCCACGGCAATCTTTCCGCCCAGTTCGTCGATGAACGACTTTGCCTGTGCGAGTTCCGACACCATGCCTATCGTTTCCACGGGCGACTCCTTGGCAGGCGCGAAATACTGGAAGAGGTGGGGGACTGCGGTTTCGGGTATGGAGAGCGAGTCGCTGTTGAGGCGTATCGTCAGCTTCCGCCGGGGCTCGTCGTGCGTCAGCGCGACGGTTATCCTGCTGTCGGGGCGCGAGTTGCCGATGATGTTTTGCAGCAGGATTGAGAGGATGGCGTCGAATTTCAGCACCTCCGTCTCCATCGTTATCTCCTCCTTGTCGGAGCGGAAGGTGAAGCTGGCGCCGCGAGTGTCGGCTTGCTGCCTTATAGCCTCCATCGTCTCCTTGCAGAACCTGACGGCGTTTATGTGCGTCGGTTCCAGCTGACGGCTTGACTCGGAGATGTCGCCCATGTCGAACGCCTTGCGGATCAGGGTGTTCATCTGCGTCGTCTGGCTTCTCACCGCCGAGACGGTGCTGCCGCAGTCCGCGGTTGCCTGTCCGTGGGTTTCCGCTGCGAGCGTCATTATCTTGTGAAGTGCCTGGCGGAGGTTTTGCGACACGTTGTTGTAGAAGTCCATGCGGGCGCGCGACTGTTCGAGGAAGAGTTGTTTTTCGCGTTGCTCCTTTGCCAGTTGCTTGCGCATCAGCCAGAAGCGCGCTGTCCACACGCCGGCTGCCAGTAGCAGCAGCACGTACAGGGACTTCGCCCACCACGAGAGATACCATGGGGGCAGGATCTCGATGTCGGCGCGAAACACTTCCTTGCCGTTGTCAAGGTCGCTCTCTATCGAACGTATCGTCAGCGTGTATCGCCCGTGCGGCAACGCCCTATACACCAATGGCTCCTTGATGGACCGCATCAGGTGCCACCTGTTGTCGATGCCCTTCAGCTTGTAGGCGTAGGAGAGCGACACGTCGCCGCTGTGGGGAAGGTCGGAGAAGCACAGGTCGATATTGTTCTCGTTGTGGCGCAGCGTGACCGAGCTGCCGGAGAAGTGCAGCTGCCTGCCGTTGACGTGGAAAGCCGACAGCAGGAGGTTTCTTCGCTTTATCCTCCCGTCGATGCCCGAAGGGTTGACGGCAACCATGCCGTCTTGACCGCCGATGAAGTAACGACGCTCGGAAGGGGAGTAGAATGCACCGTAGGCGTTGACGATGGGGATGCGCAAACGGCTGTAGCGCCGGCTCTCGGCGTCGCTCAGGATGATGCACTCGTCGCTCGTGCAGACCCACATCTTGCCGTCGATGTCGCAGAGGGCGACGGCCTCCACGTCCTCGTTGTTCATGCCGTACGGAAAGTGGCGGATGGAGCCTGACGGGCCGTAGCACGTCAGCTCGCCGGTGTTGGCGGTCCAGATGTTGCCGTGCCGGTCGGCAGCCATGCGTCCCGGGGGAGTCTTGCTGACGGTGGTCACTTTCAGCGTCGCGATGTCGATGCGTTCGAGGCCGTCGGCGGTCCTTGCCCATACGTGTCCGTTGCCGTCCTTGGCCAGCTGTCGCACCCACACGTTCTTTGAAGCTCCGCGGTCGAAACTTATGATATTGTCGGCGACCACAAACTCGCCGCAGCCCGTCAGCCTCTTTTTTGACACGATGAAAATGCCGCCGCTGTAGGCAGCTACCCACAGCCTGCCCGTTCCGTCGTCGATGATGTCGTAAGCCCAGCGCGCGTTCACCTCGTTGTTCTTGTCGGTGATGATGATTGTGTGCATCCTGCCCGTCGCCTCGTCGTAGAGGTTGATGCCGTTGTCGGTGGCTATCCACACGTTCCCCGTCAGGTCCTCATACACTTCCCTGATGCGGTTGTGGGATATGGGGTGGAGCTTGTCAGCCTGCCTGTACCATCGGCAGTTGCCCTTTTTCAGGAGAATAAGGCCGTTGCTGCCTCCAAGCCATTTCCTTCCCTTGCTGTCCACTAATATCTCGCTGAGCTTGTTGCCCTCCTTCTCTCCCGTCAGACGGTCCATCGGTGTATAGTCGTAGTAGTAGTGGGCAGGAATGACCGACACGCCGATGTCGGTGCCGAGGACTATGTTGCCCAGTCCGTCAACCAGCGTGCTCCACACCACGTTGTCGGCTATCGAGTGCGGATTCTGCGAGTCGTGCTTGTCGTGGCTCAGGAGTTTGTCGGAGTAGGTGTAAAGGCCGTTGTCGGAAGCTACGTAAAGGGTGTGGTCATCGCCCAGCGACATTGCCTTTACCGACACGTCCTCCAGTTCCGTCATCTTGGTCACCCTGCCGCTCGCCATGTCGTATTTGTAGAGCATCTCCCCCGCACCTGCCCAAAGGCACCGCCGCTGCCTGTCAGCCAGCAGCACGAAGACGGAAGAGGTCTCGCGCTCGTTAAGCGTGATGGGCGAGGGCTTGCCGTCGGAATAGGCGAACAGCCCCTTCAGCGTACCAGTATAGATTGTGCCATCAACGCAGGCGATGGAGTAGATGTCGTGAAGCTTGTCGCACAAGGTTTTCATCGTACGGCTCGCCGGATCGTACTCCTTCAGCCCGTCGTGGCAGCCGAGCAGAATCTTCTGCCCCCTTTTCTCAAGCGCCCTCACCTCCTGCCGCAATGGTTGAGGCTCGGAGTAGGAGCCGCTCGCGATGTCGTAGATGTAGAAGCCGTTGGTGGTGCCTAAATAGAGCTGGCGGCCGTTTGCCATCATGCTGTAGATGGTCGCACGAATCTCGTCGGAAAGGCCGCGCTTGGGGATGGCCCTGTAGCCGTCGTAGCAATACAGCCCGTTGCCCGTCCCCAACCAAAGGAGGCCGTCGTCGGTTTGAGCCATGCAGCGTACGGGCGTGTCGTTGACGCGCACATTATAATAATAGTGCGCGCGAAGGGCTGCAGCCCATGCAATCATAAGCAAAGATAAGAGTAATCTGATGTTTTTAGTCATGTCGTAATCGTTATTCTCCTGCAAAAATACAATAATTATCCAACAAAACAAAGCTGAAAAGCCATAAAATGCGCCTTTTGTCCACTTTAGGGCCGAAGTTGTCCAATATGAGGTCAGCCGTTATTGCCAAAAGACGTAATTTTGCAGCCGAAATCCTATTATCAAAAAAACGATTAGATAAAACAATTATGAAACAAACAAAAGGAAATTTCTTTCAAAGTCTTTTCTTAAAGACGTTGTTCCTTGCCTTGTCGGTCTGCTGCGCATTGGAGACGTTTGCGCAGGGCAACAAGGTGACAGGACGAGTGGTCGATGCACAAGGCGAGCCTGTCATCGGCGCGAGTGTTATGGTGAAAGGCCAGCAGAAAGGCGTGGTCACGGACATCGACGGCAACTATTCTATTGACGTTGCCAAGGGCGAGACGCTGCAGTTCTCCTACATCGGTTTCCGAAACGTGCAGAAAGTGGTCAACAAGGCGACACTCGACGTGGTCATGACCGAGGACGCCAATGTACTCAACGAGGTTATCGCTACCGGTTACGGAGCGGTGTCGCGCAAGAACCTGACCACTGCCATCGACAAGGTGAAGGGCGACGACGTGATAAAGACCGGTACGACAAACATGTCGCAAATGCTGATGGGTCGCGCTGCCGGACTTCAGGCCACCGTGTCGAGCGCGCAGCCTGGCGGTGGTGTGAACATCAACATCCGTGGCGGCGGCGAACCTCTCTATGTAGTGGATGGAGTGGTGATGCCTTCAGACGCTCTTGAAGGTTCGTCGGGTGGTTCGGCGACGGTGATGCCGAGCAGCGTGAACCGTTCAGGACTGGCTGGTTTGAACCCCGAGGACATTGAGAGCATTGAGGTGCTGAAGGACGCATCTGCCGCCATCTATGGTATCAATGCCGCCAACGGCGTCATCCTCATCACCACGAAAAGCGGCAAGAAAGGGAAAATGAAAGTATCGTACGAGGGCTCGCTCTCGATGGTGAGGAACTACAAATACATTGAGTCGCTCAACGCCACGGATTTCATGAACTATGTGAATGTGTTCAAGAAGGAGCAATACCTTTATAATAACAAGATGGCCCCATACGGACCGAACACTTACGACGGCGGCAACGACGACGCCTACACCCCGGACCAAATCAGCAAGGCGGAGACCATGGACTGGGCGAGCTATATACTGAAGAACGGCAGCATCTCGTCGCACAACATCACCATTCAGGGTGGTGCCGACCGCCTGTCGTACTATCTCTCCGGCAACTACTACCAGCAGGACGGAACGGTGGCAAATTCGTCTTACGAGCGCTTTGTGCTTCGTGCCAACATCGGCGCGCAGGTGTTCAACTGGCTGAAGCTGACCACCACGCTCAACTACAACAAGAACAACAACAACAACGGTCTGGTCGGAGGAACAAGCTCAGGCCGTGGAGCCGCGGCTTCGGGAGCCTTGACGGCCGCGCTCTCCTACCCGAGCAACCTGCCCCTCCGCGACGAGGACGGCAAATACTACGCGTTCTCCACTATTCCAAACCCTGTGGGAATGCTCGACATGACCAACCGCTCGTTCAGCGACGGCTTCAATGCCACTTTCGCCCTCGACTTCACGATTATTCCCGAGATGCTGACGGCACGTGCTCTTTACGGATATAACAAGGAGCACGCCAAGCGCGACGTGTATATCCCCTCCGACGTGTATTTCGACCAGATGTACAAGGCTCGCGGAAGCCTTAACAACGTGGAGCGCGACAACAGCACGATAGAGGCTACCGTATCGTTCGACCACAGCTTCTTCAACAACGCGCTCGCGGTGAACGTGGTTGCCGGTATGGGTCGCTACCTCTCCGCCGGCTCAGGACTCGGCGTGACCTACAACGACATCAACGACGTGATAGGCAACGACAACATCTCTGCCGCCACAGGCGACGTGAAGCAGTCGTCGGACAAATGGGCCAACGAGAAGCGCTCGCAGTTCGGACGCTTCAGCCTCGACATTCTCGACCGCTACGTCATAGCCGGGACATTGCGCCGCGACGGCACCGACAAGTTCTTCAAGGACAAGAAGTATTCGTGGTTCCCCTCGGCATCGGTGGCATGGAAGATATACAACGAGAAGTTTATGGAGAACGTGAAATGGGTGAACATGCTGAAACTGCGAGCCTCTTACGGACAGACGGGCAACGACAATCTCGGCTCCACCCTCTATGGCGTGTACAGCGCGTCGGGCAACAAGGTGGCTTTCGACAACAACTCCATAAAATACGTGGCTTACTATCTCTCGTCGAAGGACTATCCCGACGTTACCTGGGAGAAGACCATAATGAAGAACGTGGGTCTCGACTTCTCTGTATTGAAGGACCGCATCTACGGTTCGTTCGACTACTTCTGGAACGACGTGACCGACATGCTGGGCTACGCCTCCACCGAGGGACTCTCGATGTTTGCCTCACGCCCAATCAACGGCGGACACATCCGCCGCTACGGATGGGACGCCACGCTGAACACCGTGAACGTGGTGACTCCCGACTTCCGCTGGACCTCGATGCTGACCTTGTCGCACTATAACTCAATCTGGAAGGAACACTTCCCCAACACATACTTCGAGGAGTATCGCCAAAAGGACGACGAGCCGGTGAACGCGCTCTATTTCTATCGCACCGACGGCATCATCAATTCCGAGAAATCAAACATGCCAGTCCACCAGCCCAAGGACTTCCAATATCCCGGCTGCCCGATAATCAGGGACTTGAACGGCGACGGAGAGATAACAACCGCCGACGTTGACATGGTGAACGTGGTGCCCGCGCTCTATTGGGGATTGGGAAACACCTTCTACTACAAAAACTGGGATCTGAACATCTTTGTCTATTCACAGCTCGGACTGAAGAAATACAACTATTCTTACGACTGGAGCGACGGAAGGGAACTGGCAAACCAGACCTCGAACCAAAGCACCATCATCGGCGACGCATACAACTCGCAGACCAACCCCAACGGCACCCTGCCCGGCATTGCCTTCCGCCTGTCGAACGTTTCGCTGCCCGGCGGCGCGGGAACCGACGTGTATTACCAGAACGCCAACTTCCTCCGCGTGCGCAACATAACGCTGGGCTACACCTTCGACGCCCGCACGCTCGGCCCGCTGAGCAAATACGTGCAAAGCGTTCGCCTCTACGCCGACGCGCAGAATCCTTTCACCTTCACCAGCTTCGACAACTTCGACCCGGAGGTGCAGACCGGCGGCAGCTACAAGGGTGGAAAGGCGGAATATCCAATGACACGCACATTCTCATTCGGTCTTAAAGTTCAATTCTAAAAAACAAGCAATATCATGATACGTAATATTATAAAATCCACTTTTGTCGCTTGCGTTCTTGCCTTCTCACTCGGCAGCTGCGAGAACGACTTCGACGCAAAGATATACGGAAAACTGTCAACGACAAATTTCCCCGCCACGGCAGCCGACTACGAGAGCTATCTCATGGACTGCTACATACCGTTCACCGTCACATGGTCGTACAACCTCTCCGGCTCCAACATGCACAACTTCTACGTTTCGGAAGGTGGCCTGAACCGACTTTTCGACATGACCACCGACGAGAGCTCGCCTTGGCGCATCGGTTCGTGGGGAGGCGCGTTCACCTACTATGGCGAAGCGCAGTTTGAGGACATGAAACTGGCGGGACGCGGCTCCATGGTGCCTTCAAACCACTATGAGAAAATCAGGGACGTCACCAGATTCACGAAAATTATCGGCGACATTGAGGCGGCTGACCCCGCTGTGCTTCCGACGGAACTGCAGCAGGAGTATCTCGGCGAGGCGCGACTGCTTCGAGGCCTCATGATGTATTATCTGCTCCACATGTACGGTCCGGTGCCGGTGATTCTCGACCCGTCGCTTGTCGGCGACGACGCGGCGGAGGCCGCACTGGAGCGACCGACGCTCGACGAGATGACACAGTATATCGCCGACGACCTGGAGTTTGCCGTAGGCCATGTGGCGGAAACCCAGTCGGAAAAGGGACGATACACCGCCGACTACGCACGCTTCTGCCTGATGCGCCACTACTTGAACGAGGGCTACCACGTGAACGGCTACTACCAGAAGGCATACGACCTCTTCGGCCAGTTCAAGGGCTCTTACTCGCTATTCCAGAACGGCGACAACCCTTATGCCGCACAGTTTATGATTGCAAACAAGTTCAACTGCGAAACCATCATGGCCGTGTCGTGCAACGAAAACGCAACAGGCAACGGCTCGGAGGGCAATTTCAACCCGTTCTCATGGTACGCGCTTTCGTGGGAAGTGTCAAAATACGACGATAAGGGCAATCCAACACTCTTTGTCAAGCAAGGCGGAGGATGGGGACAGACATTCAACATCTCCAAGCATTTCTACGACACCTTCGAGGAAGGCGACAAGCGCGCCGAAACCATCATAACACGTTTCTTCCACATCTTTGGATATTGGGTGACCGAGGAGCATCTCGGTAGCGTATGGGACGGCTTCATCATCAACAAATACCCCATCGAGACCGAGACTCCTTTCCAGGGAACAGACATACCGCTGGCGCGCTGGGCCGACGTGCTGCTGCTCTATGCCGAGGCTGACGTGAGGGCACACAACACCGTGTCGGCACAGGCAATCGACTGCGTGAACCAAGTGAGACAGAGAGCCGGACTGCATAATCTCGACCCCGAGAAGACCGCAAGCAAAGAGGCTTTCCTCGACGCACTGCTCATGGAGCGCGGACACGAGCTCTACTATGAGGGATGCCGCAAGATTGACCTCATCCGCTTCAACAAATACTACACCCTGCTGAAGGAAGCCGGAAAAGATCCAAGCAGCCAGTATTTCCCTCTGCCAGACTATGCCGTTAAGCAGGCGGAAGAATGTGGCAAGACGCTGACACAATACTTCACTCGCGACAACTATGACGGCCCAAAGAGATGACAGGCAGAAGAGACAACAAAAACTGGGAATGGTTACAATTCAGATATGAACAATGTTGTTAGTTAGTATTTTGTATGTGGTGCGGCCACCCTTGGTCGCACCCTTACGGTAACAACATGTATTTACCTTTTCTAACGATACAATGAACAAGATTTGCAAGACAATGTTATTGGGGTGCGCGGCAGCGCTGATGTCTGCACAGGCTTACGCCTCGAATGTCCCCGAGGTGAAATGGGACAGCAAGAGTTTGATAATCAACGGACAACGAGTGGTGCCTGTAATGGGAGAAGTGCATTTCTCGCGCATTCCTGCCGAGGAATGGAAGGAAGAGGTGAAGAAGATGAAACTTGGAGGAGTGACCATCATCGCCACCTACGTATTCTGGAACCACATTGAGGAACAGG
>JALFCG010000172.1 GCA_022771265.1 Prevotella sp.
CTATGAGGAGGCTTCTTCCATGATTCACTCTCTGAGAGCCTACAAGATTATCAAAGGTACGCGCGGGCAGGAGGGCATCAACGAGAAGAAATACACCGAGATAATTGTACGCCTCTCCACCCTACTTCGTTTCGCCACCGAGATAAAGGAACTCGACATCAACCCATTGCTTGCCGATGCTGATGACATTGTGGCAGTGGATGCGAGAATAAGAATTGAGAAAAACAAATAGAAATGGAATACAACTACACAGAAGAAGAAAAGGCTCAACGCAAGAAAATGAAGCGCAAGCAGATGGTGAAGGACTATTTTTTCATCACCCTCGGCATCCTGCTCTACGCCATAGGCTTCAATGCGTTCATCCTACCTGAGAAAGTCGTTATGGGAGGCATGACCGGTGCCAGCTCATTGCTCTACTACGCCTTTGGTTTGCCGCCTGGCATCATGCTTTGGTTTATGAACGTTGCCCTGCTCATCCTTGCCTACAAAGCTCTGTCGAAACAGTTTGTGCTGCGCACGATAGTAGGCGTGACCATAATGTCCATCTTCATCGATGCCCTCCGCCCAATCTTCATGAACAATCCCGTCATCACAGCTGGTGAAGACAAGTTCATGCATGTTTTAATTGGAGGTATGTTAGGTGGAGCAGGACTCGGCATAGTCTTTTCCCACAACGGTTCAACAGGAGGCACCGACATCCTTGTAGCCCTGCTTGGGAAATACACCCGAATGAGTTTCGGACGTGCCATGCAGATGATCGACATGTGCATCATTTCCTCTTCTTACATTCTCTTCCACAGCATGGAAACCATTGTCTATGGTCTGTGCTTCACTTTCGTGGCAGCCTACGTCTGCGACTACATCATCAACGGTACCCGCCAAACTGTGCAGTTCCTCATCATCTCGAAGAAGTATGATGAGATTGCCGACATCGTCAACGAGCGTATGCACCGTGGAGTGACGGTGTTGTCGGGAACTGGCTGGTTTAAGAAGAGCGACGTGAAGATACTCCTCATCTTGACAAGAAAGTACGAGTCGCAGGAAGTGTTCAACACCATAAAGCGCATCGACCCCAACGCTATGGTCTCTCAGTCGTTCTGCCAAGGTGTGTTTGGCGAAGGTTTCGACAAAATAAAGTAACGTCCTTCCACACGTCGCCAAGTAAGGCAGCACCTCCGAATCCCATAGCCTCCACAAGAGGTATTCTATCCCATGAAATGCCGCCAAGAGCCATCACGCTGTCATCTATGACACCGCTCTTTGCGGCATTTTCTATGTCCATATGCGAGAATGCCGAATGGTAGCCTTGCTTCGATATGCTGTCGAAAATGGGACTCATGAAAACGTAGTCGCACTTTCGTTTACGCTCCACCACCTCTTCTATTGAATGGCACGAAGCGGACAACTTAGGCACCTTAAACAATGGCAAATTTGGATTCCTTCCGTTAAGGTGTACTCCGCAGCCATACTCCGAGGCAAGACAATGACAATCGTGTAGCGACAGTCTCCCATGCCACCTACTGTCTATTGCCTCTATCAGTTCACGATGTTCCTCCACCGAAGCTCCCGGCTTGCGGATATGCACCCTGTCAACTCCATTATCAAATAAGGAGTTAATAAACATGCCCTCGTCCGTAATGAACTGTGGGAGAGTAATTACCATTATTTGCATTACCGTTTATTTTTAATTTCAATAATCTTGTTAACAATCGATTGTGGTTGTTCAAAAACCACCTTGTTTTCAAATCTGATAATATTTATTCCGTAATACTGTAACAAGAATTTTTCCCTATCAATATCATTCTCTTTAGCACCACCATAATAATGATAATCTCCATCCAACTCTATACCTAATTTCAACTGAGGACAATAAAAATCAATAATATATCTATCAACACTATATTGCCTACGAAAAGACATACCATCAATATGTTTGCCCTTAAGCAGTTTCCACAATGTACATTCTGCAGGAGTACTATTTTTGCGTAACTGCCTTCTAAAGTACTTCATTTCTGTTTGATTCTTCTTTTGTTCTGTCATAGTAAAAAAAACAACAACCCTTACAGAATCGATATACATTATGAAGAATCTACGCAGTGCGGTAACTTACTCTCCCCCTAAGGTAGGGGGAGTACCCCGGAGGGGGGAGGGAGTATGTACTACCTCGTTTTGGCAATATTACTTATGCGGCAGTTCATACGCCCCCGTCACTACGTGACACCCCCTCTATCTTAGAGGGGGAACAAATTACCGCACTGCATAGATCCACGAACTTTAATTCTTTAATTGCTCAAAGCGCCTAATTTATTAATTTAAAGCTATGCTTGGTTACAGTCCTTCAGTGAGTGACTGATGCGTGCGGCGCAGAAGTTCGGACCGCACATGGTGCAGAACTCACCTTCGGTTTTGTTCGAGGTCTTGTAGTATTCGAGAGCCTTCTCCGGGTCGAGGGCAAGGTTGAACTGATCCTTCCAACGGAAATCGTAACGAGCCTTCGAGAGAGCATTGTCGCGAACCGTGGCACCGGGATGTCCCTTGGCTATGTCGGCGGCATGGGCGGCAATCTTATATGTCACCACACCTGCACGCACATCGTCCTTGTTGGGCAATGCGAGGTGCTCCTTTGGAGTCACGTAGCAGAGCATGGCTGTTCCATACCAGCCTATCATGGCAGCGCCTATGGCACTCGTGATGTGGTCGTAGGCAGGAGCTATATCGGTGACGAGCGGACCGAGAGTGTAGAAAGGTGCACCATGACACTTCTCTATCTGGCGGTCCATGTTGGCACGAATCTTCTGCATTGGCACATGTCCCGGACCTTCGATAAACGCCTGCACATTCTTTGCCCATGCACGCTCTACGAGCTCACCCATAGTGTCGAGCTCCGCAAACTGTGCCGCGTCGTTGGCATCATAGGTTGACCCGGGACGAAGTCCGTCGCCAAGCGATATTGCCACGTCATACTTGGCGCAGATGTCGCAGATGTCGTCAAAATGGTCGTAAAGGAAGCTCTCCTGTTGGTGAACCATACACCACTTAGAGATGATGCTTCCGCCGCGGCTCACCATTCCCGTGAGTCGTCCCTGTGAGAGAGGCACGTTCTTCAGTCGTATGCCACAGTGTATGGTGAAATAGTCAACGCCCTGCTCACACTGCTCAATTAGTGTGTCGCGGAATATCTCCCATGTCAGGTCCTCCGCCTTTCCGTTCACCTTCTCAAAAGCCTGATACATAGGCACCGTACCTACCGGCACCGGACAGTTACGCAAGATCCACTCGCGTGTCTCGTGAATGTTCTTTCCCGTCGATAGGTCCATGAGCGTGTCACCACCCCATTTGCAGCTCCACACGCATTTCTCCACCTCTTCCTCTATGCTTGAGTTAAGATGCGAGTTGCCAATATTGGTGTTAATCTTCACGAGGAAGTCGGTGCCGATAATCATTGGCTCTGCCTCAGGGTGGTTGATGTTCGATGGTATCACGGCACGTCCCTCTGCCACCTTTTGTCTTACGAACTCTGGCGTTATGTGTGTCTCTATGCCAAGTTCACGACAGTTCATGTTTTCACGTATTGCCACATACTCCATCTCCTCTGTTATGATGCCGCGTTTTGCGAGAGCCATCTGCGTCTCGCCTTCCTTGCGCTTGGCAATCCAAGGCTGTCGGAGTTTTGGCAGACCTTTTTCGAGGTCGATGTCCACGTTAGGGTCGCTATAAGGACCGCTTGTGTCGTAGATATAGACTGGAGCATTCTCTTCAAAATGCTTCTCACCGTTCTCTACTGTCACTGTAGGCGTTAGCGTCACTCTGCGCATACCCACCTTCAGTTCGGGGTGTATCACACCGTTCATATAGACTTTCTCCGAACTGGGATAAGTGATTTTGATGTTGTTGTTCATATTTATTGTATTATTTGTTTCATTTCCTCCACTGGATTCTCTGCCCTAAGCACAGTGCCGCTGACGGCTATTCCACGTACTCCCGTTGCGAGTATGTCGTCGATGTCATCGGCGGTTATTCCACCAATGGCTACTACCGGCAGGTCGATGCCCGCCTCTTCCATTTTCTTTATTATCTCCCTGTAGCCCTCTATACCGAGCACGGGTGCGAGGTTTTTCTTTGTTGTGGTGAAACGGAACGGGCCGCAGCCAATGTAGTCGGCTCCCTGTCGTGCCAGACGTTCAATGTCGTCAAAGGTGTTTGCCGTACCGCCGATGATATAGTCCTCTCCAAGCACCCTGCGTGCCTCATCCACGGGCATGTCGTTCTTTCCAAGGTGTACGCCGTCGGCTTTCAGTTCCTTTGCCAGTTCCACTCGGTCGTCCAATAGGAATATGGCATCATGTTCCTTACACATTGGTTGTATCACCGCTGCCGCCTTGCGCACCTCGTCGTCGGACGCGTCTTTCATTCGCAGCTGAATCCATCGGCAACCGCCTTCGAGTGCCATTCTTGCGCCCTCTACATAGCTGACGTTGTCAGTCTCATGGGTTATGAATTGTATTGCTCTCATAATGATTAAATGAAGAGTGAAAATCACTATTTTTTTATAATGACAAGACTCTTCGGGTTGAAGAAATGGTTTACTGGACCATGTCCTTGACCTATCTCCACTCCCGCCCCTGCCTTCAGTGCCTCCGTGAGCCATGCTTTTGCCTTTGCTATTGCCTTGTCCAGCGGCAAGCCTTGCGCGAGGAAAGCGGCTATGGCTGAAGAGAGGGTGCAACCGGTGCCATGTGTGTTGCGTGTTGCCACGTTCTGTGCCACATACTCTCGTTTCAGTTCTCCGTACAGTCTGTCAACTTTCTGTCCCTCAAGGTGTCCGCCCTTTATGAGCAGGTTCTTGCATCCGAGTTCCATCACCCGTCGGGCTGCGTCGTCCATCGTTGCCTTGTCGGTAATCTTCACTCCCGACAGCACCTCAGCTTCCGGCACGTTTGGCGTGAGCAGTGTGGCAAGCGGTAGCAGCTCATGACAAAACACCTCCACGGCATCGTCCTGCATCAGTCGCGATCCGCTTGTTGCCACCATCACGGGGTCAACCACAAGATGCTCTACCTTGTAGTCCCCCAATGCCTTGGCGATGGCATGAATGGTTGCTGCATCGTTCACCATGCCCACCTTCACGGCACAAGGCCTGATGTCGTCCATCACCGCCCTTATCTGTCCCGCCACTATCTCCGGCGGCACGGCATGAACGGCAGTCACCCCAATGGTGTTCTGCACCGTTATTGCCGTTATTGCCGAGGCGGCATAGCATCCCAGGGCCGACATTGTCTTGATGTCAGCCTGCACGCCTGCACCTCCCGACGAGTCGCTGCCGGCAATGGTGAGGGTTGCGACATAATGAGCGCAGCTATTCTTCATGCTTCACTAATAACTCTATCAAAACTTCTGTCCCAATTCTTCCACACAGGCTCCATGCCAAGGGCTCTGAGGTCGGCGTCCACCTGCTTTGCAGTTCGTGGGTCGCTGATTTCAAACTGTGCCAGCGAGTCAGGGTGGCAGCAGTAGCCTCCCGGGTCGGTATGGCTCTCCGCACTCATCGTTGTCACTCCGAGTGTCGCCATGTTGTTGCGCACCTCTGCTGTCTCGCGTGTTGAGTAAGAGATATCTACGTCGTGGTCGAAGATACGCATGGCGAATGTCACCTGTGCCAGTTCGCGGTCGGTCATCTCCACGTTAGGTTGGAACCCTCCGTTCTCAGCCACTCTCATTCTTGGGAAGTTGACTGAGTATTGCGTGCGCCAATATGTCTTTTCAAGATAGCGCAGATGTCGTGCAAGCATCACCACCTCCGTGCGCCAGTCTTCCAGGCCTATCAGTGCTCCCATTCCTATCTTGTGCACACCGGCCTGTCCCATTCGGTCGTAGCCGTTGAGTCGCCACTCGTAGTTCGACTTAGGTCCACGCGGGTGATAAACCTTATATCGTTTCTCGTTGTATGTCTCCTGGAAACAAATCACTCCGTTCATTCCGTGGTTGCGCAGTTCTGAATATTCCTCGGCAGACAACGGCATCACCTCTATCTGCAGGTTGTTGAAATAAGGCTTGGCAAGGTCGAGGGCCCTGGCAATGTATTTCACACCGGTCAGCACCTTGTTCTCTCCCGTCAGCACCAAGAGGTTGTCGAACGGTCCGAGTTTCTTTATCGCCTCATACTCCCTTACTATTTCCTCTTCTGTCAGTATAGTTCGCGCCATAGGGTTCTGCACGTGGAATCCGCAATAGACGCACGAATTTGAACATGAGTTGGCAATATAAATAGGTATAAACATATTTATCGTCTTGCCGAAACGTTCACGGGTGATGCGCTGGCTCAGACGTGCCATCGGTTCAAGATATTTGTCGGCGGCTGGCGACACCAGCGCCATGAAGTCATCGACGCTCAGATGGCTTTTGGAAAGCGCACGACGCACGTCGGCGTCGGTCTTTCCCATTATCTGTTGGGTTGTCTCGTCCCAATCGTATTTCTGTATTTCGTCGTAAAACATTTTTTCAATTTTTTGAAAATTGAGATTTAAGTATTAAAGAGGACCTACCCTCCGCAGAATGCTTTAAGGATTACGATGTCGTCGCCCTCCTTCAGCTTGCGGTTCTCCCATTCCGTGCGTGGCACCATCTCGTTACTGATTGCCACAGCCACACCCTTTTCCGGAAGGTTCTGTTCTTTTGCAAGGTCTGCCACAGTCAACGCTTGCGTCTCGACCTCCTTGTTGTTGATTTTTATTTTCATAGTCCTGTCGGCGGTTTATCATTCCTTTCTATTCGTTCAAAAACGCGGTCAAAGGCGAACTTGCCTCGGCTTCGAAAGAAGATGCCTGTATGGCAAGACCGGCCTCATAAGCCTCACGGCCACACTCTACGGCTTTCTTGAATGCACGAGCCATGGCAACAGGATCGCCGGCAACAGAAATGGCAGTGTTCACTAAACAAGCGTCGGCACCTATCTCCATTGCCTTTGCGGCATCGCTCGGAGCACCTATTCCTGCATCTACAACCACAGGCACCGTGGCCTCCTCTATTATGATGTTGAGGAAATCAATCGTACGCAATCCCTTGTTTGTGCCAATAGGTGCCGCAAGAGGCATCACTGTGGCGGCACCAGCCTCTGCCAGTCGCTTGCAGAGCACCGGGTCGGCCTGACAATAAGGCAGCACCACAAAACCTTCCTTCACCAACAGTTCGGTGGCTTTCAGTGTCTCTATCGGGTCGGGAAGCAGATAGCGTGGGTCGGGATGAATCTCCAGTTTCAGCCAGTTTGTGCCAAAAGCCTCGCGTGCCATCTTGGCGGCAAACACTGCCTCCTCAGCGTTGCGTGTTCCTGATGTGTTTGGCAGCAGCTGAATGCCTGGCTTCACAATGTGTTGCATCATGTCGTCCTCGTCGTTGCCCAGTTCAATACGTTTCATAGCCATAGTCACCATTTCAGTTTCCGAAGCCTCAATGGCTTGGCTCATAATGTCGTTGGAACCGAATTTTCCTGTTCCAAGAAACAGTCGGGAGTTAAATTCCTTACCTGCAATAATCAATTTTTCCATTGTTGTAATGGTATAAACGGTTAAAATTATCAAATAAGGAGATGCACTGAGATTAAAGTCTTTCGGCTTGCGCCTGTCTTTCCCTACGGCGGCATTATCCGCATCAGGTTCTACGGGTGTAATCTCAGCCTGGACACCTGTCCAAGCACCCCTACCAGCCCGTCTGGCTGGATTTCTGCCGCAAAATTAATAATATTATTGTTAACGGCAAAATAATTCCGTCATTTTTTACTCTTTTTTTAGCTAACAAATAATTATTAATTAAAGTTCCCACCCTTTTCCATACATTACAGTAACTTGCTCCCCCTCTAAATGACCTTCCAGCAAAAGCCACCAGCAAAATTGGTATATAGGAATTCGTGAAATCGACTTGTCGATATTGATGAATCGACTTGTCGTTTAGCCCAAATCGACTTGTCGTTTATTTCAACGCAACGTTACGTTTGCAGAAACCTAACGTTATGTTTGCTGTAACGTAACGTTACGTTACTAAGAATACGACGTTGCAAGGATTAAATATTGACATTTTCTTATAAAAAAATGTAAAATTTCGGGGGGATGACATTTTTTTTTTCGACTGGCTTATAATTCGGGATATTTATGTAAATTTGCAACCGGTATAAAGAGGTACCCTTTTTAATTAGAATGTGTTATATTTTTATTTAGCATATACGAAGTATAAAAGAAAAACAATATGAAAAGGATCTATTCATTACTATTATCACTATTGGTCATTGCAAGCATGGAGGCACAAGAGACAATCACCTTAAAAGGAAGAGTGGTAGACTCGAAGACGAGAAACGACCTTCCGGGAGTTACAGTGCAGCTGATGAACGCCGACAGCGTGGTGATAAAGAGCCTCGTGGCAGAACAAAATTCCATTGTGGACGGAAAACGAATCAACACCTCGAAGTTCAGTTTTGAGGTGCCTCGCACCGAAGGGAAGTATCTTATCAAGGCTTCATTTCTCGGCTATAAGACGGAAGTGATGGAATATCATGTGGGCAAGCTCGGGAAGAGGGAATTCGAGAAGTCTATACCAAACATACTGATGCGTGCAGACTCAAAGGTGCTTTCTGAGCTGAAAGTAACGGGAAGCAAGGTGAAATTCTACCATCGGGGCGACACCGTGGTTTACAACGCCGACGCTTTTGTGCTCGCGGAAGGCTCCATGCTTGACGCACTGATCAGGCAAATGCCTGGCGTGGAACTACACGACGACGGACGCATCTACCACAACGGACAATACGTGGAAAGCCTATTGCTCAACGGCAAGGACTTCTTCAAAGGCGACAGCAAGGTGATGCTCGACATGCTACCTGCATACACGGTGAAGCAGGTGAA
>JALFCG010000006.1 GCA_022771265.1 Prevotella sp.
AGCATGGATGTTAGCCGGTTTGAAGTTGTGACCGAGAGTGTACATAGGTATGAGAGGAGTGTAGCCCGCCTCGTCGCCGAAGTCGTACTGGAAGACGCCGCGTGTGAGTTTCGGGCAAGAGTCAGGTTCGGCAGCAATGAACTCCGTGGTCTTTCCGTCGAGGATGTTGTGTCGCATGAATGGGAAAGCGAGACCGCCGAAGTTAGACCCTCCACCGAAGCAAGCGATGATAGTGTCGGGATATTCCCCCGCCATCTCCATCTGCTTTTCCGCTTCAAGACCGATAATAGTCTGATGGAGAGTGACATGGCTTAACACCGAACCGAGAGTATATTTGCAGTGAGGAGTGGTAGTGGCAAGTTCGACAGCTTCAGAGATGGCAGTGCCGAGGGACCCTGGATGAGTAGGATCGACGGTGAGGATGTTTTTTCCGGCACGAGTTGACATTGACGGAGAACCAGTAACGGCAGCTCCGAACGTTCTCATGATAGAGCTTCTGTAAGGTTTCTGCTCCATGGAAATCTTCACCTGATAGACAGCTGCGTCAAGTCCGAAGACCTTTGCAGCATAGGATAGAGCAGCGCCCCACTGTCCGGCTCCGGTCTCTGTTGTGACGTTGGTTGTTCCTTCCTGCTTGCAGTAGTAGCACTGAGGTAGAGCCGAGTTGATTTTGTGGCTACCGAGCGGGGTTACGGACTCGTTTTTGAAATAGATGTGAGCCGGAGTGTCGAGAGCCTCTTCGAGTGCATATGCTCTCACGAGAGGTGTTGCGCGGTAGTATTTATACTTTTCGAGAACCGGTTCCGGGATGTCGATCCACTCGTTGGTGACGTCGAGTTCCTGTCGTGCACATTCTTTCGCGAAGACGTGGCTAAGGTCGTCGGCCGTAAGAGGCTGATGCGTAGCCGGGTTTAGTGGCGGTAATGGTTTGTTAGGCATGTCAGCCTGGATGTTGTACCACTGTGTTGGGATTTGTTCCTCATTGAGGATGAATTTCTTTTGTTTCATATTAATATATCATTATTTATTATATTCAGACGCGAGTTGGCATATTTTAATTATGACGTTCATAGCCTTTTGCATAGACTGAATGCTGACGAACTCGTACGGGCCGTGGAAGTTGACTCCACCGGCGAAGATGTTAGGGCATGGTAGTCCCTTGAAGCTAAGCTGCGCTCCGTCGGTACCACCTCTGATGGGCTGTACTTTCGGTTTGACGCCACATTCCTGCATAGCCTTCAATACGATGTCGATTACGTGCATTTCCGGTTCAATTTTCTCCTTCATGTTGTAATACTGGTCGTTGAGTTCGACTTTAGCAGTACCGACCCCATATTTCTCGTTAATTTTCTCGACACATTCGTTAATGTAACGTTTTCTTGCCTCGAAACGCTGTCGGTCGTGGTCGCGTATGATATAAGAAAGTGATGCAGCCTCAGTGGAAGTGTGCATTCCGATGAGATGGTAGAAGCCCTCATATCCCTGAGTAGTCTCAGGAGTCTCGTCTTTCGGCATCATGGCCGCGAGTTCGACCGCGATGTTGTTGGCATTGATCATTTTTCCCTTAGCATATCCCGGATGGACGCTGACTCCCCTAATTTCAATTTTCGCCGATGCGGCATTGAAGTTTTCATATTCGAGTTCCCCGACGTCCCCACCGTCGATGGTATAAGCCCATTGGCATCCGAAGCGTTTGACATCGAAATGTTTAGCTCCCATTCCGATTTCCTCGTCGGGATTGAAAGCGATTCTGATGTTACCGTGCGGAATCTCGTTATGGTCCCTTAGGAAGCACATTGCCTGTACGATTTCAGCTATTCCCGCCTTGTCGTCAGCACCGAGGAGAGTATGTCCGTCGGTGACGATAAGGTCTTCACCGATGTGTTCGAGCAGTTCCGGGAATCGTTTTGGAGAGGAGATGACCCCTTCGGAGAGCAGGATATCGCTTCCGTCATAATTGTTGACGATGTGAGCCTTTACGTTAGCTCCGCTGCAGTCAGGCGACGTGTCATAGTGGCTGATGAAGCCAATCGTTGGTGCATCAGAGTTTTTGACATTAGCTTTTAGAGTGGCATAGAGGTATCCTTTGTCGTCGAGTACGACATCGTCGAATCCCTCCCTGACAAGTTCCTTTTTCAGATATTCAGCAAAGACCAGCTGTTTGTCGGTGCTTGGTACTGTTGAGCTATCTTCATCAGACTGAGTGTCAAACTTTGTGTATTCGATAAATCGTTGAATTAATTCCATGAATAATGTCGTTTTTAGTTTTTGGGAGCAAAGGTAATGAATAAAAAGGAAATAACAAAGGAAAACGGGAGAAATTTTCATAAATAAAGGCTTCCTTTTGGGAAGCCTTTTGTAGATTGTGGGCGCTGAGGGATTCGAACCCCCGACCCTCTGCTTGTAAGGCAGATGCTCTAAACCAGCTGAGCTAAGCGCCCTAATTGTTGTTTGCGGGTGCAAAGGTACGAAGAAATTTTGTACTGACCAAATTTTTTTTGTGTTTTTTTCGTCCTATGCGAAAAAAAGTATGAATAAATTGGATTTAGAGCCTTTTATGGGAGATTATTCTGTTGAGAGTTGCTGTCGCAGAGACTCGTTTTCAGTTCTTTCGTCTTCCAGTTGCGCATTGATGGCATCGATTTCCATTTGGTACATTTCGTGTATAGCCTCCACGTCGGGTGTTTTCTTCCATTTATTCTTACCAATATTATATGTCACTCCGACCTCGAGTGCATAGGCAGATAGCGGCACGAGAGAAGGCGATGTCCTCTGCGCCCTGTTGTAGTTGATGTCGATGACAACCGAGACGTGGTCGGATAGGCGTAAGGAGTTGAGCAATCCCAAGGAGTAGCACATGGAGTTGTGGTTATGACTAATGTTTCTCATGAATCCGAATCCGAGATAAGGAATCAGGTTGTAGGTGCGTTGAGGATTGTAGCCATAGAAGATGTTGCTCAGGTTGAACAAGAGGTTTTCCTGTAGGGTCAGATAATTAACAGCATTATCGTCGGCATTATCGGATACGACATTCTTTCCCCAGAATCCGCTAATTTTTGTGCGCAGTCCCATTCCCGGGGTGAACCATTTGCCGACAGCGAGCGAGAGGTTGACATTATTTCTGAAAGACTTGAAGGGAGAGTCGGAAAGCGCGTCCGGTTCGTTGTCGGCGTGGAACACGGTGCCGGCGACGGTAGCCGAGAGGAACCAGTTGCTGAAGAAGGAATTGGTGGCAACACTGTTGTTGCGGGCCGTAGTGGCGGTCCATCCTGATTCGTCTTGTGCGACAGAAGTGAAAGCGACCATGCAAGCCGCGATGAAGAAGAACGTTCTTTTCATGATTATTATCCCATTAATTGTTCGATTTCGCGTTGAGGCAAGATGCAGAGAACCGCCTTTCCGTCAGGAGTATAGTTAACATTGGAGCAAGCGAAGAGCTTGTTGACGATAGCCTCCATTTCGATGTTTGACAATATTTGTCCTACCGGAATGGCGGCAGCCCTTGCCATGGTGAGAGCGAGCGACTGCTGTATGGAGTCGATGGAAGGCGACCCGTTTTCGACGGCTTCACTGACCATATCGGTAAGCAACGCCTTGCTGTCGAGTCCTTCGAGCCCGTTCGGTACTCCATTGACAGAATAGCTAAACTGCCCCATGGCAGTCAGTTCGAACCCCATGTTCTCGAGTTCGGGTAATATTTTGTCGAGAATGACAGCATAGGAAGCCGGGAACTGCACTATGTCGGGGAATAGAACCTGCTGGATGTGAGCATTTCGATTCTTGAGTTGCTTTAAGTATTGCTCATATCTTATGCGCACGTCGGCCCTATGCTGGTCGATGATCATGAGTCCAGACTTCACGGCGGTCATGATATATTGTCCCTTATACTGATAGTGAGCCGGTGACCTGTCGGCAATCTCAGTATCCACGTTCACGTCGTCGAACAACGACTGTTGTTCCGGAGCCGGTTTGATGTCGTCGAGATTATCATAGAGGTTCTCCCAATTGTCAGGCACATGGTTTTGCCGTTGACTGTTGTTGGAAGAGAACGGGTTGTAGTCAGTATTGTATTTAGGCTGCGGCGGAGCAGCGATGTCGGGGTCGAACAACGGAATGTCCGGTTTTCCCTCGGTGTCGAAATCGATTGAAGGAATCTCGCAGAATTTGCCAATGGCATCGTTGACGGCAGCGGTGAGTATTTGCCATATCGGTTGTTCGTTTTCAAACTTAATTTCCGTTTTTGTAGGATGGATGTTGACGTCGATGTCTGAGGGGTTGATGTCGAAATAGACGAAGTACGGCACCTGCATACCCATAGGTACTAGTCTTTCGAACGCGTTCATGACAGCCTTATGGAAATAAGGATGCTTCATGAATCTTCCATTAACGAAGAAGAACTGGTGAGCCCCTTTTTTCTTAGCCGCCTCCGGTTTGCCAACGAATCCATATATTTTGCACATTGCCGTATCCACTTGCAGCGGCAGCAAGTCCTGGTTGAGTCGTTTTCCGAAGACGTCAACGATGCGTTGCCTTAAGTTTCCTGCACGGAGGTTGACCAGTTCGGCATCGTTGTTGTGAAGGGAGAACGCCACTTCGGGATAGACGAGTGTTATCCGTTCGAATGCGGTAAGAATATTGTTCAGTTCCGTAGCATTGGACTTCAAGAATTTCCTTCTTGCAGGAACATTATAAAAGATGTTTTCGACCAGGAAGTTAGAACCGACAGGACAAGACACCGGTTCTTGCTTCAACAGTTTTGATCCAGCGATATTGATGGCTGTTCCAATCTCATTGTCAGCATTTCTTGTAGTCAGCTTCACTTGAGCGACCGCGGCAATGGAGGCGAGCGCCTCACCCCTGAACCCCATTGTAGAGAGAGCGAAGAGGTCGTCTGCCTTCCGTATCTTCGACGTTGCATGTCTTTCGAACGCCAGTCGCGCATCGGTTTCCGACATGCCACAGCCGTCGTCGATGACCTGTATAGACGTGCGTCCAGCCTCGACGACGACGACATCGATGCGTTTAGCCCCAGCGTCGATGGCATTCTCCACGAGTTCCTTTATGACGGATGCCGGTCGTTGTATTACCTCTCCAGCCGCTATTTGGTTAGCGACGGAGTCGGGCAGCAGTTGAATAATATCAGACATAACTTTTTTAAGGAGTTAAGGAGTTGAAGGAGTTAAGGAGTTAAGGGAGTTGAAGGAGTTAAGACATTTGTTTGTAGCGTTGTGGCAGTAGAGTCTTGTTCCGCGGCCTTCAGATGCTGAAGTGGTGCTTCCCTTCTCTTTTCCGGTTTCAGTTCCGCTCCTCCTTTTTTCGGTCTCCAGTTGAAGATGTCGTCTTTGTCGAGAGGTCTGATATAGTCGAACCATGCATATTTTGGCAGGAAATACTTATCAGGTGGCACCTGCGACAAGGGATAGAGAGTGCCTTCAGCCTTAGGCATCCATATTTTCTTCATCTTTCTGTTTTCGAGGAACATTTTCATTTGTGTGGTCTCGGTGTAGTTGAGTCCGATGATAGTGCTGTCGCTGTCGTCGATAGGGTAATAGACGATTTGCACGTTGTCCTTAGCCTCTGCCTCATGTATTTCCCCATTTAGAAAGAATGCGAACATCTCTTTGGAAGAAATCTGGTTGAAATGAACCGAGTCACGCAGTTGCTCTACAGACAAAGCCTGTCCGATGACATGAGCACGATTGACGGTAGAATCTTTCATGAACACCTGAATCTCCTCGCCGAGCAGTTGTTGGTTGACGTTCCAGACGATAGGGTCGTGATACATTGTCATGCAAGAGTCCTTTGAGTTATACACGAGCGAGTCGCAAACAGCCTGAACGTCAATGCGGTACGCCCTTACGTGGTTGTAGGCATGGATTTTCCGATACACCGAATCGGTATTGATGTTGAAAGTGAAAATCTTGAAGGTGTCGGCATGCATATACAGCGAGTCCTTCTGCGAGAAGTCGATGGCGACAGCCCGTTTTGTAGCCAAGGCATATCCCGTGTTCTCGTCGTAAAAGCAATAGTCGCCCGTGAGTTTGTTCTTGTTGATGGAGTCAGTGAAGACAGCGTTTCCGAACGCCTCAGCGGTTTTTTTCTTACTGTCATAATAGACGCTGTCGCCAACAACCGTTTTCCCGTTATCTTTCATCACCGACCGTCCGTAAAGCTCAGAATACTCTGACTTCGTGTTATAGTAAGCGTTCTCGGTATAGATGTGGCTGTTGCCAGAAGTAATGTTTGACGGTCCGACGACATGGGCGAGTGACTTCCCCGTGTCGTAGTACAAGGTGTCGGAAGTGAGATAGAACTTCTTGTTGCGCAGTCTGACGTCGTAGTTAAACACCGCCATTCGAGTCTTGGTATCATACTCTCCCCAGTCGGATGTGAGCACGCTGCCGTTGTCAACCAGTTTGCCACCTTCGAAGAAATATCCGATGTTGTAAAGGCGGTCGAAGTTGAGGCTATCAGTAAAGAGCTTTGACTTCCTGTGGTTAAGCACGACATTAAATCGGGCCTGAGCCATCTGGTCGTTGCCATCATAATAGGCATAGTCGGAGAACAGGGAGAGAGTGTCGCCCTGGTACATCTTCACATGCCCGAAAGCCTCGAACGAGTTAGATGCCTCATAGAAGTGTGCGCTGTCGCAAAACAGTTTTGCCCCGTTATGTCTGAATTGCACGTGTCCGTTAAGAATCTGCGCATCGGGATTTTTGTATTGGTCATAAGAGAGCACATCAGAGTGTACGAGATACACCCTGTTGTCCTCCGTTTTCTGAGTGCGCGTTTTCCTTTTCTTCTTTTGCGGCACCACGGCAAATGCGAGGCAGAAGACACAAATGGCAGAAAGGAAGAAGACAGTTCTTTTAGACATATCAGGCTATCTTATCCAACCACTATATTCGAACTTACAGTCGCGGTATCGCGGATTGATGCGCACGTAAGTTGCCTTAATTTTATCCACGACCCATTTGTGCAGTTTTTCATCCCTTCTCTTGTCTTCGACCACCGCTTTCATCACCTGGAAGTCTTCCGTTATCTTTGCCTTGTGTCCCTCAACCCTGTTCTTGAGTTTTACGATGGCGCACACCTGTTTTCCACGATTGTTAATCATGGAGAACGGAGCGGAAATGTCGCCCACTTTCATGGTGTCGACGACGATGGCTATTTCCGAGGGTAGGTCTTGCATACGGAACTTAGACGTACGTGACATCTCTGTGGCATTAGACATAAGACCCTTGTTGTTTCTTGTGTCCTTGTCGTCAGAGATGTATGATGCGGCGTCGTCGAAAGAGAATTTGCCAGACACGATGTCGTTGCGTATGGAGTCAAGTCTCAAGATGCAGTTATCGACAGCCTGGTCGGAGACCTGCGGTTTCATGAGTATGTGTCGCACCTTAATCTTGTCGCCACGCTTGTCGATGAGCTGTATGATGTGATATCCGAACTCAGACTCTACAATCTTCGACACCTTTTTCGGGTCGGTCAAGTTGAAAGCGACGTTAGCGAAAGCCGGGTCGAGCATACCACGTCCGGTATAGTCCAGTTCTCCACCCTGTCGTGCCGTTCCCGGGTCTTCAGAATAGAGTCTTGCCAAAGTAGAGAAAGACGACTCCCCCTTAGTGATGCGGTCGGTGAACTCACGCAGTGTTTCCTTGACACGGTTAATCTCCTCCTGTTCGATTTTGGGAGTCTGTGTTATTATTTGAACCTCCACTTCCGTAGGCACATAAGGAATGCTGTCCTCTGGGAGATTGCTGAAATAACGACGCACTTCAGCCGGAGTGACCGAGATGTCCTCCACGAGTTGTTTTTGCATTTTCTGCGCCATCATCCTGTCCCTTACGACCTCGTTGAGCTCGTTTCTCATCTGGCTTACACTCTGCTTTTTGTACTCTTCGAGTTTTTCTTTTGACCCGATCATCTGTATCCAGCCGTTGATTTGTTGGTCAACCATCTGTGTTATCTCACTCTGTGACACTTCGATACTGTCGATAGCCGCCTGGTGTAGGTATAGCTTCTGTACAGCAATTTGTTCGGGAATGATGCAGTCGGGGTCTCCATTCCATTTAGTGCCATCCTGGGCAGCCTGCAGTCGCATAGCCTCCACGTCGCTTTTCAGGATAGCCTCGTCGCCCACGACCCAGATGACCTCATCGATGATTGCCGATTCGGGAATAGGCATCACGGAGTCAACCGCCGCACTGTCGGCGTTGCTTGTCGTTTCATCAGTCACTTGTTGTCCTTGCGCCATTGTGGCGATGCCAATTGCGGCAAGAAGGGCGAGTGAATATAATCTGATTTTGAATGTTTTTGTCATTGTATTCTCGAGTTATTATTATTCATCTTATTATTGTGACACCTTGGCGAGGTTGTTGACAGACTGCAGGACATCACGGTCAACAGTCACTTTGTAACGCTGTCGGAGGTTGTCAATCCACTCGCGTTCCAGTTGTTCCTGATAGTCAGAGACCACGAGTCCACGGACATCGGTGTAATGTTTCGGTGCTTTTAGTTTCTTTCCGACGACTTCCACGCATCGAAATCCTTCCGGCATGGAATAATCCTTTCCCGTCTTGAACACCTTGTTGTCAACGACGGTATTGTCGCCTTTGACGAACAGTCCTTTAGTCGCTGTCACCCTTTTTGTCGATCCGTTGTTAAAACGTCTCTCTATGGCGTTGTCCCACTCGTCGAAATCCAGTTTCTTTATTAATTTCCTTACAGCCGCGGCATCATTCTCGTCACGTGTGAAAACCACGACACCCTTGAACCTGGGTTCGTTCCACTTGTATTTTTTCTTGTTGCTGTTGAAATAGTGTTTCAAAGCCTCTTCATCCTTCCCCACCTTTTCCCAAATCGTCCTGTTGCTAATTTCGTAAAGCAGCAATCCGTCGTGATATTCCTTGAAAAGCCATTTCAAGTCAGGGTCAGCGGCACACAAGGAGTCGGCATATCTGTCCATGAGGTCCGCTTCAGAAGCAGTTCCTTTGGACTCTTCCACCATCGTTCTTACTTTTCTCAAAGCAATGGCATCGCGAATCTTGCGTTTCTCTATCATATCCATGATGCCGTTGCGTAAAGAATCGAACGGTTCCAGCTGTTTTCTTCCTTTCATCAATACGATGTGATATCCTGCCGGCGACAAGAACGGCACGCTTAACTCCCCGACGTTTAGGGAGAAAGCCATGTCCTCAAATTCTTTCAATGACTGTGCGACCGACATCCACGGCAGTTCACCGCCATTAGGCGCCGAGGCGGTGTCGTCAGAGAACCGTCGTGCCATTTCGGCAAAGTCAGCCCCTTTTTTTACAGCCTCATAGATAGAATCAATTCTCTGTTTCTGTTGTTCCAACTCTGTGGGACTTGCTTTCTGTCCCACCCGGAGCAGGATGTGGGCAGGCTTTACGAGCCCCTTTTCCCCTATACGTTTCTTTTGACTTTCATAAATACGGAGCGCTTCCTCTTCCACGTCCTTGTCGTGGACTAACGCAGGCAGCACCTGCTTGTTGCGGTAGAAGGCGTATTCCCTCCGCAGGGAAGCCATCGTGTCGAGACGGGCATCGAGAGCGGCAGCCACCTTGAGCCTGTAGTTGATGTAAAGACCGACATACTCGTCGATGGTCTTGCGGTCGAATACGTCCGCCGTGTTATTCTTGTTGTAAGAATAGGCGAACTCCGACCGTGTGACTGGAATGCCGTTGACGGTCATGACTACCGGGTCGTCGGAGGTCTGCGCGTGAACAGCAATACTCGCCATCACAAGGACAAGTGTGAAGATTCTTTTCATATTCCGCAAACGGGGCGGGCACAGCAACCCATGTCCGCCCGTATTATTATAATAATGTGTATATATTCTTATTCAGCATCAGTCGTTAGGACGCGAGTAGTTAGGAGCCTCACTTGTGATGGAGATGTCGTGCGGATGACTTTCCAGCACACCAGCGTTGGTGATGCGTGTGAACTTAGCATTGTGGAGAGCCGCAATGTCATTTGCGCCACAATAGCCCATTCCCGAGCGCAAGCCACCCACGAGCTGGTAGATAACCTCCTGTACGGTGCCCTTGTAAGGAACACGTCCCGCGATGCCCTCTGGTACAAGTTTCTTCACGTCCTTGGTGTCGCTTTGGAAGTAACGGTCCTTTGAACCGTTCTTCTGCTCCATGGCTTCCAAAGAACCCATGCCACGATAGCTCTTGAACTTCCTTCCGTTGAAGATGATGGTCTCTCCTGGACTCTCCTCAGTTCCAGCCACGAGCGAACCAATCATCACGCAACTGCCTCCGGCAGCCAATGCCTTGACGATGTCGCCCGAATAGCGCAAGCCACCATCGGCGATGAGAGGCACACCGGTATCTTTCAACGCGTTGTAAACATCATAGACAGCCGACAGCTGGGGAACGCCTACACCAGCCACGACACGGGTGGTGCAGATTGAGCCCGGGCCGATGCCGACCTTAATGGCGTCAGCTCCATTCTCGACGAGCAGTCGTGCAGCCTCACCTGTTGCTACATTTCCCACCACGATGTCCACGTTCGGGAACGAGCGCTTAGCCTCGACCAGTTTCTCAATCACATATTTTGAATGGCCGTGGGCAGTGTCGATGATGATGGCATCAGCACCGGCATCAACCAATGCCTGCATGCGGTCGAGAGTGTCGGCAGTGACACCTACTCCCGCAGCTACTCTTAGACGTCCTTTCACGTCTTTGCACGCCATTGGCTTGTCCTTAGCCTTGGTAATGTCCTTGTAAGTAATCAGTCCGACGAGATGGTTGTCCTTGTCAACCACGGGCAGTTTTTCGATTTTGTTCTCCTGAAGAATCTGTGCAGCAGCGCTGAGGTCAGTCTGCTGGTGAGTGGTGACGAGGTTCTCTTTTGACATTATTTCGTCAACCTTCTTGTCGAGACGACGCTCGAAGCGCAAGTCACGGTTAGTGACGATACCGACGAGATGGTTGTCGTCGTCAACTACAGGTATGCCACCAATATGATATTCAGCCATCATGTCGAGTGCATCCTTGACAGTCGAGCCACGTCGTATGGTTACGGGGTCATAGATCATGCCGTTTTCCGCACGCTTGACAATAGCCACTTGACGAGCCTGCTCTTCAATTGACATGTTTTTGTGTATAACACCTATTCCTCCTTCTCGTGCGATGGCGATTGCCATTTGTGATTCAGTGACAGTGTCCATGGCAGCTGTCACAAAAGGCACGTTCAGCTCGATGTTTCGAGAGAACTTCGTTTTCAACTCAACCGATTTTGGCAATACCTCAGAGTAAGCCGGAATAAGCAGGACGTCGTCAAAAGTAAATCCGTCCATTACGATTTTATCTGCAATAAATGATGCCATATATATACTTTACTTTTTTATTGCGTGCAAATTTAGCACAATTTTCGCATATAAAGAGCGTTATTAAGATTTTTAACTTTAATTTGCCATTTCTGAAATGAACTTTATCCTAACCAGGCGTATTTCTTCTTCAGAATAGTCGTCGCCAAGTTCTTCGAGAGCTGTCTCGAGGTCGTCAGTCTCCGAGTCGAGGAAATAGTCGTAGATGTCATCGACATGTTCCTCGTCCATCACTTCCTCAAGGAAATAGTCGATATTCAGCTTTGTTCCGGAATAGACTATTGCCTCCACCTCGTCAAGCATCTCGTCAAACTCTATGCCTTTCGCATTGGCAATGTCGTCGAGGGCAATCTGGCGGTCGATGCCTTGAATGATGCTAACCTTGAGCATCGACTTCTTTGCCACAGTCCTTACTCGCAGGTCGGCCTGACGCACGATGTCGTTTTCTTCGCAGTATTTCTTTATGAGATCGACAAACTCCTTTGCGTATGGCTGTCTCACCTTTCCTTCACCGACTCCCTGGATGCTCTTCAGTTCCTCGAGGGTGACAGGATAGTCGGTAGCCATTTGGTCGAGTGACACATCCTGGAAAATGACATATGGCGGTCGTTCCATCTTTTGTGCAATCTTCTTACGCAGGTCACGCAGCATGGAACAAAGCGTCGGGTCGAGTGCGCTTGTTGACTCGCCTCCTTCGTCGATTTCCTCGTCGTCAAACTCCTTGTCCTCAACGATCTCAAAGGATTTGGGCTTCTTGATAAATTTCTTACCCTCAGGAGTAATCTTGAGCAGTCCGTAGTTTTCCACGTCCTTTTTAAGGTAGCCGGCGATAAGGGCTTGTCGCAGCAAGGGATTCCAGATCTTGTCGTCGTCATCCTCTCCTGAGCCGAACTCTTCCAGTTCCTGGTGTTTGTGGGCAAGTATCTCGTTAGTTTCCTTGCCTCTGATGAAGTCAACAACATAGTCGGAACGGAAGTTCTCCTTGATGGCAAGAATAGCCTTGAGGGCTGTGACCATCTGGTCCATTGCCTCAACTTTCTTTCTCGGATGCAGACAGTTGTCGCAGTTGCCACAATTTTCCTTCTTATATGTCTCTCCGAAATAATGGAGCAGCATCTTGCGCCTGCACACTGAAGTCTCGGCGTAAGCGGCGGTCTCTTGCAAGAGTTGCCTTCCGATGTCCTGTTCGGCAACAGGCTTGCCCTCCATGAATTTGTCAAGTTTCTGCAGGTCCTTGTAACTGTAGAAAGCAATACACTTGCCTTCGCCTCCGTCACGTCCGGCACGTCCAGTCTCCTGATAGTATCCCTCGAGGCTTTTCGGAATGTCGTAATGGATGACGAACCTTACGTCAGGCTTGTCGATGCCCATGCCGAAGGCTATGGTAGCCACGATGACGTCGATGCGTTCCATGAGGAAGTCGTCCTGGGTCTCTGATCGGGTTGTGGAGTCAAGACCGGCATGATAGGCAGCCGCTTTAATGTCGTTGGCTTTCAGTACAGCCGACAGTTCCTCTACCTTTTTTCTTGACAGACAGTAGATGATGCCGCTTTTGCCCGGATGCTGGCGTATGAACTTGATGATATCCTTGTCAACATCCTTGGTCTTAGCTCTTACCTCATAATAAAGATTAGGGCGGTTAAACGAGCTTTTGAACTCGTCGGCCTCCATAATGCCGAGATTCTTTTTGATGTCAGTGCGCACCTTGTCAGTGGCAGTGGCAGTCAAGGCGATGACGGGAGCGTTGCCAATCTCGTTGACTATAGGCCGGATGCGCCTGTATTCGGGGCGGAAGTCATGTCCCCATTCAGAGATGCAGTGCGCCTCGTCCACGGCGTAGAATGAAATCTTTACAGTTTTGAAAAAATCGACATTATCTTCTTTTGTCAGCGACTCCGGTGCGACATACAATAGCTTTGTACGCCCGCTCATGATGTCTTTCTTCACGCGGTCGATTGCCGCCTTGTTCAGCGACGAGTTCAGATAATGAGCCACGCCATCCTCTCCCAATCCGTTCATGAAATCAACCTGGTTCTTCATGAGTGCGATGAGAGGCGAGATGACAATCGCCGTTCCCTCCATCAACAGTGACGGAAGCTGGTAACACAAAGACTTCCCGCCACCTGTCGGCATAAGCACAAACGTGTCTTTTCCAGCAAGTACATTGCTTACTATCGCTTCCTGGTCGCCTTTGAACTTGTCAAAGCCGAAATATTTTTTCAATTCTGCGGTTAGATTCATATTATATGTTTCTTTGTCATGAAAAGTCAACCAACCTTCTGCAGCCTGGATTTCTCAAGCTGCTGTTTGGCATAATCAGCTGTTATTTCAAATTTCTTTACTCTTCTCGATGGTAGTTCAAACATCACGTCGTTCATTATGCTCTCAACTATAGAACGCAGTCCGCGAGCTCCGAGCTTGTATTCGACGGCTTTGTCAACGATAACCTCAAGAGCCTCGTCGCTGAAAGTCAACTCGATGCCGTCCATCTCCATCAGTTTCTTGTACTGTTTGATTATAGAGTTCTTTGGCTCTACGAGTATCTTTGCGAGCGCTTCTTTGTCAAGGGGATTAAGATATGTGAGCACAGGCATTCTGCCAATGATCTCGGGTATAAGTCCAAACGACTTCAAGTCCTGTGGCACTACATATTTCATGATGTCATTCTTGTCAATCTTCCTGACATTCTGTACCGAGTTGTAGCCTACGGTGTGAGTGTTCATGCGTTGTGCGATCTTTACCTCTATTCCGTCAAACGCCCCGCCGCAAATGAAGAGGATGTTTCTCGTGTCAACATGTATGTAGTCCTGGTCGGGATGCTTGCGCCCACCCTTAGGCGGCACGTTAACCATCGTGCCCTCAAGTAGTTTCAGGAGACCTTGCTGCACGCCTTCGCCGCTCACGTCGCGAGTGATTGACGGATTGTCGCCCTTGCGTGCAATTTTGTCAATCTCGTCAATGAACACGATGCCCCGTTGGGCAGCCTCGACATTGTAGTCGGCAACCTGAAGAAGACGGGAGAGGATGCTTTCAACGTCCTCGCCGACATAGCCTGCCTCAGTGAAGACCGTGGCATCAACGATAGTGAAGGGAACGTCAAGCAATTTGGCTATTGTGCGGGCGAGGAGAGTCTTGCCAGTGCCGGTGCTTCCGACCATGATGATGTTGCTCTTTTCGATTTCGACGCCGCTGCCGTCGTCAGGCTGCTGAAGGCGCTTGTAATGATTATATACCGCTACCGACAGGAACCTTTTCGCTTCATCCTGCCCTATGACATATTGGTCGAGGTACTCCTTGATTTTCATAGGCTTAGGCACACGCTTCAGTTTGAAGTCCTTGTCGTCTTTCTTCTTGGCAGACGCGTGCTCCATCGTCGTCTCAAGTATGGTGTATGCCTGATTGATACAATTGTCACAGATGCATCCGTTGATACCGGTTACAAGCAGTGTGCATTGGCTTTCACTCTTTCCGCAGAAACTACATTTTTTCATCATTTCTTATCGTCCTCTTCTTTCTTTCGTTTCAAAACCATGTCGATCATTCCGTAGTCCTTCGCCTCGTCGGCTGTCATCCAGTAGTTGCGGTCGGAATCATTCCACACCTTGTCGTAAGGAGTGTGGGAATGTTCAGAGATGATGGTGTAAAGCTCTTTCTTGAACTTCATTATCTCCTTTGCCTCAATCTCGATGTCGGAAGCCTGTCCCTGAACACCGCCGAGCGGCTGGTGAATCATCACTCGACTGTGGGTCAACGCCGAGCGCTTGCCTTCAGCTCCAGACACAAGCAGCACCGCAGCCATGGAGGCAGCCATTCCGGTACAGATGGTTGCCACGTCGCTTGATATGAACTGCATGGTGTCATAGATGCCGAGGCCGGCTGTAACACTTCCGCCTGGAGAGTTGATGTATATAGAGATGTCCTTACCCGGGTCAACGGAGTCAAGGTAGAGCAGCTGCGCCTGAAGGGTGTTGGCAGTATAATCGTCAATCTGAGTGCCAAGGAAGATGATGCGGTCCATCATCAGTCGTGAGAAGACGTCCATCTGAGTGACGTTTAGCTGGCGTTCTTCCAGTATATACGGATTCAAATACTGAGCTTGCGAGCTCACCACTTCGTCAAATACGAGGCCGTTGATGCCAAGATGCTTAGTTGCATATTTTCTAAAATCGTTCATTTCTTCAATGTAATTATTATATAAAAATAGAGGTTATCGACCCTCTTATACTCGTTCGTGGAACAAAGTTAATAAAAAAAGTCGATAACCTCTACATATTCGAGGTTTTTTTTCAAAAAAAACTTATTTTTCTTGCATCATCTTGTTGAAATCGTCCAAAGACACTGTTTTTTGGTTCAATTTAACAACATTTTTGAGTGAGTCGGTCAACTTGACGTCGATGGCACGCTCAACGAGATTGTCGAGATACTTCTCATCCTTGAGCATGTCGTTAGCATACTTCTCGAGGTATTCCTCGGGAATGTTAGACATGCCATACTGGGCAAACTGGACGCGTGCAGCCTCTTTTGCCACAGCCTTCACGTCGGCATCCTCAATCTTTATGCCGGCAGCCTTCACGAGCTGGTTCTTGATGAGGCTCCACTTCAGCTCCTTGATGCTGGCGTCGAAATGCTCATTGACGAAGTCTTCGCCCTTGTCCTTATTGTTGCTGAGCATCATGCGCTTCAGCAATGCCTCTGGGAATGTCAGTTCACCGACCTTGTTTTCCACATAAGCGCGAACGTCGAGGAGGAACTTGTAGTCAGTGTCGCTCTTCAGCTGGTTCTTGATGCCTTCCGCAATCTTCTGGCGGAAGTCTGCCTCGTCCTTTACGTTGTCCTTGCCGTAGATCTGGTCAAACAGTTCCTGATTCACCTCTGCCTTCACATAGCGTGAAATCTCGGTAACGAGGAAGGTGAAGTCAGATGTAAGCTCTTCTGCCTTGGCATCGTCAATCTTAAGGAGTGACTTGATCTCAGTGTTGCTCTCAGGATAAGCCTTCTTCGGGTTGAAAGTGATGACACTTCCCAACTTAGCACCGTCGAACAGCTTGCGCTGGTCGTCAACCTTGATATACTCTGGCATCAATACAGCAGCCTCAACCACGATGCCGTCCTCCTTGGCATTGCCGTCAGCGTCAAGCTCGCGGAGGTCACCCTTCAGCATGTCGTTCTGGGCTCCGTCGTACTCCTCTACCTTGTCATAGTGGCCTGAACGGGACTGGAACATCTCCACCTGCTGGTTGACAAGCTTTTCGTCAACATCGATGTCGTAGTAGTCGATAGCGTCGTCGGCAGTCAGCTCAGCCTTGAACTCTGGTGCTACGGCGATGTCAAAAATGAATGTGAACGGTCCGTCGCTCTCAAGATCCTGAGGCACCTGGCCTTCGTTTGCCATTGGCTCGCCAAGCATCTCTATCTTGTTGTCGGTGATATAAGAGTTAAGGTTTTTGCCAATTATTTTGTTGATGACGTCTGCCTTCACAGAAGCTCCGAACTGGCGCTTGATAAGACCCATAGGCACCTGACCTACGCGGAATCCTGGCACGTTTGCCTTTTTGCGATAATCTTTCAGGGACTTTTCTACGTCGCCCTGGTAATCTTCCTTCTCAATGGTCATCGTCAGCACGCCATTGACTTTTTCGGTGGTTTCGAACGAAATATTCATTTTCTTTTTTATCTGTTAATTTTGTAATAATCCAATTTGGGCTGCAAAGTTACATATAAAAGGTGTAACGACCAACAATTTTTGCTTTTTTAACTTTCCGCCGCTTCTTTCGCTTTCCTTTCCTCTTCCATCAGCTGGAAGTCTTTTTTGCGAAGGACGAAGCTGTTGCTGAGGTATTTTTCCCTGACAATCTTGTTGGCTGCCAGTTCTTCCGGACTGCCTTGGAACAATATCTTGCCCTCAAACAGCAGATACGCCCGGTCGGTAATGCTAAGCGTTTCCTGCACGTTGTGGTCGGTTATCAGAATGCCTATGTTGCGGTCTTTCAGTTTCCATACTATCTGTTGAATATCTTCAACGGCTATAGGGTCAACGCCGGCAAAAGGTTCGTCAAGCATAATGAACTTAGGGTCGATAGCCAGGCAACGGGCTATCTCCGTTCGGCGACGCTCTCCACCTGACAGTTGGTCGCCCTTGTTCTTGCGCACTTTCTGTAAACGAAATTCCTTTATCAGGCTCTCTAACTTTTCCCTCTGATAGTCGTGGGACTTGCCCGTCATTTCCAGTACCGACATGATGTTGTCCTCTACGCTCATCTTGCGGAACACGCTCGCTTCCTGTGCCAGATAGCCTATGCCCGCCCGTGCCCTCTTGTAAACGGGGAACTTGGTTATGTCGAGGTCGTCAAGGTAGATATGTCCGGCATTGGGGACAATAAGTCCTGTCGTCATGTAAAACGACGTTGTCTTGCCGGCTCCGTTAGGGCCCAGCAGACCGACAATCTCCCCCTGCTTGACGTCGATTGACACGTCATTTACCACCGTGCGTTTGCCGTAACGCTTTACCAAACCCTCCGTGCGAAGCACCATGCGGGTGTCATTATTCATATTCTCGTCCATCTTCTATTGACAATTTTGCCGCAAAGGTACACTTTTTTTTCCATCTATTTGCCCTTTAATGCGGTTTTTCTACATTATTTTCAATAAATAAACTAAAAACTTCTGTGTTTTTATCGGTTTTTCACTTCTTTTCCTTAACTTTGCACCAAAATAACAGTATATTTATGTTGATCGACAAATGGCTTAACACTCTCGGACGATACCTCGTGCTCATGGGGCGCACATTCCAACGTCCGGAAAAAATGCGCATGTTCTTGAAGGAATATGTAAAGGAAATGGCGCAGCTCGGTGTCAACTCGATTGGTATCGTGCTTCTCATTTCATTCTTCATCGGCGCTGTGATATGCATTCAGATGAAGCTGAACATACAAAGCCCGTGGATGCCAAGATGGGTTACGGGATATACTACTCGCGAGATAATGCTCCTTGAGTTTTCTTCATCCATCATGTGCCTTATCCTTGCCGGAAAGGTCGGGTCAAACATCGCGTCAGAAATAGGAACAATGAGAGTGACACAGCAAATCGACGCTCTTGACATCATGGGTGTTAACTCTGCATGCTTTCTCATACTTCCAAAGATTCTCGGACTGGTCACCATCATGCCTTTCCTTGTCATCTTCAGTTCCGCTACAGGTATTCTCGGAGCTTATGCCACTGCTTATATAGGGCATGTGCTTTCGCCCGACGACCTCACGGCAGGACTGCAGCACGCCTTTAACCCGTGGTTCGTATGGATGAGCATCATCAAAAGCCTCTTCTTCGCGTTCATCATCTCCAGCGTGCCGTCATTCTTCGGTTACACCGTTGAAGGTGGCTCCGTAAATGTAGGAAAGGCGAGTACCGACGCTGTCGTATGCTCATCTGTGCTCATACTGTGCAGCGACGTCTTCCTCACCCAGTTGCTTAGCGTCTAACTCTCATTTTCAAAAGGAACAACATGATTGAAGTAAAGCAATTATATAAGTCGTTCGAGGACAAGGATGTCCTGAAAAACATTTCGGCAACATTCGAAAACGGGAAAACAAACCTTATCATCGGACAAAGCGGATCGGGAAAAACCGTACTGATGAAAAATCTCGTAGGACTGCTCGACCCTACTTCAGGAGAAGTGCTCTACGACGGGCGTGACTTCGTGGCTATGTCAAAAAAGGAAAAAATTGCACTGAGACGGGAGATGGGAATGATATTCCAGTCGGCTGCCCTCTTCGACTCGATGACTGTGCTCGAAAACGTCATGTTTCCGCTCGACATGTTCTCTACAATGAACTACCGCGAAAGGGTGAGAAGGGCACAATCCTGCCTCGACCGAGTGAACCTCGTTGACGCGGAAGCTAAATTCCCAGGGGAAATATCGGGAGGTATGCAGAAACGCGTTGCCATAGCAAGAGCCATAGCACTAAACCCGAAATACCTCTTTTGCGACGAGCCTAACTCTGGGCTCGACCCAAAGACGTCGCTCGTCATCGACGAACTCCTGCATAGCATCACCCACGAATACAACATCACCACCATCATCAACACCCACGACATGAATTCCGTCATGGGAATAGGTGAATCCATAATCTTCATCCATCAGGGACACCTCGAATGGAGAGGACAAAGCGGCGACATTATGACATCGTCAAATCAGCTCCTGACCGATTTCATCTTCGCCAGCGACCTGCTGAAAAAGATGAGGAAGAGCATCCTGGAAAAATAACTATTTCATTTTCCAGACTCCTTCCTTCTCCGTCATTCGCACAACAATCTCTTCCTTAAGGCTGTCGCTGAAGCACAACATGAGGAACACGTTAGTTGTACCTGCCACCGAGTCTCGTTTCGACCTCACTATCCTTACAGCTTCCACAGCCCCGTGCTTTTCCTTCAAGCCATAGACATATTGCTTCGCGTTAGTAACCAATTGTGACCTGTATGAAAGAGGTATAGAGTCGCGGCGGTCGAAACCGTCAACAAAATGTTCATATCCCCCCGACAACAGGCTGTCGTAAAAAGTCCTGGCAGCCTCAGCCGCCAGGTCCTTCTGTTCACCGCCGGAACATCCTGTCAACAGAAGTCCAAACATTCCGGCAAAAACAATCTTCTTCATTCCAATCCAGCCAAGTCCTACTTCTGCCTTATAAATATATTAATCGGAGTACCGCTAAGATTCCAGTTCTCGCGAATCTTGTTCTCAAGGAATCTCTTATAAGGCTCCTTGACATACTGGGGAAGGTTCGCGTAGAATACGAAAGAAGGAATCTGAGTGTTAGGTACTTGCGAACAGTATTTTATCTTTATATACTTGCCCTTGATAGATGGTGGCGGATAAGCCTCTATCAGCGGAAGCATAGTCTCATTCAGTTTCGTTGTGCCAATCTTGGACGTGCGATGCAGATAGACATCCTTTGCAGTTTCCAACACCTTGAAAATCCTATGCTTAGTAAGGGCTGAGGCAAAAATTATCGGGAAATCCTTAAATGGAGACATTCTCTCCCTTATCGCACTTTCAAAGGTGTCTATCACTTTTTGGCTCTTGTCTTCCACCAGGTCCCATTTGTTCACCACTACCACAAGACTCTTGTTGTTCTTCTGAATCAACTGGAAGATGTTCATGTCCTGAGACTCTATACCACGAGTGGCGTCAATCATCAATATGCAAACGTCGCTGTTCTCTATGGAACGTATGGAACGCATGACAGAATAAAACTCCAAGTCCTCCGTCACCTTGTTCTTCCTGCGGATTCCTGCCGTATCTACAAGGTAAAAGTCAAAACCAAACTTGTCGTAGCGAGTGTATATACTGTCACGGGTCGTACCCGCTATCTCTGTCACAATATTCCTGTCCTCACCAATAAAAGCATTGATAATGCTGCTCTTGCCGGCATTAGGACGACCGACGACGGCAAACCTCGGAATACCCTCCTCTATCATCTCCGAAGTGTCTTTCTTCAGCCTGCCCAACACCTCGTCAAGCAAGTCGCCCGTGCCACTGCCTGTTGCTGCACTGATGCAGAACGGGTCGCCAAGACCTAACTTGTAAAACTCTGCGGCGTAATACTGCTGGGTGTTGTTGTCTGTCTTGTTAGCCACGAGTATCACGGGAAGCTTGCTGCGACGCAGTATCTGGGCCACATCCTCGTCCCAGTCCGTCAAGCCGTTCATCACATCCACAAGAAACAGCACCAAGTCTGCCTCTTCTGTCGCAATTATCACCTGCTTGCGAATCTCCTCTTCAAATATGTCGTCGGAGTTGACAACCCAGCCGCCTGTATCTACGACAGAAAACTCACGGCCGTTCCATTCGCACTTGCCGTACTGTCTGTCGCGGGTCGTTCCCGCCTCATCGCTGACTATCGCCTGACGCGACTTCGTCAAACGGTTAAAAAGTGTGGACTTGCCCACATTAGGCCGTCCGACTATTGCTACTAAATTTGCCATATGTCTTTCTTTCTCAATTAATTAATAAATAGCTTCAGCCTCAATCCAAGTTGTAGCCGAAGCTGCTGAGTTCCTTGTCAGAACTCCTCCAGTCCTTGTCAACCTTCACAAAAACATCAAGATAAATCGACTTGCCGAAAAACTTCTCCAACGCCTTGCGGCTCTCTGTTGACACTTTCTTCAGCGCATATCCCTGATGACCGATAATAATGCCCTTCTGCGAGTCGCGCTCGACATATATCACGGCACTTATCTTAATCAGCTTCTCCGACTCCTTGAAACTTTCTACACGAACCTCTACCGAATAAGGTATCTCCTTGTCGTAATACAACAAAATCTTCTCCCTGATAATCTCGCTGACAAAAAACCTCGCAGGCTTGTCAGTCAACTGGTCCTTATCAAAGTAAGGAGGACACTCCGGCAACAACTCGTATATCCTCTTCAAAAGCATGTCAACGCCAAACTTGTTCTTTGCCGATATAGGCAATATCTCTGCGTTAGGCAGCAAACCATGCCAACGCTCAACAATATCACCCAACGACTTCTGGTCGCTTTCGTCTATCTTGTTGATTAACAACAGTACAGGTACAGACAACTTGCTTACCCTCTCCAAGAAGTCCATGTTCTTCTCCGGATTCTCAACAACGTCAGTCACATACAACAATATATCCGCATCTGTCAGAGCCGACTGCGAAAATGCCAACATCGACTCCTGAAGCTTGTAGTTCGGCTTCAGAACGCCGGGAGTGTCAGAAAACACTATCTGCATGTCGTCCCTGTTCACTATACCCATTATTCGGTGACGCGTCGTCTGGGCCTTAAACGTGGCAATGCTTATTCGCTCGCCCACTAATTGATTCATCAGTGTCGATTTTCCAACATTTGGGTTGCCCACAATATTCACAAATCCTGCCTTGTGCATACACATATTTATATTTAGAAATGCAAAAATACACATAATCCCAAACAACACCAAACATTTTAAGCATTATTAAGCATTTCTCGTGTCCAATGATATCTCATATTTTATTGAAACATTATTACAAAAGCAAATATATTAACATTTATTATGCCTCTCTAAGCCCTTAACTCACATTTTTTTCAGCATCAACAAAACATGAAAACTGTATCAATTGACACCGTCTGTTAAATCCCGTTCACAATGGTTATTAAACATAAATCGTATATTATAACAACCATTTATACAGCAACTTATAAAAACAATATAAACTGTCTATTTGTTAAATTGTATAAATAATGTATCTCGCGGCAAGAGATACATTTGGGCGTTTGAGAGAATAATTAGCATGTAATTTATATCAATTTTTAATTAATTTAATATTTATCGTATGAAAAGAAAACTTTTTAGTGCTATCTTGTTTGGAGCCCTCTTGGCGACTTCAACAAGTGGTCTGACTTCTTGTAAGGACTACGATGACGACATCACCAACCTGCAGGGTCAGATTGACAAACTGGCAACAAAGGAAGAGCTTAG
>JALFCG010000011.1 GCA_022771265.1 Prevotella sp.
TGGATGTCGTTCCGTCGAGTGTGCCGTTTCAGTGGGGATTACTGCAACTGCTCTTGATGATTGTCTTGTGTTCACGGCCATTGCATAATATCAACAAGACAGTAGGGGCGGTAAGCAAACAGATGAGCATGTATGTATCTCTTATGGAGATTATCTCCGAGTGTCATTTCTCTGCCAAGGACAATGCCGACATACTCTCGCGCCTGTCAAGTGCCGACGGAAATGCGCTCCGCTCTTTCAAGCAACTAAAGAGGCTGATGGACAGCCTCGACCGCAATGGCAATCCTCTTTATCGTATGCTGTGCGACGCATTCTTTCTCAACGACCTCTTCCTCGTCAGACGGTTTGCAAAATGGAAATCGTGCTATATGCCGAGGATGACAGAGTGGATAGATGCCGTAAGCCGTTTTGACGCACTCGTGTCGATGGCAACATTCCGATATAATGAGCCATGCGCAAAGGAGGCGGAAATTGTCGATGCAGACGAGGTGGTTTATTGTGCGGAAGAAATATGCCATCCTTTCTTGGGAAGTAAGGCTGTGCCCAATGATTTCACCATCACCGACTCACATTATTATATTGTGACTGGCGCCAATATGGCAGGCAAGAGTACATTCCTTCGCTCCATAGGAGTTAACTATATCCTTGCAATGTGTGGCATGCCGGTTTTTGCCAGGCAATTGAGGGTCAGCACCTTTTCGTTGTTCAGCAGTATGCGTACTTCCGATGACCTTGCCCACGGCATCAGCTATTTCAACGCCGAGCTGTTGCGCCTGAAACATCTTATTGCTACTTGTCGTGAGAACAGCCACACGCTGATAATACTCGACGAGATACTGAAGGGAACAAACTCTGCCGACAAGTTAAGCGGTTCGAGGATGTTCCTTGAATACATATCCCAGCTGCCGGTCACTGGCATCATAGCCACCCACGACCTTGAACTCTCGAAAATGTCCGATGAGCATCCATCCCGTTTCCACAACTACTGCTTTGAGATAGAGCTGACGGATAATGTGACGTATAGTTACAAGATAACCTCTGGAGTGGCACGCAATCAAAATGCCACTTATCTGTTGAAGGGAATACTGATGTCATAGTATTCCCAATGCGATAGCAGCACATCTCTCGCGTAGATAACAGCAGGACAAATACCCTAATTAATAACGTTATTTGCCATGTAATATCTCTTTGGGCAGGAATCCGTCGATGGTGCCTTTCTCCGAAGAGAAGTTGATGCCGATGGCTATCAGTTTGCGGTGTCGCCCTTGCGAAGGCAGTCGGTCACTTCCATTACCCAAGATGTCGGTTGTGAGGTATTCGCGAAATACCTCGAAGCGATAGTGCCAATAAATCCATTGCGCACCTCCTCATTCGGGAAGTCGAGCAGATAGGCATTGTCCTCTATATTGCAATCCTTAATCGTGAGATAACCGCTTTGGTAGATCATTGGCAGGGGTTGCTCAATGTCAGCCTTATAGTCAATAAACTGCGAGGCATCGTAGTATCTGCCCACCAGCTCGTTGATGTTCTCGTTGCTGTGGGCAAGCAGGCGCACAAGGTATGTTGGTGTGCCTGAGGCGAACCAGAAGTTCCTAAGCTCAAGTGTGTTGAAACAGTTGAGTATGCTGAAGGGATTGAAAATATCAATCATCCTTCGCCCAAAGTGATAGCCGTCGTATTTCTTTTTCAGACGCTCAACGGTTGCCTCATAGCTGATGCCGAGGTCGTCTGCCAGCTCTCTTATAGATGAGTCGAAGACAGTGAGCAGTTCGTCCTTGGTGATTCCGCACAGAGCCTCATAACGCCGGTTCATGCTGATGTCATCCGGCTGGTTGAATCCACTGAACACGCTCACCTGCGAGAACTTGGTGACACCTGTCAGCATCACGAACTGGAGGTCCTCGTCGGCATCCTTGAACAGGCTGTAGAAACCTTTCAGAAGATTGCGGTTGTAGTCTTCCAGTCGCATTCGGTTGCCCTCGCTGTCGGTCACTTGCAAGTCGAGGTCAATCACGTCGAGCAGCGGCTTGTCGTATTCGTCGATGAGCACCACCGCCCTGCGGCCTGCCTTTTTGTGTGCCGCCTTAAGAATGTCTTTAAATCTCAGACCGTAGTCTTTAACTTTTGTTTTAATCAGGTAATCATTCTCAGCGTCTGAAAGATACTTGTCAATGACATCATCCAGAGTGCCAGGTTTGGTGAAATTGGCAGTGCCGAATGAGAGATGGAACACAGGATATACTGCCCATTCCTTTTCGAGCTTGTCGATGGCAAGTCCCTTGAAGAGGTCCTTCCTTCCTTGGAAATAGTATTTGAGTGTGGAGATAAGAAGGCTCTTTCCGAACCGCCTTGGGCGACTCAGAAAGTAGACATGCCCCTCGTTGGCGAGTTTATACACCAAGTCGGTCTTATCGACATACACATATCCGTCTTCGATAATCTTCTGGAAATCCTGTATTCCTATAGGGTACTTCATAAGCTTAACTGTTGCAATTCGGTGGCAAAGATACGTCTTTTTTCTCTGATTAACAAGAAGGAGGGACGAAAATGGTGTGTATAATTGTTAATTTGTTCACTTTTTCACGTGAATCAATTATCCTGTTTGATTGTATGGGAGGGTCTTTTGCGGCAAGGGGCGGGTGGGGCACCCGCCCTACTACTAAATAGCAACCTTCGATGTAGGATTGTAGCCTTCACGATGAAGACACTCAAAAAAAAACTGGATTATTCAGAGAAAGTGCTGCCCTTGAATTAGTTTAAGTGTTCAATATCGTAACGAAACGTTACGTTACGAAAAATAATGTATTCCAAAGGTGTCTTACGACAAAGATTTGGGGATTTTCCTACATTTCCAGAAAAAAGATTTGGGGATTTTCCTACATTTTCGGGAAAAAGATTTGGGGATTTTCCTACAATTTCATGAAAAAGATTTGGGGATTTTCGGTTTTTTATTATCCCCGTCGAATCATAACTGTTCAACGGGGATATAAATAGAGGATGAGAGATTATCGTTTTGACAGATACTCCTTGGTCAGGACGACAGAGCAGAGTTTGTTCACCTCTTTGTTAAGAGATTTCTGTTCGCATTTGTCAAGACCAGAATACTTGCCGCCATATTCCTTTAGGAAATCATTGAGCACATCCTTGCAGAACATTCC
>JALFCG010000046.1 GCA_022771265.1 Prevotella sp.
CATGCCTTGTTACGATTTTCGCTTGTTTTCTAATTGCAACACTAAGATAAGTGAAAAATCTGACACGGCAAAATCCTGGGCAACTTTTTGTTGCTCAGGAACTTATAAATTAATTTAAATCAAAGTTTTGCGGAATTAAGGTTGAGGAAAAATACGGACGTATTCCTTATCTAAACGGTGGAATGTTCGACATCCATCAACTCGAACGCGACTATAAGGACATTGACATAGAGGACGAGGCTTTTCAGCGACTGTTTGATTTTTTCGACAAATGGCGTTGGCATCTCGACACACGCATCACAGCCTCTGGCAAGGACATAAATCCCGATGTGCTCGGCTACATCTTTGAGCAATATATCAACGACCGTGCGCAGATGGGAGCATATTACACCAAGGAGGATATAACAGAATATATAGGACGCAACTGTATTGTTCCGTTCCTGATGGACAAGGTTAAGGAAACCACTCCTAAGGCATTCAAGCCAGATGGCTTTGTGTGGAAATCACTTGCAGATAGCGGCGACAAATATGTGTTTGACGCCGTGAAGAAAGGATATTCGGCGGATTGGCGAAATCAGATACCAGACAATATTGCAATCGGCATAGACACATCTGCTCCAAATCTGCTCGAACGTCGTAAGGCTTGGAACACGAAGACCTCCGACACCTTTGCCCTTCCCACAGAGATATGGAGAGAGACTATAGAGCGACTGCAAAGATGCGAGAGCATACTTGGCAAGATAAGACGTGGGGAGATAAGCAACATCAACGACTTTATCACCTACAATCTAGACATTCGTGAGTTTGTGAAAGACCTTCTCGACAAGACCGACGACCATACCTTCGTGCTACATTTCTACAGGGCTCTGCAGCACGTCAGTATTCTCGACCCGACATGTGGCAGTGGAGCATTTCTGTTTGCTGCCATGAACATACTTGAACCTCTGTATGAGTCTTGCATTTGTAGAATGCAGGAGTTCCAGGAGAAGAACCCTTTGCTTTTCAAAACGGAGTTGGAGGAAATCAGCAACAAATATCGCAGCAACATTCATTATTTCATCTTTAAGAGCATCATTTTGCGCAATCTCTATGGTGTTGACATCATGGTAGAAGCTACGGAGATTGCCAAACTACGCCTGTTCCTGAAGATGGTGGCAGTGGTAGAAGTGGATATGCGAGCAGACAATATGGGACTCGACCCTTTGCCCGACATCGATTTCAACATACGATGTGGCAATACCCTTGTAGGATATGCGACGGAAGAAGAACTACAGAAAGACCTTATGTTTGGAGATATGTTTGCTCGTCAAGAGTTTGAGGACAAAGTGAATACTCAAATGGAGATTGTTGCTACAGCTTTCAATCGTTTCAAAGATGTTCAGTTCCGTCAGTCTGAGAACATGGTTGCATTTAAAGAGGCAAAGGGTGAACTGAAAAAACGGTTGACTACTCTCAATGAGTTGCTAAATAACCACATGTTTACCAAAATAGCTTACAGCTCAAAATATGAAGATTGGCTGAAATCCCACCAACCATTCCATTGGCTTGCCGAATTCTATGAGATTATTCATGATAATGAAGGCTTTGATGTGATTATTGGGAATCCGCCGTATGTGGGATATACTAGAAAAAATAAATCAACAGGAAAGTCTATTTCGGAAATATATAATGTGTCATCAATTTACAAAACGTTACCAACATCAAATCTATATTCTTTTACGATAGAACGTAGTAGAAACATTGTTTCAAATAAAGGATATATGGGAATGATAATTCCAATTTCTGCCTTTTCAAATGACAGTATGAAGGAATTGCAGAATTTGATAAAAATCTCTATGGGAAAATCATGGATATCAAATTTCCATCAAAGACCAGCTCAGCTTTTTAAGGGAGTATTGCAACGTCTATCAATATTTATATCAAATATTGATTGTGTTGAAAATATTATATATACAACAGGGATATATAGGTGGCGTAATGAAAATAGGACACAACTTTTCTTTAACATTGGTTATTCTCATATTGCACAAGTACAGCAACAACATATAGTAAAAGTGGGTAACGATTTGGAGAAATCAATTTTTTCAAAATATTCAAAAGAAAAAAAAATATCTGAATACTTGTCTAATAGCAAACTTGATGACAATCGTATATTTTATAGAACAGCAGGAGGTGGGTATTGGGTAACAATACTAAATGAAGAATTCGATTGTATTTCTGTTAGTAATAAACATACTTCCTTTAAAAAAGATTTTAATAAGAAAATTTTTTCTGCATCAATAAATAGTAATCTCTTTTGGTGGTATTATTCTATAAATTTTGATTTGTTTAATTTTAAAGATTATATGATATTTGGTTTTCAAATGGATTATAATAGAGATTTAATGTGCTTGATTTCGTTAAGCGATTCTTTAGAATTGAGTTTAAGGCAAAATGCAATATATTATAACATCAATAGCAAATCAAGAGGAAATACTTTGACGGTAACATATCAAAAACAATTATCCAAACCCATCATCGACGAAATCGACAAGGTCTTGGCAAAGCATTACGGCTTTACGGAAGAAGAACTGGACTTTATCATCAACTACGATATAAAGTATAGGATGGGTGACGAACTGAATGAAGAGGAATAGTCCATGGCTGAAACAAAATATCTCGGAAACAAGCAGTTGCTGAACCTACACAAAATAGGGTTCATCGCTTCACGTCATGCTTCCACTCTCGACATAATCCCCACACTTGAATGGGCTGCAAAGATTAGCCGACAAAAAGACATTGCAGTGGTAAGCGGATTCCAGTCACCATTGGAGAAGGATGTGTTGAAGTTCCTTCTCCGTGGTGAATGTCCAATAATCATCGTCCTTGCCCGTGGTATGTATCGCAAACTCCCCGATGCCTTACAAACTCCAATGGAACAACAACGACTTCTTATAATATCAAATGAGCCAGATAACATCACTCGCGTCTCTGAAATCACTGCCCATAAACGAAATGAATACGTCCGTTCCATTTCAGATGAAATGAAAATAACAAAAAACAGTTTTAAAGAGAAAAAAACGGAATAAAAGTTTGCCAGAACAAATAATAGTTTGTAAATTTGCGGCACATTTTTATCACAGGGACAGTTTATTTACCCGTATATCTGAAATATTAACAATATGCCGACTACGGACTTTAACGGCTGCAATATGTGTCCGTGAAAGGTTTTTCGATTATGTCAAGACGAAATGAAGGTATAGGACAGAGGAAACCACGGCGAAACTACTGGGGAAATCTCTATGAAGAAGACATCTACAGAGAGAATCGTGTGGAAAGTCAAGATTATGATTATTCCAATTATGATCCTGAAGATGACAACGACAGTTTTTATGACCATGACGGTTATGTGTAAATGAACCTTGAAAAGTGTATGAATATGAAAGAATCATTAATGCATATCGTAGAAAATATTATCAACGCAATTCCTGTATTCGAAAGGAATAACTTTCGAGGCATTGTGGCAAGGTTGCATGGAAATTTCAATTCCAGTGTTGCCACATATTGGTTGACAACAGGCAGTAGGAATGTGACCATGTATGGACATGACGACGCGAAGGCATTCGGACAAATAATCCCAAAAAATTCACGCAACGCCATTGACCTATTGAGTAATGACGTTGGCACACAAATCAACAGAGGTATGTGTCATTTCATGATGAGCAACAAGGCCGACCTTGTAAACAAAAACATCACTCTTCTTGAAGATAGCCATATATATTCGTACACTAATTTATCAGATTTCCTCAATACCTTAAGGTTAAAGCAAAGGGAAATTGAAGAAAATGAACGTCGCCAAAAGGAACAGCAAAGACGCATTGAGGAACTAAAGCAACAAGAAAATACTCAAATTGAAAGAGGTATTCTGACGAAAGGTTTGAACAAACTGAAGGAAGAACATCGAATCCTTACCGACCAGCAGGAAGAGATGAAAAACCTAACTCGTTATATCAGGCAACAGGGAAAACTGCGTTATAATCCTATCATCGACCCAGTTCAGACGAGAATTAAAGCAAAGAATCTTTTCAATGGTAAAACAGTCATTATAGATGGTGGTCCTGGTACAGGAAAGACCACTACGATGATTCAGAGATTGAAATATTTGACAGATACATTTGCAATTGAAGAAGACTTGGAGCAAGAAAGTCGCAATTATTCTCTTACAAGATCACAAGTAAATAGTCTTCTTAATGCTATCAAGGAAAATAGGGATTGGATGTTCTTCTCTCCATCACGCTTACTGAAGGAATATCTTGCCGATGCCATGAATAATGAAGGTTTGGCAAGAACAGGCGAAAAGGTTTGGCATTGGAATGACTTCTGTAAGACTGTAATCCGCGACTACTATCATCTTTTTGACCCGACAGATGACAAAGCTCCATTCAAGGCTTCTAAGAAAAAAGATCCGTTGTTCTATCAAAATTCAGACGTCATAAAGGCGTTTGACGAATATTTTGTAGGACAACTACGTCTAATAAAGAACAAATTCCCAAAGATTGACGATGCTGTTAAATATAAATGGACGAGCATTGCCATCAACATAAAGAACAGATTTGAGTCTTCCGAAACGTTTAATCTGTCACAATTCGTTACTCTCTTAATATCACTTGATAGAACTTATGGTGAGGAATGTAGGGAAATTCTACGTGAAAACAACAGTACATTACAGACAATTTCGAATGAGTTGACTGTATTCTTGTCGCAAGATGAAGATAAGAAAAACAAGATTGAGGATATGTTGATTCAAAACACAACAGATTCTACAGAAGATTCTGACGATGACACTGAAGAAACAGAAGAGGACATTACTAATAAAATTACCAGTCTCATCAAGCAATGGTTAAGAAGATACTGCTATAGTCGCAAGAATACCGACATTCGTCTTACTCCTCGTCAGGAAACAATCAGTGGCATTCTCGAGCCATTGTTGACTGAATCACATAAGGGAAAAATAGATAAAATCGGCGAACTTGTGCTTTTCGAACAGTTTGCCAAGTATGCTCGTGGTGTAAGACCTGTTCTTTTTGGCAACTTTGCCACTAAATACAAGCGCTTCCGCCGACAGGCTCTAACATCAAAGACTGAGGGTTGGAATCTTTCGTTATTGAATGACCTTGTAACTAAAAGAGACGGCAAAGAACTGCATCCACAAGAGCAAGCGTTGCTACTTGGCTATATAAACAATATGGTCAAGCAGGTGATTAAAGGCGGTGATAAAAATGCCAACCACAGTTTTGTTGATGCATATAAAGAGCTGTCAAGACCTATCATTGGAGTGGATGAGGCTACCGACTTTTCCATATATGACATTTATGCTATGCAGTCATTCCTCACAATGGATTATAACTCGATGACACTGTGTGGAGACGTGATGCAAAGACTCACACAAGGTGGATTGACCAGTTGGGATGTAATTAACGATGTCGTCGATGAACCTCTGGTTTTGAGTATGAGAACATCTTACAGACAGAGCTCAGCATTGCTCGATGTCGCAAAGAATCTCTATGTCGATACTATTGGCGAAGACCCTGGATACAAGTCGTTTATGAAATCAAAAAAAGTTCCTTTACCATTGGAATACATCTCTGATGACGAAGATGATAAAGTGGAATGGATTGAACAGAGAATCAAGGAAGTGTATATCGCATACGGCAAGAGATTGCCATCGATTGCCATATTCCTGAATAACAAGAACGATATTTCAGACTTTGTTGATGCATTAAGGGAGACGGATTTTATTGAAGACACAGGAATTGAAGTAATTAATGGCAGCGAAGGCAATGTACTTGCCAATAAGAACAACATTCGAGTATATCCGATAGATGTGGTTAAAGGAATGGAGTTTGATGTCGTGTTCTTCCATAATATAGATAAGGTTAGTGCAGATCCCGATTTGGTGAAGAGGTTCATATATGTAGGAGTCTCAAGAGCCGCATTTTTCCTTGGTGTGACTATGAACAAAGAAATGCCAGAGATAGGACAGTATTTAGAGAAGAACAAAAAATGGGACAAAATATAAGGGTCAAGAAGGGTCATAGGTCGAGTAGAGCGAGGGAGTTTCACCCTCATCCTCTCACAGAACCGTGCGTGAAAGTCTCCCCGCACACGGCTCTTCACACTCTATGCTTTGTGCATATGCTTCTTTCATCATATCCTCCTCTTTGTTTAAGAGTTGTATAATTCCAGCTGCTTGAGTGTGTCACCCCCTTCGCTCCATGTCCATTACAGACACTTCAACGCTACTACGGGGCAATCCGCCACAGAAGCGGACTTCGGTACGTTTCTGCCTTGTTCGTCACTTTCGGCATTTCCCTTGACGTTCCGACTTCTGCTTCCCACGTTCCACCAACGAGCCTGTGAATCTGTCCTTGTTATTCTTTGGTTTAGTGTTAGGGTTGGTGTCTAAGTTAGTAAGCTTGATTGAGCAACCCTTAATTCTACTGAGGTATGCTCAAAATCGGTGAATCAAAGTGCTGCATGTGAAACTGAATCATGATTGAATGCGTATCGTTTGATAAAATATGCGGCATTATGGGAATAAAATAAAAGATTTTGTGATTTTATTTGGTAATCCGCATAATTTACACTATCTTTGCGGTGTGAATGAAAAAGAAAGGAATAAATATGAAAGCAATAATGTCAATGGATAGTATTTATGAGATGTTGTCATCACTGACAGATACTAATAAAAAGTGGTTGGCTGACCATCTCTATAAAGACATATCCAAGAATAAAGTAACAACAACCAGATCAGAGCCTCTCAGCGATGAGGAATTGGCAGCACGTCTGTCAAAATTCCCGAGTTGGGATGAAGTCGATCATGCAGATTTGTCATCTGTTGACTATAGTAATTATAAGCCTTTTGTGTCACAAAAAACTAAGGAGATAGTTTCAAAATGGCTGTAGTAAATGTTGAACAGAGAGAAATAGTAGAGATTCCTTTTACTATGCCAGATGGGACAATTTTGCCTCATCCAGCTCTTGTAATATCGAGAAATGAATTGCAAGTAGATGAAGATGGTATGTTTTATGCTGTCTTGATATCAACTAAGAATTATCACCCAGAATATACAATTCGCATTGAGGATGAGTGGTTGAATAAACCCATGGGAAAACAGTCGTATTTCATTACCCATTTGGTAAATATGTTCAATGTAGATGATGTAATACGAAGGAATAACACATTCATTAAGAGGCGTTTCTTTGATAGAGTAATTGACAAGATTCTGGAAAATATTTTAGGATATTGATTATTGATTACTGATTATTGGATTGTAAGCGTCTCCACGATGGCGTATTGCATATATCAAAAAACCGCTAAGAGCTCACTTAGCGGTTTTCTTTCCATTTGTCAGGCAGAAGCATTCTGTATTTTTCCAGCGGGGTGTTTGGCGGCAAGGCTGCCGCCTTGTTTATCACGTCTGATATGTATTCGAAGAAGTTCACGCCGTTGAGTCTGCATGAGCACACGAGAGAATAGAACATGGCTCCCCGTTCGGCTCCCTTATGTGAACCGAAGAACAGCGAGTTCCTCCATTTTCTGTGCTTCGCCTCGGTAAACAGTGTAGACTGAATGTAGAGTTGTAGCGACATTCTTTGGTTTTTGTGATGTCGGGAATGCTGAGTGTAGTCAGAGGAAATGCAACGGTGGGCAGATAGGGAGTAATTTGGCAGAAAATCGGTGAAATGTTTGGAGTATTGGAAAATAGTTCGTACATTTGCAGAACAATGAAAGTTTTGCCTACTTTAGTCTTTTCGTAGATGTCAGTTTGTGCGAGGCAACTAAATTTCACTTTAATACAGTTAATTATGAGCGACGAATACGATAACAATAATTATGATCATGATTACTATGACAAGGAGTTCAGGGACGCTTATCCTGACGTGTATGGCAACGATGAGTATGCACAGCAGTTTAAGCCTGTGAAGAGGAGTGCTTATAAACCTGTAAGGAGGAGGGCAAACGAGGTAAAGCGACCAAAGAACGAGGAATTGACAGAGTTTTTAATCTATTTATTCTTCATATTTACTGTCATGGCATTGTTGTTAATATGTTCATTATAGTTGAAAAATCGTTGAAATGTTTGGAGGATTGTAAAATAGTTTGTATTTTTGCAGTCAAAACAGAAGTAACAGCATGAAAACATTGCCTGAAGACTTTGTCATAAGCACTCGACGCGTGATGGGTGATGAACGGTTTGGGAGATTTCTCCGGTCGTTTGACGATAACCCTCCTGTGAGTGTGAGAATAAAAAGAGGGGAGGAGATGCCTAAGGACTCGTTGGCTGACGGACAAGTGCCTTGGTGTGGCGACGGAATGTATCTGTCAGAACGCCCATTGTTCACACTTGACCCGTTGTTGCATGCAGGATGTTACTACGTGCAGGAGGCTTCGTCGATGTTTTTGTCGCAGGTGTTGAGGCAACACGTTGAAGGCAAGGTGAGAATGCTCGACTTGTGTGCAGCTCCGGGAGGAAAGTCAACGCTATCCTTGCAGACTTTGCAGGAAGGCAGCATTTTGGTCAGCAACGAGCCGGTGAGGACGCGTGCAAACATCCTTGCCGAGAATCTCTCAAAATGGGGTAATCCTAATGTGATTGTCACTAATGCCTTTCCAAAGGACTTGTCGGCAACAGGACTGACGTTCGACGTGGTGCTTTGCGATGTGCCTTGTTCGGGTGAGGGCATGTTCCGAAAGGACGATGCCACTATAGGTGAATGGAGCGTGCCAGCTGTAGAGCGTCTTTGGAGGCTGCAGCGTGAGATTGTGGCTGAAGCATGGAAGATGCTGAAACCAGGTGGATTGCTCATCTACAGCACATGCACATTTAACACACACGAAAACGAGGAGAATGTAAGGTGGATAATGGATGAATATGACGCTATGCCGCTTGAGGTTGCAACCGACAAAGAGTGGAACATTACGCCTTCGCTTCTTGACGGCTTTGAGGCTCCGGTGTATAGGTTTATTCCTGGTTTGACACGAGGTGAGGGATTGTTTATGGCGGCATTGAGAAAGGGGAACGAAGCAATGCCACAACGTCCACGTAAAGACAGGAAAGCTCATCCGGGAGGAAAAGGCAAAACTCGTTTGCCGGTCAATATTAACGACTGGTTGCCTGAAGGGTTTGTGCCCATTGCCGAGGGTGACAGACTGTATGCCTTACCATACGATTTGGTAAAGGATTACGAGATGCTGGTCGGTGGACGTGTTCGTGTTGTAAAAGCTGGGGTGAACGTGGGAATTGTTAAGGGTCGGGATTTTGTGCCTGACATTGACCTTGCCCTTTGTTCATGTCTCGCTTTAGACGCGTTTCCACGTCATGATGTCGGTCTTGACACTGCCTTGGCTTATTTGCGCCGTGAAACCATCACCTTGCCCGAAGGTACTGACAGGGGATATGTAATTATTACCTATCGCGGCCATCCTTTGGGTTTTGTGAAAAACATCGGCAGCCGTGCAAACAATCTCTATCCACAAGAATGGAGGATATTAAAACGATAGAAAAAAGTAATGAAAAAATGAAACAATATCTTGAACTGCTTAACCGCATACTCACGGAGGGTGTCGTCAAGGGCGACAGAACCGGTACAGGCACGATGAGCGTGTTTGGAAACCAAATGAGATTCAACCTTGAGGACGGCTTCCCGTTGCTGACAACAAAGAAGTTGCACCTGAAGTCGATAATACACGAATTGCTGTGGTTTCTTAAAGGAGACACCAACGTGCGCTACCTGCAGGAAAATGGTGTGAGAATATGGAATGAGTGGGCTGACGAAAACGGCGAACTCGGACCTGTTTATGGTCACCAGTGGCGATCGTGGCCTGACTATCATGGTGGCACCATCGACCAAATAAGCAATGTGGTTGAACAGTTGCTGCACAATCCTGATTCGCGAAGGATGATTGTAAGCGCGTGGAATGTGGCTGAGGTTGACTCCATGGCTCTGCCTCCATGTCATACTATGTTCCAGTTCTATGTTGCCAATGGCCGCCTGAGCCTACAACTTTACCAGCGTTCGGCTGACACGTTCCTTGGTGTGCCTTTTAACATTGCGAGCTATGCACTCCTGCTTCAGATGATGGCACAGGTTACTGGATATAAGGTTGGCGACTTCATTCACACCACTGGCGATACCCATCTCTACCTTAACCATCTTGACCAGGCCCGACTGCAACTCATGCGTGAGCCACGTCAACTGCCAGTGATGAAGATTAACCCTGACGTGAAGTCAATATTCGACTTTAAGTATGAGGACTTTGAGCTTGAGGGCTACGACCCTTGGCCTCATATTAAGGCGGAAGTGTCGGTTTAATTTTTTGGGGAACAAGTAAATAATAAAGTACTGATGAAAATATCCATTATAGCTGCTGTGGCTCGCAACCGCGCCATCGGTAACAAGAATAAGTTAATATATTGGTTGCCTGACGACCTGAAAAGGTTTAAGGCCCTGACAACCGGACACACCATCGTAATGGGACGCAACACGTTTGAGTCGCTGCCAAAGGGAGCGCTTCCAAACAGGCGTAACATCGTTCTTTCGCGCACAATAAAGGAATTGCCTGGATGCGAGTGCTTTGGCTCGTTAGATGAAGCGCTGGGACATTGTGGTGAAGACGAAGAGGTGTATGTCATAGGAGGAGCGCACGTTTACAACCAAGCTATTGACATTGCCGACCGCCTATGTCTTACAGAAGTTGCCGACACACCATCGGAAGCCGACTGCTTTTTCCCGGACTATTCAGAAGGATGGCAGGAAGTGTGGCATGAGCATCATTCTTCCGACGAGCGTCATAGCCACGACTTCTGCTTTGTGGACTATGAAAGGAAACGCTAAATCGTAAACTTGACGTAAGAGCGGTCGTCGAAGGAGTTAAATCCATCGGCGAATGCTTTCGTCGCCTTGAAAGGAGCATCGGGATTAAGACCAATGTTGAGCGGGTCGGTTTTGCGCTGAAGGGCAAGGGCTTCTTCTGATTCAGCAAGCGACGGCAGAAGGAATGGATAGCCATCGGAAGCAAGGATGACAGTCCACGGCTCGAAGTCGAAGGTGAACACCTTTACTTTCTGACGAGGAATCTTAAAACCGTCAACGACCGCATAGTCAACGTTTTGGCCTTTCATGGCTTCCAGCATCATGGGGATGACTGACTGGCGTGCCAGGTCGTCATAAAGCAGGCTTTCTACACTACAGTCGTTCGAGCGGATTAGTTCAAGAGCCTTTGCAGCCCTGGCTTCCGCCACCTTGGCTTCATAAGGCTTCGGATTGTCGAAGAAGTCGAAATGGCCTTCTTTTCCTACAAGACATTGGCAGTCGCCCACAATCCATATCTGTCGTTGCAGACGACTATAGACTATGCATGAGGCGGTGATGCGTTCTTCAGGATGGTCGCGGTAGAAGTCGATGTGTCGGGAAGAATACTTTTTTCGGACGGCTTCGGTCACACCACGAAGGAACGCGTCAACGGTAATGTCGGCAGGTGCCTTGCGAAGAAACCGTGAGATGGTCTTCATGCACAGACGACCATTAGAGCACCAGCGCGATACACGTTTTGTTGCCTTACTGGTGCTGCCGTCGATAACAGCTATGAAGTTATCGGTTACGACGATTCCGTCCTCTGGCTTTTTCTTCGGATTTTTTCCTATTATCTGTTTTTCTATTACTTTCATAACGATTATTTGTCATTTGTGGCCTAAAACTCCTAACCTGCAGTCTGTCAATCAAGTCTGCCCTTCCAATGCTACGCAGCGACCGTTCGATGTCGCGCTGCATTTCCGGTTTATACCAGAAAAAATACTGTCGTTGCCTTAGTTTCTCCTCTGGAGTGCGGGCAGAGAAAACAGGTTCAAGAGTGTAAGGGTCATAGCCTGTGTACCAAGTCTCGGTGCTGATGGTCATCGGTGTCGGTGTAAAGTCCTGTACCTGTTCGAGATGGAAGTCGAGATTCTTGGTGATGACAGCCAGTTCAGCCATGTCTTCCTCATGGCATCCTGGATGGCTTGAGATGAAATAGGGTATGATTTGTTGACGTAACCCACATTCACGATTGATGCGGTCGAAAAGAATCTTGAAGTCACGGAATTGCCTGAAAGGAGGTTTTCTCATAAGTCTTAACACTGAGTCAGCCACATGTTCAGGGGCAACTTTCAGGCGACCGCTGACATGTCGTGCTATTAACTCGCGTGTGTATTCAGCTGCCGACTTATTGGCTTTTTCATCCTTTGACTGGTGGAGAAGAAGATCGTAGCGCACACCACTGCCGATATAGCTATGACGAATGCCTTTGAGGGCATCGACCGAGCGGTATATGTCGATGAGTGCGCTGTGATCGGTATCGAGATTTGGGCAAATCTGTGGGTGGATGCAGCTTGGTCTCGCACATTTTTCGCAAGCCTTCTTGTTGCGACCTCCCATTCCGTACATGTTAGCTGATGGTCCTCCAAGGTCGGAGAGGTTTCCCTTAAAGTCGGGCATGTCAATAACCTGTCTAACCTCATTTAATATGCTTTCCTTTGAACGGCATGAAATGAACTTTCCCTGATGGGCGGATATGGTGCAGAAAGCACAGCCTCCGAAACAGCCTCGATGGATGTTGACCGAAAACTTTATCATCTCGTAAGCTGGAATGCGCTTGCCCTTGTATTTGGGATGGGGGAGGCGCGTGTAAGGCAGGTCGAACGAGGCGTCAAGTTCTTCTGTCGTCATTGGTGGATAAGGAGGATTGACGACAACAGTCATGTCGCCCACATCCTGTAGGAGTCTTGAGGCATGCATCTTGTTGGATTCTTCCTCTATATGTCGGTAGTTCTCCGCTTCGGCACGCTTGTCCTGAAGACAGGTCTCATGGCTGTTGAGACGAATGTCGCCATCGTTATTCACAATATCACGACTGGAGGATAGATAAACTGTTTGTGGAATGTCGGTAATGTTGCCTATGGGATTGCCCTCGTTAAGCCTTCGGCATAATTCGAGAACAGGTTTCTCGCCCATACCATAGATAATCATGTCGGCATGGCTGTCGCAGAGGATGCATGGACGCAAACGGTCTTGCCAATAGTCGTAGTGGGTCAGTCGTCGCATGGAAGCCTCTATTCCTCCAAGCACCACAGGCACGTCGGGGTAGAGTTGCTTTAGAATCTGTGTATAGACAACTGTCGGGTATTCTGGTCTAAGGTCGTGTCGTCCATCGGGACTGTAGGCATCTTCGGAACGAAGACGCCGGTTGGCAGTGTATTTGTTGACCATGGAGTCCATACATCCCGGTGCCACACCGAAGAACAGTCGTGGTCTGCCAAGTTTTTTGAAGTCACGGTAGTCGCCATGCCAGTCTGGTTGCGGCACTATTGCTACACGATATCCCGCAGCTTCGAGTGTACGACCGATGACAGCAGCCCCGAAGGAAGGATGGTCAACGTATGCATCGGCGGAGAATAGGATTACATCCACATAATCCCACCCCCTGATGTCGAGTTCCTTTTTTGTGGTAGGAAGGAAGTCGGAAAGCAAATACTCTTTCATGCCTTTGAATCTTCCTGTCTTATTTCTTCCTGCGTGTTTTCGAGTGAGTCGATCCAGTCAATATATAGTAATACCAACTGCTGAAGACCAAAGGCTTTCATGTTGGGATGGTAGATGACATCGAGGCAAAGGTCGAGAAGTGAATTGTCCTTAAGGGTCTCGGTCTCGAGCATTGCACGCACGTTGAACTTCAGTTTGTCAAGGACTTGCTCGTCAACAAATCCGTTGCTGTCGATGAGACCACGGAAGAGTTGGTACTTCTTTATTGTCGTCAGATGTTCGTCGCTGATGTCGATGCTTCTTGTACCGGAAGGATTTGATTGTATTTTATGCATAAGAATAAAAATTATATGGTTTATTTCAATAGAAAATCGATTAGACCTCTCATTATTGCCTTACGTTTGCCAGCGTCACTGATGCACTCGAAAGGAATGCCAAGAACAATGGAACGATAGTCTTGCCCTTGATAAGCCACTGCTGCCGACTGGCCATTGGCATAAGTTAGGGCGGAGAAAGCAGGACCGACGGGCTGCAATATGTCTGGAGAGGTGGCTGCATAATGAGTCGCATTTAGCGAGTGGTGGAACGTAAAGTCAGTTGACATACCTCGAACGATGTTTGGCTTGTCGGTGTATGACCCACCATAGTCGCAATGAAGAAGTTCGCGTACTGCCTGTCTTTCTGCATTAGACGTCTGGTCGGAGGTTATGTACGAACCAGAAACAAGCAATGAACCACCTGCCTGTGTGAATGATTTCATCAGACTTGAGAGCTGTGGCGTGAAGGTCTTGTAGGTTAATCCGTCATAGGAACGCTGAAGGCCAAAAGCCATGTCGATGAGTGATATGCCAGACAAGGAAACAAGTCCTGCCTCAATAGCTTTTGCCGAAGAACTCACGATAGAGTAGTTGCCTGTTGTCATTATTGCCATGGCATGAGTGCGGACGTAGTTAAAATCATTACCTGCAATGATTTTGCCTTCTAATTCACCTGTACTGTAACCAAGCGCTCCCGGTCCTTCCCCTCCTGCAGTCTTTGTATTGAACGACACCTGACGTCCACACCATCCTGCTGTCTTACCGAAAGTCACTCCAGGGTCGGCATCAATGTCAAACCCCTTCCCCAAAGGCCTGTTCACTACAGCAGGGGAAGACAAACGGTCAAAACCGTTGACAATCATTATCTTGTGGCGTGAATAAGGATTATATAACGCGCAGAGCACTTCAGACAGGAAACTCCTGCCACCTTTGTTAAGGGCTGCAATGCGGAAACTGTAGAGAACACCTGGTTCGAGCTCTACACTGTAGTTCGTGCGGTTGCCTATCACAGTTCCATTGTCGAAACCAGCAGAACCGGTCGCCGTGTAAACGACATAAGACGTAGGACGGGCTGTAGGTTCCAGATTGTCCATTACTGGAGTCCACGAGAGCGTAGCCTTGCCATTGTCGTCAAGACTTACACTGAAATTGTCAGGGGTTAAAGGAGTGACAATATAGTCGTTGCCGTGATTGCGGTTGACATATTTCAGAATGCTTTTGTATAACGACCGGGCCATAGTAAAACGGAACGCAGGGTCGAGTCCAAGACGCATGTCGTTGAAGTTCTGGTGAGAGAGGGTCTCGATGATGGCACTGGGTACCTCTGGCAGTCGGGTCTCGGAATAGTTCTGGTCGCGCAGTTCGCGTATTGGCCATGAACGGAAGGTGTTGCCAATGTCGTTTTTGATATTGGACAAGAGTGTCTGGGCAAAGTCGCGGGAGGCAAGACGTGAGATGCCTGCATTCAGACGACCGTCGTTGAAACGTGTGGTAACAACAGCGAGGGAACCAATGAGCGAGGTCTCGTCATTACGATAACCGGCATCGCTATGTATTGCGAGAGAGAGCTCAATTGGCACACCGAGTCCTTCACGAGAAGGCATATAAGGTGAACCTCCTCCAACATAATTGGTCATGAGCGACCTTACGTTGATGTCATCGCCATAGTCGTCAGTACCGTTCTTGGAACTGTATATGTTGTATGGCATACCTGCCCATTGTGCATAATATCGTGCCCCTTCAACACATCTTGGCATGCCGCTTGTCGTGCCTCCACGCACGATATTGCCCATACCGCCTCCGAAACGTACGGCATCAGCAGTCACTATGCCGCGTCGGTGCTTGCTCTGTGATGTAAGTTCTACCCTGTTGAACTCGTTAGATCCTTTGTCGAAGTCAAATGTTCCGAGATAGACCCATGTTCCACCGCCCATTTGCTGGTTAACCTTGAAAGTCGTCTTCTCGCCTTTGTGCCATACAGTGTAGCATGCGTCGTCGATGCTTTTGGCAACAGTCTGATAGCTTACATAAACGGCATATCTGCCTTCCTCTTGGAAATAAGGTTGGTAGGAGATGATGTTGTATCGTTTCTTGCTCTTTGTCGTTTTGCACTGTCGCACAGTCCCTGCGGCAAATGGATTTTCTTGGTCACTGTATGTACCTTTATGAAATGCGAATCCCGGTGATGAGCATGTTGTCCAATGGCCATTGGCTTCTGCTTCCACGTATGCTGTTCCTTGTGACGGGGTGTCGTTGTCGATGATGATTTCATCAGTTTGCCAGTCACGTTCTCTTGGTGTAAAGACGACAGCACCAGCGTTTTCAAGCATCGGTATGAGATATGGCACAACGATGGTTTGGGTGAAAAGGTCCTCGTTAGTACAGAACAGGTTGGGGCGTTGCCATTTCCATTTTTTCTTTTTCGCGTCATAGTATCTGCCATGGCTTGCCCAAAGAGCGACGTGACGGTTATAGAGTCCTTTGCTGATTTTGTAGGGTAGGGATGTGTTTTTCACCCAAGGCTCACCATCGTAATCGATGTGGCCCCACAAGCCACTGCCGCCGTGGCTGTCTGCCTTGGCGATAGTGGCAATGATTACACCTATTATTATATATATAAATCTCATTCGTCCAATATGTGTCTCCATGTCGTTATTTCGTTTACAAAACGAAGTTGTCCGGGATTTTTCCCTTGAAATCCTTGAAATACTCTTTTACTTCTTTCATCTGTTCTTCAACGTTGCCGTTAGGAATGATGGTCTTACGGCAGGTTATGGTACGCTTTTCATAGTCAACGCCGTAAAGCAGTATGGGAAGGGAAGCCTTTTGGGCAATAAAATAGAATCCCAGTTTCCAGTCCGGATTGGCGGAACGTGTACCTTCTGGAGTGACAGCAAGGTGAAACTGCGGCATCTGTCTTGCAGTGGCGGCAAGGTTGTCGGTCATACTTGTGTGCTTCGATCTCCATACAGGAATTCCTCCAAGTCTTTTCATGACAGTACCCATTGGCCAGAAAAACCATTCCTTCTTAATGAGGAAATTGCATTTTATTCCCTCTGCACCGGAATAGAGTTGCCCAATGATAAAGTCCCAATTGCTTGTATGTGGCGCTAAACAGATGATGTATTTGTCTGGATGTTGTTCAGTGATGTCGGTTTTCCATCTCATTTTTTTATACAACATCCACTTGCAAAACGATTTCCACATGTTCAATTGATATTGTTTATGTGGTCAATGATTTCGAGCGTGTCGTTGTTGAAAGACTCGATGAGATCCTTAAAGTATTTCTTAGCAGGCATACCCGGTTCAACATGTGAAATTCTTCCGATATAATTTCTTCTCATGTTGAGAATGGAGTTGATTATTGCCACTATGTTTTCTTCGGCGGGAGTTGACTCGTAAAGTGACACAGCAACCACTTCTGCAGCCAAGTCTGTGCAGATATTGTTTATCACTTGCTTCAGTTCTTTTCTTTTAGCCATATTTTATTTGTTATATGTGATTGATATTTTGAATTTCGAGGTAAAGTTAAGCAAAATATTCGAGATATGACATATTTCAATTCAAAAAAATATTAAAAAGATACATTTAGCTTGATTTCTTTCTTATTTTTCGTCGAAAATTGTTACTTTTGCAGTTGAAAACGTGCAAACGTCATCAATAAAAGATAATCATTAATACATATAATCAATTTTTTGCTACTTATGGAAAAAAGTGCTTTACAGATTGCCCGCGCTGCTTATCAGCCAAAATTGCCAAAGGCTTTGCGCGGAGCCTTAAAAGCTGTCGAGGGAGAACCAACACAGTCAGTTGCAGACCAGGAAGAGGTTGAGAAGCTGTTCCCTAACACTTATGGTATGCCGTACTTGAAATTTGAACCTACAGAAGGTGAGGCCGATTCGGTTGCCATCAATGTGGGTGTTATCCTTTCAGGAGGTCAGGCTCCCGGTGGGCACAATGTCATCTCAGGATTGTTTGACGGAATAAAGAAACTTAATCCGGAAAACCGTCTTTACGGATTTATCCTTGGACCTGGCGGACTCGTTGACCATAACTATATGGAGCTTACAGAGGATATCATCGACGAGTATCGTAATACTGGAGGTTTTGACATCATCGGTTCGGGACGTACAAAACTGGAGAAGCAGGAGCAGTTTGACAAAGGACTTGAGATTCTCAAAGCCCTTGACATCAAGGCTCTCGTAATCATCGGTGGTGATGACTCCAACACCAACGCTTGCGTGCTTGCTGAATACTACAAGGCCATCGGTGCGGGAGTTCAGGTTATTGGATGCCCGAAGACTATCGACGGAGACTTGAAGAATTCAGAAATCGAGACTTCATTCGGTTTCGACACAGCTACAAAGGTTTACTCTGAGGTTATCGGTAACATTATGCGTGACTGTAATTCTGCAAAGAAATACTGGCACTTCATCAAACTCATGGGACGCTCAGCCTCACACGTGACTCTTGAGTGCGCTCTTCAGACACATCCAAACATCACCCTTATTGGTGAGGAAGTAGAGGCAAAGAACCAGAGTCTTGACGATGTAGTGACATATATTGCTGACGCTGTGGCTGACAGAGCCACAAGAGGCATGAACTACGGAGTAGTGCTCGTTCCAGAGGGACTCATTGAGTTTATTCCTGCCATCAAGAAGCTTATTGCGGAGCTGAACGACATGCTTGCAGCTAATCAGGCTGACTTCGACATGGTTGCCGACGACAAGAAGATTGACTATGTGCTGAAGCATCTCTCAGACGAGAACGCAGCTATCTTCAGGAGTCTTCCGCTGTCAGTGTCACGTCAGCTCGCACTTGAGCGTGACCCACACGGAAACGTACAGGTTTCACTTATTGAGACAGAACAACTTCTTGCCGAAATGGTAGGAAAGAAACTCGCCCAGTGGAAGAAGGATGGATTGTTCAGTGGAAAGTTCTCGACACAGCACCATTTCTTCGGCTACGAGGGACGTTGTGCAGCTCCTTCCAACTTCGACGCTGACTACTGCTACTCACTTGGCTTCAACGCTTCAATGCTTATTGCAGCAGGCAAGACAGGATACATGTCTTCAGTGAAGAACACTTCCAAGCCTGTTGACGAGTGGGTTGCAGGTGGTATTCCTATCACAATGATGATGAACATGGAAAAGCGCAACGGCCAAATGAAGCCTGTTATCCGTAAGGCACTCGTCGAGCTCGATGGCAAACCATACAAGTACTTTGTTGCTCATCGCACGAAGTGGGCCCGTGAGACTGACTTTGTATATCCTGGTCCTATACAGTATTTCGGACCGGCTGAAGTATGCGACCAGCCAACAAAGACTCTTAAATTGGAGCAAGAATAAAAGATGCCTCAACGACAACGTAAAAGAGTATATAAGACACCAGTACGCCGGAAGAAACCCGGTGTACTGGTTCGTTTTCTACAGAAACTGCCTGGATGGGCTTGGTGGGCAGGCGGACTGACTGTTGTAGCTCTTTACGTTTTCTTCTTCTATTATTTTTTTGTCTCTCCTTTCGGTTTCCGGTGGAAGGCTCTCTATGGTGATATTTCTTATCCTGAAGGGTATGAGATACATGGCATTGACATAAGTCATTATCAAGGTAATATTGACTGGGAACGACTCCGCAATAACGGTATGATTGAGAAATGCCCGGTGCGTTTTGTCATGATAAAGGCGACAGAGGGTGCAAGCAAGACGGACGAAAAATTTGTCGACAACTTCTATCAAGCCCGTGAATACGGTTTCATTCGTGGAGCCTATCACTTTTGGAGTGTCTATTCAACAGGCAGGGCACAGGCCAACTATTTTATCAGCCAGGTGAAACTTGAAAAAGGCGACTTGCCTCCAGTGCTTGATGTCGAACACAAGGCAAAGGCACAAACAGACGAGGAATTCAAGGAAAGTGTTTTGACATGGTTAAGGCTTGTTGAGAAAGAATACGGCGTGAAGCCAATCATCTACACTTATTACAAGTTTAAGATGAAGTACCTGAGCGACCCTGTATTTGACGAGTACCCATACTGGATTGCTCACTATTATGTTGACAAGGTAGAGTATAAGGGAAAATGGAAATTCTGGCAACATACCGACTGCGGCAAGCTGCCAGGAATCAAAGGATATGTTGACTTCAACATCTACAACGGGAGTTATTACGACCTGAAGCGTCTTACCATTGGCAACGAGGACTAATCCTTCGAGAACACCATCATAGCCCAATCGTTGTCGGTCACCATTTTTTTGAATGACAGCCCTAAAGACAACGCCCTCTCTTTCAATAGATTATTATCGCTGTGATAGAATCCGCTGAGAATAAGCCTACTGCCACTTTTCATTTTCTTTGTGAAGGCAGGCAGGTCGTTGAGCAATATGTTCCGGTTGATGTTTGCTACAATTATGTCAAAGCATTTGTCGGTTTTTTCCAGTACTGAAGCATCTCCCTGCAATACCTCATAATTTTCACTGACATGATTGATTACTGCATTGTGACGAGTGTTGTCAGTACTCCATTCGTCAATGTCATATCCCATAACATTAGTCGCTCCAAGTTTAAGTGCGACAATGCCGAGTATGCCTGTTCCGCATCCGCAGTCAAGCAATGATTTTTCATTTAATGGCGTATTGAGTAGCTCTGACACTATCATGCGTGTAGTCTCATGTGTACCTGTTCCGAAAGCAAGCCTGGCATCGATTTCTACGCAGATGGCTTCCGGGGAAATATTATCAGGTAGATGTCGGCCGTCATGGATAACGCATCGGTCATTGACTATGATAGGGCTGAAACCTTCTTGTTCCCATTCCTCGTTCCAGTCCCTGTATTCTGCCTCCTTGACTTCGTAAGTCACCTTTGTGTCATTGAAAGGAAAATCCGCAAGGACATTGTCAAGGGTCTGTCGGTCAAACAGTTCCATTTGTATATACCCCTTTATGCCATTCTCAGAGTCCTCAAACGATTCAAATCCAGTTTCTCCTGCCAAGGCAACAACAATGTCACGTGCATCCTGCAATGTATCGTCGTTACCCGCAATATTGAATTCAACTTCGTAATATTTCATTTGCCTGTAGTAGCTTTATTATTGTTAATGTCAAAACTCTTGCACACATTGCTTATCGGACAACGGTCGCAGTGGGGCGAACGTGCAGTGCAGACGTAACGTCCATGTAAGAGCAGCCAGTGATGAGCCAACCCGAGTTCTTCCTTCGGTATATATTTGCTTAGTCGAAGCTCTACTTTTAAGGGAGTGTTGTCGGTAGTGTTTACAAGACCTATCCTGTGGCTCACGCGAAAGACATGAGTATCTACTGGCATCGCCCCTTGTCCGAAAGCCACTGACAGCATCACGTTTGCAGTCTTTCGTCCAACACCTGGTAGCGACGTAAGTTCTTCCAACGTCTGTGGCACTGTTCCGTTAAACCTCTCCACAAGCATCCTTGCCATTTCAGCCAAGTGCCGTGACTTCGCGTTTGGGTATGAGACGCTTTTTACCAGTTCAAACAAGTCCTCAGCCTCTGCTTTTGCCATGTCGTCGGCTGTAGGATAGTGTCGGAACAGTTCTGGGGTAACCATGTTCACACGCTTGTCAGTACATTGGGCACTAAGCATTACGGCGACAAGCAGTTGGAACTCGCTGCCAAATTCAAGTTCTGTCGTCACGTTAGGCATTTCATTGCGAAAGTGACTCAGTATAGTTGTATATCTTTCTTCTCGTTTCATGTCGTTTTATTATTCAGCATTTCTTCTTTTCTTTTTAAGCCACTGACTTTCAGTAATAACCAGCATGTATTTTACTAAAAGATAGATAATTCTCTGTAAACGTCCACGTTGTTTTAACTTTGGAAGAAGAGTAACAAGCGGCATCTCGCCATCGGTGTAAAGTCGCTCATAGTCCTTTAAGATTCGTGGAGGGAAAAGTTCTGACAATACTTGTTGTCGTTCTTGGGCATGAAGCTTGCTTTGGGTACTGCTCATGCCTGTCAGATCATAGTTAGCTACAATAGTATCAACGGTTTTCACCTTGCAGTTGTCAAACACTATGGACTGCACGTTGAGCTTCCAGTCAGCAATGATCTTTAGAGTTTCGTCATAAGGATGAAGGTCGAAGATTTCACTCCGGTAGAAAGTACCCTGATGGCAGAGTATTTCTTTTTTCAACGTGAGGAATGTCACATCACTACCTGCCTTTATCCCACCGTAACGTTTCCCTGTATTAGCGTCGCAAACGTTACCAAACAGAATGTCAATACCGGTTATTTCCCGGTCAATCTGTTCCAGCACTTGGGGTGAATGGAATGTGTCGCCGGAATTCATGAAGTTAACATAATCGCCATGGACATGCCTTAGTCCTTTGTTCATGGCGTTATATACTCCGCTGTCTGGTTCTGATACCCAGAAGTCGATATCGTCAGAATATTCCCTAATCACGTCAAGACTATTATCTGTAGAAGCACCATCAATGACAATGTACTCAAAGTCGCGGAATGACTGCCTTACGACACTCTCAATGGTGCGTCGCAATTCGTTTCCGTTGTTATAGTTGACGGTTATGACAGTGAATCTGTATCTTCTCATTTCGGGTATTTATTTGAGATGGTTATCTCTTTTCTTTAATATAACCATGGCGATAGGCGTACAGCAGCTTCTTCAGGTCGTTGATTTGCGCACGTAGTTCAACGCCTTTGTCTGTATCTGCAACGAGCATCCTGTGTGCAGACATCTCCACAATTTGGGTTGTGCTCTTAATGTCAATACCTCTCAGGATGGCATCCTGTGTAGAGTTAAACGGTTCATGTTGAACGAGTTGGAATCCCCGGCTATGATATACGAGTGTATATCCTGCAATACCAGTCTCCTTGTGGTATGCCTCACTGAATCCTCCGTCAATCACCATTAGCTTTCCTCCTGCCTTTATGGGATTTTCACCTTTTGATGCATGAACAGGCACGTGACCGTTGATAATATGTCTGTTGCTGCCTGTAACACCGAAAGCATCAAGTATTCCGTCGCACACGTCTTCATTGTCGCGCAGTTTGAAGTAGTTTCCCTTTTCTTCCTTAAAGGTGTCACTGTCGGTAAGGAAGTAGCGTTCGAATGTCGCCATTTTAGACTTGTCAAACAACGGGCTGTCCTTTCCACACCACAAGTAGAGGAAATAGTCAACGGCATTGTCATGTTCTTCTTTCTCGGTATCAGAAGCAAAAGCTGACCTGACCAACATACCAATTTGCTGCATTAGTTCACGTCCACTGTATTTCTGCCCATTGTAGAGTTCAACATCCTTGAGCGTTCCGTCATCGTTGAGCGGCACAGAGGCATGGAACAATAGGTTACTGTTATAAATGGCATACATACATCCATGGCTAAGAAGAATTGAGATGTGCTTATGAAGTTTCTCGCTGACCGCAAAGGTGTGGTGCAGCTTGTCCATGAGAAGTTCTTCTTCTGGAGTGAGGCGGTCAGGATTTGCCGGGTCGATAGTAGGGAATGAACAACTGGTCATGGCATATTCATTGCCGTTGATGGTGCATACGCCACGATTAAAGTCAACAGTGTTGAACATACACCGTTCTGTCATGTTCCACTCTGGATGAAGCTTAAACAGCCGCGCCTCTTCCTTGAACTGTAAAACAGCTATGGCTTTGTGCATTTTTGCTGTAAGCAGTCGTGTTTTCTCGTCCATATCAGTGCCCTTCAGCAGTTTTGGAAGGAACTCTGTACATGGATCGTCCGCATATGTTTCCATGGCAAAGGTAGCAAGTGGCACAAGATTGATGCCATAGCCTTCCTCCAGTGCGGTAAGGTTTGCATAGCGGAGTGACAGGCGAAGCACATTGCATATACAGGCATTGTTGCCTGCGCTGGCTCCCATCCACAGTATGTCATGATTACCCCATTGTATGTCCCAGCTATGATAACGCTGAAGGGTGTCGAGGATGATGTGCGCACCTTCGCCTCGGTCGTAGATGTCGCCAAGGATGTGAAGCTGGTCGATGGCAAGGCGCTGTATGACGTTGCAAAGGGCGATGATGAAATCATCGGCACGCCCTGTGCTGATGATTGTGTCAACGATGACTTTCACATAAGCTGTCTTGTTGGAGTCATCGCTACGCTCGTGAAGCAGTTCTTCTATGATGTAACTGAAGTCGGGTGGGAGAGACTTTCTAACCTTGGAGTGGGTGTATTTGCTGCTCACGTCACGACAAATGCGAACGAGCTGGTGTATGGTAATATGATACCAGTCGTCGATGTCTTCGTCAGACGCTTTTACGAGTTCTATTTTTTCTTCAGGATAATAGATGAGAGTGCAAAGTTCTTTCTTCTCACTTTCACGTATCTCGCTGCCAAACAGCTCGTTAACCTTTCGCTTGATGTTTCCTGATGCGTTTTTCAGAATGTGGCGAAAAGCCTGGTATTCTCCGTGAAGGTCGGCGAGGAAGTGTTCCGTTCCTTTCGGAAGGTTTAGAATAGCTTCAAGATTGATTATCTCAGTACTGGCTGCTGCCACTGAGGGGAACGACTGCGAAAGCAGGTTGAGATAGCGCAGGTCGTTGTCAATGTTGTAATGAGTATTCTGTTTCATATTTTAAGTTGCTTGATTATTCTTTGTCTTAATTGTATTGTCTTGCGGTCGTTGATTGCCGGTAAGAGAAGAAATCCTTCTGGAAGACCGGTGAATTCTTTGACAAGTGACATAACGCGAGAGGTAAACGATGTAAGTTTCTCGTCTTTTAGCAAATAACGAACTTCATCCTCGTCTGTCTTAAGATGAAAGAGGGTGTCGGAAATCTGCACAATATCTGCAATTCCGAGTTGGTTGTGCAATATCTTATGACGAAGTGACTTTATCATGTTCAACACCTCTTCACTGCCATGTTTCCCGTCTGCGTCGGCAACGATGGCAGGTATGCTCTTTACTTCGCTTGTCTCTATACGTGAAGGCAGGTAACATCTTATTGACTCCGGATGGCAGTCAGGGATTGTCATCGACATGGTGTTTGCACCTGACTTTATTACATTGAGCGTTGATGTGTAGTAAGCATATAATTGTATTTGTCTCCACTGTTGCTTCGTAAGCGAAAGGAGCAGCTGTTCTTCCTCCTCGTTTATCCAGCGTTTGTTATGTGTAATGCCTGCCTTGAAAAGAAGCTGGAGTGCCTTTACGGTTGTCGCGTCCATCAGTCTCCTGACATCACTGTCCATTACTTTTCTGAAAATGGCAAGAGTGTCGCTTGCCATCTTCCTGTCAGTGACGCTAGATGTGAACAGTGAGCATGGAATGGTTTCCAAGCGTCTGTTCCACCCAAGTCTTTTCATGTTTTCATGCTCCATCTTGCCCATGACGATGACTGCATAAGCGCGTCGCGTCAGCTGTTTCTGATAGAGGTGTTTCCTCAACAGCATTGATGTAAGTTGTCGTTTAATAATCCAAGGCTCAAGTTGACCGTGAGGCGTGAGAACTATCCTTGTTCCATGTTTTTTTGCCAATGTCATAACCAACGGAAGGGAGTCGTGCCAACAGCCGTGAATGTCGATTATGTCAATATGCTGTTTTGAAAGTATTTCCTTAAGACGCGTAATGCTTGTGGCGGTAAGACACGTGACCCCTTCACCCATTGCACGGTTAAGCGTGTCAATGTAGTCATTGGTAATGATACCATCGTGTGGATTATAATGTATGATAATCATCGCCTGATGAAGTCATATTTGTCACATCTGTTATGCTTAATGTTTAGCTGTAGATTTCTCCACGCCATTATTGTTTCTAAGAATGGTATTTTCCAAGGACTGATGTCCTCGTCGGTCTCTGTCATCACCCTGTTTGCTATGAATACCCTAATTAGGTAGCTCATAATCAATCCAAGTATGGCAGCTATCGTGATAATGTAGTTGTTAATTGTCAGGGAAACAGCTACAGCCACTGCCTGTACTGCCAGATTGGAGTGAAGCATGAAGTTGTCGAGGTGCTCCAGCAAGGAATAAACAAAACCGTTGGCAAGATGCTTGCGTGTTTCTATATGATATATATGGTCGTTGACCCATGATTTCTTGGTTGGTGGTTCCTCAGTCATTGTGACTGCCGGTGAATCGGCAATTGCTGTCCGATATTTGTTGCCATATTCGTTCGCCAGGAAATCGTATTCCCCGCGCAGGAATTTCAGGTTGGCGAGAAAACCATTGTTTTTGAGAAACAAGTCCTTTCTTAACAGCATATTGTGACCGCAATAGGCATAAACCTTTCTTCTGCTGGCCTCATGGACTTGCCTGAACCATGTAGTTATGCGGTCATAGCGTTCATAGTCGGTAGCCCCATTGGAATAGCGTGTCAAACCTAATACGAGGTCGTTGGCTTCAGTGCAGTGGGAAGCCATCGCCTTCAGCCAATGGCTGTCAGAGGGGCGGCAATTGGCATTGGTAAAGAGAATCCAATCATATTTAGCAGCCTTTACTCCAACTGTAAGTGAGAGCTTGCGTCGGCTGATGTAGTGACTCGAGGAGGGTATGAATGTGGTATAGATGTTAGGATACTTGTTTTTCAAACGTTTAAGAACCTCTGACGTGTCGTCTGTTGAGGATTCGTCAACAACAATCACCTCATATTGTCCATCATATTCCTGATTGAGCAAAATAGGGAGATTGCGCTCAATCTCCTGTTCCTCGTCGTGAACGGCAAGGACGATGGAGATTGAGGCATTACCCGTTTCGGCAGGTTCTTCTTGGCTGTGCCTCTTTGGTTTTCTTGTCAATGGAGAGAAGAAAGCCGAAATGAAGCCATATGCCAAGAGAATGCTTCCCAATATGATTGTAAACGTGTCAAATGTCATGATTAAAATCTGTTCATGTCTTCTGTCGTATAGCCTTTGGGCATTGGTCGGCAGTTGTACTGTGATGCCATGATTTCTCCGTATGCACCGGCTGAGCGTATGGCAATAAGATCACCACGGCTTGTCTTGTTAAGTTCTATCTGCTTTGCAAAAACATCACTCGACTCGCAGATGGGGCCAACAACGTCGTAGGTCTCAAGAGGCGCGTCGCTTGTGATGTTTTCTATCTTGTGGTAAGCCTGATAGAGAGCCGGACGAATGAGGTCGGTCATTCCAGCATCGACGATGGCAAACTTCTTCACTTCGCCCTGTTTGATGTAGAGGGTACGAGTGATGAGCGAGCCACATTGTGCCACTACAGAACGACCGAGTTCAAAGTGTAATTTCTGTCCGGGACGCAAACGTAAATGACGACTGTAAGTATCGAAGTATGCCTTGAAGTCAGGAACAGGGACACGGTTGGGGTGTTCATAGTCAATGCCAAGTCCTCCACCTACATTGATATTCTCAACGTTAATGTGCTCACGTTCAAGCTCTTCCTGCAATTCATTAACGCGATTGCAGAGGGCTACAAAATCTCCCATGTCGAGGATTTGCGATCCGATGTGGAAGTGAAGTCCTACAAACTTCACGTTCTCCATCTTTTCAGCCTTTCTGATTACTGGCACCATATCACGCATGGCGATACCGAACTTGTTTTCTGCAAGACCGGTTGTGATGTTTGCATGTGTATGGGCACCTACGTTGGGGTTAATACGGAAAGCGACATTTGCCGTTTTGCCTTTTGCCTTCGCGAGTTGGTTGATGACTTCCAGTTCCGCGAGACTTTCCACATTAAAGCAAAAAATGTTGTTGTCCAGTCCGAGGTTTATTTCCCAATCGCTTTTTCCTACTCCTGCATAAACGATGCCAGAGGGATTGAAACCGGCTTTTATGGCTGCTTCTATCTCTCCTCCGCTAACGCAATCGACTCCAAGTCCTGCTTCACGTATTATGAGCAGAACGGAAGGGTTGGCATTGGCTTTAACGGCATAATGGACAAAAAAGTTCTCATGTCGTCCGGCTTCTTCATTTATTGTGCGCAGGGTAGTGCGCAATAGTTCTGTGTCGTAGTAGTAGAATGGAGTCCTGATGTCCTGGAACTTTTCTACTGGAAATTGACCTTTCATGTTGGTATGTGTAATTTTGTGGGTTAATTTGCAAACAGTGTGTTGCTCAGACTTTGGAGAGCACGTTTCTTGTCGCTTTCCTTGATAAGGAACGAGATGTTGTAGTTGCTGCCTCCATAGGATATCATACGTACTGGTATGTTCTTCATCGCCTCTGTGGCGAGGGTCTCAAAGCCAACGTTGCTCCAGTCGAGGTCACCGACCACGCAGATGATGCACATGTCCTTGTCAACGGTGACGGTGCCATATTTCTTCAGCTCGTCAACAATCTCGTCCAAGCGGCTTGGATTGTCAATACTCATTGACACTCCGACTTCCGAAGTGCATACCATGTCGATTGCAGTCTGATAGCTTTCGAATATCTCAAACACTTTACGCAGGAAACCAGTAGCAAGCAACATGCGGCTGCTCTTTATTTTGATTGCAGTAATGTTGTCCTTTGCTGCTACAGCCTTGATTTTGCCGCGCTCTGTGTAGTTGCTGATTGTAGTGCCTTCAGCATTTGGGTCCATAGTGTTCAGCAGACGCACGGGAATGCCTGCAAATTTTGCTGGTTGAACACAGGTCGGGTGAAGAATCTTTGCTCCAAAATAAGCCAGCTCCGCAGCTTCCTCAAAATGCAACTGGTGGACAGGGTCTGTCTTTTCCACTACACGTGGGTCGTTGTTGTGCATACCATCGATGTCAGTCCATATCTGAATCTCTTCGGCGTTGATTGCCGCACCGATGAGCGATGCGCTATAGTCGCTGCCTCCACGCTGAAGGTTGTCAATCTCTCCATATGCGTTACGGCAGATGAATCCCTGGGTGATATATACTTGCTGTCCTTCGTTTTCTGCCAATATCGCGTTCACCTTTTCCTTGATATACGATGGGTCTGGCTCCGCGTTCTTGTCAGTGCGCATGAAGTCGAGCGCTGATAGCAATGTAGCCTTGATGCCTTGCTCTTTCATATAGTTGGCAATCATGTTGGTGCTCATTATTTCGCCTTGTGCCACAATGCTCTTCTCCTCAAAGCTGGTGAAGAGTTCTTTTGTGAATGAGCGAAGATACTTGAACACGTCAAGGAGGAAGGCTCTTGTAGTGTCTTTCCATTCCTGTGTGGAATAGAGCTCCTCTACATGACCCATGTATTTCTCTTCCAATTTGTTAATTACCTCATTGGCTCCTTCGGGATTCTTCTTGTAGAGATAGTTGGATATTTCCACCAAGGAATTGGTCGTACCCGACATGGCGGAGAACACTACAAATACTGGTTCACCTGATGCTGTCACTAATTTTGTCACGTCCTTCATACGGGCAGGTGTGCCAACTGACGTGCCTCCGAATTTCATTACTTTCATTGTCTTGGATATTTTTTTGTTTAATTATTCTTTTTCAGTCAAACTCCATTTTTATCTTGTTGTAGTCGTTGGTGACTTCTTCAAGATGGCCTTCAGCACAACGGTAAACAATACCGGGGTACTTGTCAAGCAGCGGCAGGTTGTGGGTGCTCATCACCACAGAAGTGCCTGTTTGGGAAATGTCACGAAGCAGTCGGATAATCTGTTCAGCTGTCTCGGGGTCAAGATTTCCTGTAGGCTCGTCAGCGATGATAATCTTCGGCTTGTTGAGAATTGACCGCGCTATGGCTATTCGCTGTTGCTCACCACCGGAAAGTTCGTGTGGCATGTTGTCAATCTTGTCCTCCATGCCCACTTCAGCAAGAACTTCATGAATACGGTTGTCGATGTCGTCCTTTTTCTTCCAGCCTGTTGCCTTAAGCACAAATTCCAAATTCCTCTTGACAGTCCTGTCCGTCAAGAGCTGGAAGTCCTGGAAGATGATGCCCATCTGCCTGCGTAGGGAAGGAATGAATTTCCTGCGCAACGACGTTATGTCATGGTTCAACACCACTGCTTTTTCCGCCTCGTCAACGTCGAGCTCGAAATACATCGTTTTCAGTAGCGAACTCTTTCCTGTTCCTACTCGCCCGATAAGGTAGATGAATTCTCCCTCTTCAACATTGAAATCGACAGAAGAGAGTATCGGCTTACCATCGGTCTGGTATATATTTACGTTCTTGTATTCTATGAGCATAGTGTCAGTGTTTATGCCAGTTAGGGTCGTGACGCACCTGGAGCTCGCGTGCAAGGTCCTCTATGCGCAAGCCTTTGCTTGTCAGCAGAACTATGAGGTGATAAATCATGTCAGAGCCTTCGTATATTAATCGCTCGTTGGTACCGTTGCAAGCTTCAATGACTGCTTCAAGAGCCTCCTCGCCCACTTTCTGCGCCATTCGGTTCAGACCGTCTTTGAAGAGCGATGTCGTGTAGCTGCCTTCAGGCATCTCCTCGTGACGACGATTGATGAAGTCCTGAAGATAGGTAAGGAAAAGCAGCGGGTTTTTCTCGTTGGTTTCACCCCAACAGGTGTCGGTACCTGTGTGGCAGGTAGGTCCGGTAGGGTTTGCCTTCACGAGGAGTGTGTCGTTGTCGCAATCTGACTTGATGTCAACAAGTTCAAGAAAATTTCCTGATGTCTCGCCTTTTGTCCAAAGACATTGTCTCGAACGGCTGAAGAATGTCACTTTTCTTGTTTCTATTGTTTTTTCAAGTGCTTCCTTGTTCATGTATCCAAGCATCAAGACTGTCTTTGTTGTCGCGTCTTGTATGATTGCAGGAACGAGTCCGCCTGATTTTTCAAAATCGATATTCATAAGTGTTTTATTTTATTATTGTTATATTCTTACGTTAATGCCTTCTTCCTTGAGATACTGCTTAAGTTCTGCAATAGGTATTTCACCGAAGTGGAATACGCTGGCGGCAAGCGCGGCATCTGCTTTACCGATGGTGAAAGCGTCAAGGAAATGTTCTTTTCGTCCTGCTCCGCCGCTGGCTATGACAGGTATCGACAAGTTGTCGGCAAGTTGTGCCAGTGCTTCATTGGCATAGCCTTCTTTCACTCCGTCGTGGTCCATGCTGGTAAAGAGGATTTCACCAGCACCACGTTCCTCAGCCTCCTTCGCCCATTCAAACAGGCCTCGCTCTGTCCGTTCGCGTCCTCCTTTGAGATAGCAATGCCATCCGTCGGCATCGTAACGGGCGTCGATAGCGCATACGCATACCTGGCTGCCGAAGCGTTTTGCTATTTCGTCAATGAGTGCCGGACGTCGGATGGCAGCACTGTTTACGCTTACTTTGTCAGCTCCTGCATAGAGCAGACGCTCAACGTCAGCCAGTTCGTTGATGCCTCCGCCAACTGTGAAGGGGATATTTATTTCACGTGCGACTCTCGTAACCATCTCGGTGAAAGTCTTTCTTCCTTCAAAGCTTGCCGTGATGTCGAGATAGACGAGTTCGTCAGCGCCGGCCTCACTGTATGCCTTTCCCAGTTCAACAGGGTCGCCAGCCTTTCTCAAATTAATGAAGTTTGTCCCCTTTACGGTTTCTCCGTCTTTTACGTCAAGGCAGGGTATTATTCGTTTTGCAAGTCCCATATATATATAATAAGGTGTAAATACTGTTACCGTTGCTTGCTCCAGCTGACAAGCTGGTCAAGTTCAATCTTTCCCTCATATATCGACTTCCCGAACACAACGGCGGGTATGCCTCTTCGGTTCAGCTCGTATATGTCTTCAGCCTTCGACACTCCTCCGCTTGCAATAAGGTGAAGGGTTGGGTAGGTTGCCATTATTTGGGAATACAGGTCCACAGCAGTACCGTTCATCATTCCGTCTCGTGAAATCTCTGTGCAAAGCACCTTTTTGACCCCGTGTTCCACGTATCGTGCAAGGAAAGGCACGAGACTGGTGTCTGAATCGTCTTTCCAGCCATTGATGGATATTTTCCCGTTGCGAACGTCAGCGCCGAGTATTATCTTGTCGGCACCGTAGCGGTCAAGCCATCCTATGAACAGGTCTGGGGCACTTATTGCTACAGAACCGATGGTGACCATCGACGCTCCGTTGTCAAAAGCCTTGTTGATGTCGTCGTCAGTCTTTATTCCACCTCCGAAATCGACCGTAAGAGGAGTGTTCGAGGTGATGTCGTTGAGTGCCTTAATGTTGACTATATGTTTCGACTTGGCACCATCAAGGTCAACGACATGCAGTCTCTCAAATCCCTTGTCGGCAAACATCTTTGCCATGTCAACAGGGTCACCGTAAACGGTCTTGGTATCATAGTCACCCTTGGTCAGACGCACACACTTTCCGTCTATTATATCAATTGCAGGAATGAGTTCTATCATATTATGAGACAGTTATTGTTTACATGTCAATAAAGTTCTGGAGTATTCTTGCGCCTACAGTACCGCTTTTCTCGGGATGGAACTGCGTGGCGAAAAAATTACCCTTTGCCAGTGCTGCACTATAAGGTTGTATATAGTCAGCCTTGGCTATCGTGTCGTCGCAAAGCGGCACATAATAGCTATGCACGAAATAAACATACTCGCCACCCTCGAAGCCTTTGAACAGGGGTGAACGGGTGTCATACAACTGGTTCCATCCCATTGCAGGCACCTTGTCCTCATGCCTGACGGACTGGAACCGTTTCACCTCGGCATCAAACACGCCAATGCAATCCACGTCGCCTTCCTCTGAATGGCGGCAGAGGAGTTGTTGTCCGACGCAAATGCCGAAAACCGGCTGGCGCAAGTCGCTGATAACCTTGTCGAGGTTTCTTGCCCTGAGGTATTCCATTGCGCTGCGAGCCTCTCCCTGTCCCGGGAATATCACCTTGTCGGCATTCATCAGCCTCTCGGCGTCATCGGTCAGGTCGGGTTCAATTCCCATTCTTCTGAGGGCGTTAACAACCGAATAGATGTTTCCGGCGTTATATTTGACTATGGCTATGTTCATTATTCTTAACTGAAAATGATTGTCTTGTTGTGATATGTCAGGATTTTCCTCTCAATATGCTTTTTCACTGCACGTGAAAGCACAATCTTTTCAAGGTCACGTCCTTTCAGCACGAGGCTCTCAGGAGTGTCCTTATGGGTTATCCTTACAACGTCTTGCTCGATTATGGGACCTGCGTCCAGTTCCGCCGTGACGTAGTGGCTGGTGGCACCGATGATTTTCACGCCACGTTCCCATGCCTGATGGTATGGCTTGGCTCCGATGAATGCGGGCAGGAAGGAGTGGTGGATATTGATTATGTGGTTTGGATATGACTTTATCATGTCGTCGCTGATAATCTGCATGTATCTTGCGAGGACAATAAAGGTCACTTTCTCTTTCGCCAGCAGTTCCATCTCCGCCTGTTCCACCTCTGCCTTGTTGGAGTGGTCTTTCTTTATCGACCACACGTGGAACGGGATGTTGAATTGTTCGCCTACATACCGTAATTCCTCATGGTTGCTTACAATACATGGAATGTCAACGTTGAACTCTCCTGCCTTGTAGCGGGCGAGGAGGTCGTAAAGGCAATGGCTCATCTTGCTGACAAAGATTGCCATGCGAGGTTTGACATCGTTGAAATACAAGTTGCAGGTCATTGAATATTTCTGTGCGTAGAGGGTGTCAAGATATTCTTTTATCTTGTCCCTTGGAATGAGGAAATTGTCAAGCTCCCATTCCATTCGCATGAAAAAAATGCCATCCTGACGGTCAACGTATTGGTCAAGATATACGATATTTCCCTGATTGTCGGTGATAAAACGGGTCATCTCTGAAATAATGCCCGGTTGGTCGGGACAATGAAGAAGAAGAATTGCTGTCGGTTTCATTCTGTTGTTGATTTTTTGTTGGTGCTATTCGTTGTCGGTGTTTTCTCCTGAACGTAAGATGATGGAGGTGGCCCCGATGGTAAAAAGGCAGCCATCCTCAATTACACGTCGCTCACGATCGCCTAATATTTCGTTATCCACAAATGTGCCGGTATAGCTCGGACCGTCGCGCAGGATATATTTCAGCCGCCCTTTCTTGTCGCGACTGACGTTCACTGTGCAGTGGTTGATGTCAATGCTGGGGTCATTGGTCTCTATGGGCAGGGTTGTCGCGCTACCTTTCATGTAGCGTCCAATGGTGTTGTCGCCCATCTTCAACGGCAGGACCTGTTTGTAGTGGAACACGTTTTCTATGACCACCAGCGACCCAACGCCGTTTTCGTTTGAGTTTTCGTCGGGCACCTCTTCCTTCTGAGTGTTGCGGAGCTTGGAAGTGCCTATACGTATTCCAAATTCCTTTCCACAGTTGTCACACTTGAAGACAAGTGACTGTCCGTCGGTATATTTTTTTTCATCAAACGTGATGAACTCATCACATTTTGGACATCTTACTCTTTTCATTATTCTGTTATCAGTATGTCATTTTGTATATCCACGCCTGTTCAAAGTGCTTGTTGCCTCTAACGGCCCTTAGCTCCTTTTGGGCGAGTTCCTCGGTCTCAAACCGACCGTAAACCACTCTTACGACCTTATTATTAATATAGGTGTATGCTTTGTCGTATCCTTCCTTTCCCAAAACCCTGACATAGTCGTCAGCTCCTTTCTTTGTCACCTGGCTCGCCAGAACAATGCAATAGGCTGGCTTCTTTGTGACTATGCTGTCATTTACGTTGCTTACCGATGGCGTTGTCTTCTTGACGGCTCTTTGGGCTGCAGCTTGCCTTATGACCGAATCAGCCTTTATAGACATTGTCTTCGTGACCTGGGTGTTTGGAGTGTCAAAGGCCGTAATCTTTGTAAAGACGTCAGGTATGATGTCGCTGACATAGAGGTTCGCGTCAGTGCTGTTGGTCACTGGCGATGAAATGAAGAAGAACGCTATTATGGCTGCTGCTGCCACAGATATGTTCCTTATCCATGAGACCTTTATACTTATCGTCCTTTCGCTGTCGTCTTCATCATCCTGCTCATCGAAATACTCTTCCTTTACCTCAGCATCCACCGGCTCCACGGTTTCATTGTTGACCTCAGCCGCCACTTCCGACGACTGCTCGTCGTCTTCTTTGAGCTTCTTAATACAGAATGCCCCAAGTCCGTAGAGGTCAGGGGTCAGAATCCCTGCTTCACAGGGCTCGAACATCAATTCTCCAGTATCTTTGGCAATGATTTTCCCAATGTTCTTGAATGCCACTTCTCCATTCTCGGTCAAAATGGTCTTTATCTCGTCAACGTCCCTTGCTATTGCGCGCTGTGCCTCAGGATAGCTGATGTCAAATGTTTCCATATATGACTGTGCAAGCAGGGAATCGTTAATGTTTTTTAGGTGCGGATTAAAACCAAGGGTACGGAAGGGTGGCAAGAACGATGATTCGCTCTCGTCATATCTGGCATCAACATGGTGCGCTACAAACCCGCCGAAATTGGGCACGATAACACAGTCATTGTCGAGCAGAAGTATCTCTATTTGTCTGTCTAATTCTATCACGAGTGCAAAATTACTCCATTTTTTTGAGAAAACCAAATAAAAATAGGTGTAAAATCATACAAAATCATCAAAAACGTTTCATATGTCATTTTTAATTGCTACATTTGCACTCTGAAAACAGAATAATCAGCAAAAAAATGGAATATATAGAAACGAAATTAAAGGGCGTATTCATTGTCAAACCCAAAGTGTTCAATGATGAACGCGGCTATTTTTTCGAGTCATGGAAAAAGGAGGATTTCGAAAAACATGTCGGCAATATCGACTTCATACAGGACAATGAGTCAAAGTCGTCGTTCGGAGTACTTAGAGGACTTCATTATCAAAAAGGTGACGCGTCACAGGCAAAGCTGGTGAGAGTCATAAAGGGAAGAGTGCTCGACGTTGCCGTTGACCTGAGGCACGACAGTCCAACGTTCGGACAACACGTGATGGTAGAACTCAGCGACGAGAACAAGCAACAGTTGTTTATTCCGCGTGGATTCGCACATGGATTCCTCGTGCTCAGCGAAGAGGCTGTGTTTACTTACAAGGTTGACAATGTCTATGCTCCACAGGCTGAGGCAAGCATTCGCTTCGACGACCCCGACCTGGGAATCGAGTGGCCCTTGGACATGAGCCAGGTGCTGACAAGTGAGAAGGACCTAAAAGGTGTCGCATTCCGCGATGCCGAGTATTTTTAATTTCACCCGAGATTATTAGGCTTAGAAAATGAATATTGCAATAGTTGGAACCGGGTATGTGGGCTTAGTGTCAGGCACATGCTTTGCCGATACAGGCGCCAATGTCACCTGTGTGGATGTTGACGAGAAAAAAGTCGAAAGGCTGAACAACGGCGAGATACCAATCTATGAGCCTGGGCTTGACGAGCTTGTGGCTAAAAACGTGAAGGCTGGAAGGCTGAAGTTCACATCCGACCTCGCGTCAGTTCTCAACGACCAGGAAATTGTGTTCTCAGCTGTCGGAACACCTCCAGACGAGGATGGCAGCGCCGACTTGAAATACGTGCTGCAGGTGGCGAAGACAATTGGCAAGAACCTCAACCGCTATCTTGTCGTCGTGACAAAGAGCACAGTGCCTGTAGGAACGGCAAAACTCGTAAGGGAGACCATTCAGACCGAGCTCGACCGGCGTGGAGTGGATGTAGAGTTTGACGTGGCAAGCAATCCGGAGTTCCTCAAGGAAGGCAATGCCATCAAGGACTTTATGTCGCCAGACAGGGTCGTCGTGGGAGTTGAAAGCGAAAGGGCAAAAAAAACTTTAACGAAACTCTACAAACCCTTTCTTATCAACAATTTCCGCGTGATATTTATGGATATTCCTTCAGCGGAGATGACCAAATATGCAGCTAACTCGATGCTCGCCACGCGAATATCGTTTATGAACGACATCGCCAATCTATGCGAACTCGTAGGTGCTGATGTCAATATGGTTCGTGCTGGAATAGGCTCCGACACACGCATTGGCAGGAAGTTCCTCTATGCAGGCTGTGGCTACGGAGGGTCTTGCTTCCCAAAGGATGTAAAGGCACTCATAAAGACTGCCGACAAGGCTGGATACTCCATGGAGGTGCTCAAGGCAGTGGAGCGAGTCAACGAGCGACAGAAGCACATACTCTTCGAGAAGTTGCAGAAGATTTACCCCGAAGGACTAAAGGGAAAAACCATCGCGCTGTGGGGACTCTCCTTCAAGCCCGAGACCGACGACATGCGTGAGAGTACTGCCCTCGTGGTCATCGACCGCCTCACGGAGGCAGGCTGCAACATCAGGGCCTACGACCCCGTGGCAATGGACGAGTGCCGACGCCGACGCCCCAACGCCCCGATAACCTACTGTCGCGACATGTACGACGCAACGCTCTCCTCCGACGCACTGCTCCTGCTCACCGAGTGGAAGGAGTTCAGGCTTCCCACTTGGGCTGTTATACGGAAGGCGATGAATGCCCCTTACGTCATCGACGGACGCAACATTTTCGACATTGAGGAGCTGCATGAAAACGGATTTATTTATCATTGCATAGGAAAATGAAGAAATTTAGACCTCTATTGCTTGCCGTGCTTGCCCTGGCATCGCTGCTGACTGCCTGCCAACAGAAGAAGGAAGCCACGGTAAGGGCTGTTGAAAACACAAAGGCAAAGCTGATGCTACAAGGTGTGTGGGTTGATTCCGAGACCATGGAGGTGAACTTTATGGTCAAGGGCGACACCATTTTCTATCCCGACAGCACCAGCCAGCCAGCAAAAATCAGTGTCGTGGGCGACTCGATTCTAATCGGCGAGCCTCCGTCGAGTTACCCAATCGTAAGACTGTCTGACAACGTGCTCGTGTTCAAAAACCAGAATGGCGAGGAACTGCGGCTCAACAAGAGCAACTCAATCGACGACAAACTGGTTTTCAAAAAGCGCCAGCCCGTTTTGGCAGTTGTCAACCATGTGCTAAAGCGCGACTCTGTCGTCACCTTTGCCGATGAACGCTATCACTGTTATGTCACTGTTAACCCCACGAAGTTCAAGGTGTTAAGCAGAAGTCTCAACGACGATGGGGTAGTGGTGGAGAACGTTTACTACGACAATATTATCCATATCAGTGTCTATCACGGTGCAGACAAAGTGTTCTCAAGCGACATGACAAAGCAGAACTATGCGAAAAAAGTTCCTGCCGACTTCTTGAACCAGTCGATATTGGGCGACATCCGCTTCACCCATGTTGACAAGGAAGGCTTCCATTTCGAGACTATAATCGGCATTCCGGCAGCCACGACAAGCTATGTTCTCGACACTATAGTCTCCTTCGACGGGAAAAAGAGTGTAAGGGAACTGAAATGACAAGCTGGCGAGCACCCCGTAACTTGCTCATAATCGGCACCTTGGGACATTCATCAACTGACACGACTGACAGTAGTACAGTAGTACAGTATGATTTTGAGGTCACCCCTTTTCCTTTATTTAGTATTACTATATATAATATATATATTATATTATATATAGTAAATATAATTTTTGGAAAACATACACTCCAAAAACATACTGTACTACTGTACTACTGTCACTGTAGGTACTCTCAATGTGTCATTATTCACACCTTTGCATCGTGAAAAATAATTACAATAGTACGATAACATCTCGAAGTCATACAAAACCCATCTCGAAGTGTGACAAAGAGAAAAAAATCCACAAACTTTACGAATTACCATACCGCCGTCTGTAGGGGCAGACCCTTGTGTCTGCCCTACATCGGAAGGTAAGCTACTTTTATTTCAGCGCCTCAAACAATTTGTCGAGTGCCTTGTCAGCATCTCCGTCAGCCTCCTTGAGGAGAGTGACAAACTTAGAACCGATGATAGCTCCGGCGGCATTAGCCTGTGCAC
>JALFCG010000122.1 GCA_022771265.1 Prevotella sp.
AGCTCTTCCGGACGTGAACTGCTGCCGACGAACAACTCGTATTTGCCTGGCATGGCGCGCATGGTGTTGGTCGTGGGGTCGAACAGGGTGAATGCCTCCTCGTCGAGCTTGATGTCCACGGTCTTCGTCTCTCCAGGCTTCAGTGTGACGCGTTCGAAAGCCTTCAGTGTCTTCAGCGGTCCTTCCACGTCGTCGCAACGGCGCACATACACTTGTACGACCTCAGTGCCTTCACGTTTGCCGGTGTTCTTTAATGAAGAGTGAAGAATCGCCTGCGGGTTGTTTCTCGATTTTTGTATCTCCATATTCAAATGTTGTATAGCTCAATCCGTGACCGAAGGCGAAGAGAGGGTCGGAGAAGTAGCGGTAGGTGCGCCCCTTCATCGAGTAGTCCTCGAAGTCGGGCAGCTGGCTGCTGCTCTTGTAGAAAGTCACGGGGAGCTTGCCTTGTGGATTATAGTCGCCGAAGAGAATGTCGGCAACGGCAGTGCCGCCTTCCATTCCAGGATACCATGCCTGTACGATGGCTGCGCAACGGTCGGCCTCGGGAGCAAGGGCGATAGCTGAACCGGAGCAGTTGACAAACACAATCGTTTTGCCTGCTTCCGCAAGATGGCGTATGAACTCCCGCTGAACCTTTGGCAATTCAATGTGAGTGCGGTCGCCGCCACGGAATCCGTCAATCTTAACTGGCATCTCCTCACCTTCGAGTTGTGACGAGAGACCTCCAACGAACACCACGGTCTCTATGCCCTTGAGCTTGTCGATGGTGTCGTCATAGTCGATGGGCAGTTCCTCGCCGATGTTCAGTTTCATGTTGGCACCCCATGTCTTTACTGTGTGGTAGGCCAGTTCCACGTCGTAAGTTTTACCTTTCTCCACGTCGAGCTCAAAGCGCATAGGCTGGTCGCGCCATGTGCTGTCGGCAGCAAGCGTCTTCCCGTTGACTTTCAGCGAGAAGGCTCCGGTGTATTGCATCCTGATGACCGCCTTACCCGACTTCTCTGGCATGAAGGTCGTCTCGTAGAGAGCAGAGAAGTCCTCCATTCTCACACCCTCTGCAAAGACGTGTTGTCCGCTGGTGGTCACGGCGATGAGTCGTGTGTAGTATTCTGTAGCGGCAGGTTTTCCGTTGCGTGAGGTGTTGTTCCAGAAAGTACCCCTAATGCCTTTCTTTCCGTTGGCGGAACATTGTGTCAGGAAACTGCTTACAATACATTCCTCCGTGAGGTCGCAACCCTTGAGGAACGTGACGTTTTTCTTGCCAGCCTTTGCACGGATGCCGTCAAGAATGGTTATGGTAGTGTTAGGAGTGCCATTGTAGTTGCCCCACATCATCGGCACGTTGTCGGCATTGGGACCAATGACAGCAATCTTTTGTTTCTTGGAAAGAGGCAAGATACATCCTTCGTTCTTTAGAAGAACAATGCTTTGTCTTGCCATGTCGAGTGAGAGTTGGCGATGCTCCTTGCAGCTGAGCACCGACGTGGGAATCTTCGACCACTCACAATCGTTGTGGTTGTCCATCTCTCCAAGTTCGAAGCGTCCTTCGAGCAGGCGTATGACGTGCTTGTCAATCTCCTTCTCAGTGATAAGCCCTGCCTTCACGGCTTCCGGCAGTTTCGCGTAGGCATAGCCGTAGCCGCATTCCACGTCGGTTCCGGCAATGGTGCCTTTGGCGGCAGCATGAAGCTGTGTTGACGATGACTTGTGGGTAGTCCAGAAGTCGGCTATGGCACCGCAGTCGCTCACCACCAGATATTTGAACCCCCATTCGTCGCGTAGTATCTGCTGAAGCAGTCGTGTGCTGCCACAGCAAGGCTCGTCGTCCCATCGCTGGTAGGCACACATCACCTCGCGCACTTTCGCTTTTTGCACCAGGTCCTTGAATGCCGGCATGTAAGTCTCCCAGAGGTCGCGTGGCGACACATTATTAATATTGGCGTGATGGCGGCTCCATTCCGGACCGCTATGTATGGCGTAATGCTTGGCACAGGCGAGCAGCTTGCGGTGTTTTGCCGACTCGGGACCTTGCAGTCCGCGAACGACAGCCTGTCCCATTAGCGACGTGAGGTAAGGGTCCTCGCCGTAGGTCTCCTGTCCTCGTCCCCAGCGTGGGTCGCGGAAGATGTTCACGTTTGGAGTCCATACCGAGAGACAGTGGAATCTCGTCGGACCGACACCGTTTAGGTATTGCTCATTCCATTTAGCCCTTGTCTCGTCGCTTGTTGCGTTAAACACTTTCTCCACTAAAGGCACATTGAAAGAAGCAGCCATGCCGATGGGTTCGGGAAACACCGTCACGTTGCCCTGGTTGGCAAGACCGTGCAGGGCCTCGCTCCACCAGCTGAACGGTTTTATGCCCAACCTTGGTATGGCTGGTGACTCGTCGCACATAAGGTCAGCTTTCTCCTGTAGTGTCAGTCGAGAGGTGAGGTCAACAGCTCTTTCGTGAGCTGTCAGGTTCTTGTTCAGATAAGCCGGTTGTTGTGCAGCCGCATTGCTTACGATGGTAAAAGTTGCTGTTACGAGCAAGAGTCTCATTCCCTTGATAACGGCAGAATTTGTAATAGGCATATTATAATAATTGGTTACTGATTGAATAAATTTCTGCAAAGGTAGCCATTTTCCTTCAAACATTCACTACGGATTTGTATCATATTTAATAGAAAATGTTTCTTTACCACCACTAAGTCCTTCTATCGATGTTAATAATCTTAAATCTTTCTTTTTTTTACAGTCTATCATTCCCACATAAGAATAGAAAAACGTAATTTTGCACAGAGTTTTCAATTATACACCATTCATGAGAAAGATTATATTCAGCGTCTGCTCCATGATGCTCGTGGGATGCGACAGCCTTTTCGACTACCATCCATACGACACGCGCTTCGACGGAGAGACAAATATTAACAAGGTTAACATCGCAAGAATCGAGACTTCATGCAGGGACAACGACACTCTGAACGTCGCGTTTATCAGCGACACACACAACAACTATTCCGACCTTGCCGACATGGTGAGCGACATCAACAGACGTGACAGCATCGATTTTGTCATCCACCTTGGCGACCTCAGCGACACGGGCACCACGAAGGAGTTCATGTGGACACGCGACGAGCTCTCGCACCTTCGACCGCCGTACGTGGCGCTGATAGGCAACCATGACTTTCTCGGCACTGGCGAGGAAGTCTATAACGCCATGTTTGGTGACTTTGACTTCAGTTTCATTGCAGGCCGCATAAAATTCCTATGCCTCAATACCAACGCTACGGAGTACGACTACATAGCGGCAGTGCCCAACTTCGACTTCATGGAGGAGCATTTCACCGCCGACTCCACGCTCTACGACCGCACGGTGGTGTGTATGCACGCACGTCCCTATAGTGACCAGTTCAACAACAACGTTGCGAAGAGCTTCGAATACTATGTCTGGCATATGAAATCCACATTGTTCTGCATCAACGGTCACGACCACAGCCAGAATGCTGACGACATCTATGGCGACGGGATGATATACTACGGCGTTGACGCTGCCTACCACCGCAACTACATGTTATTCACATTCACACCTTACGGATACAGCTATGAAATCGTTAGTTTTTAGTCTTGTGATATTGTTTTCCACGCATGCCGCACTGGCTTGCGACACCGACTCAGTGTCGAGACGCGACTCGATGCTTTATCTCGACAACTCGCCTACTCAGAAAGTGGTGATAGAAAGTAACACTCAATCGACGAGATACGACAGGCGAGTGCACCGCCGCCGTCAGAACTGGGGCGAACTGATACCGACACAGCTCGTAATGCAGTATGCCGGTAACATGGGGTTAATGTCGTGGGGAATAGGCTGGGACTACGGCAAGCACAAGCAATGGGAGACAAACCTTCTCTTTGGTTTCCTGCCGCGCTACCACAGCAGAAGGGCGAAGATGACAATGACGCTGAAGGAGAACTTCATGCCCTGGAGCTGCTATATGAAAGGTGGCTGGATGCTGGAGCCATTGTCCTGCGGACTGTATTTCAACACTGTGTTCGGTTCGGAGTTCTGGGACCGCGAGCCCGAACGCTATCCCGACAACTATTACCCGTTGTTAAAGACAAAGGTGCGCACCAACTTATTCATAGGCCAGCGCATGACGAAAATCATCCCTGCCAACCGCCGGAAGTTCCTAAAAAGCGTCACGCTGTTTTATGAGATAAGTTCGTGCGACCTCTACGTCCGTTCAGCATTCATGGACCGCAAGGTGTCGCTGGGCGACATCCTTGGACTGTCTATAGGGTTGAAGTTGCAGATGTTGTGAACGATATCGATACTGATTTGCCGTCATAGTCAATAGGTTTGACAGTGGCGGAACCGGCAAGTCGCACGTTGAACTTGCGCTGTTGCAACATTCCGGGGAACTTGCCCTGACAGTCGCCTATGGTCAGTGTGCGGCTTTTGTCGTTCCACCTCATCGTGATGGTGGAGTACATGCCGCGCTCGTAGTTGTAGTTGTCGCCCTCGTCCTCGTAGAGGGTGAAGACAGCGTCAGAGCCTGGATAGACGATGATGTCGAGATTGTCCCATTGGCTCTGCTGAGCATACTGCATCACCGGGGCAAGAGGAAGGATTGTTCCTGCCTTGACGAACATTGCGTTGCGGTCGATGGCCGTGGCGAAGGTTATGTTGCGTCCGCCCTTGTAGAGCTTCTCAGAGTAGAACTCGTACCAGTCGGCGCCCTTCGGCAGATATTTTGTTGTCGTCTTCTCCTCAGAGAAATCAATCTTTCTATCTTTCATTTTTTCAAATCTCCCATCTTTCTTGTCCCATCCGCTCATGGCATCCTCCTTGAATATCTTCTCCTCGGTATATTGAGGGTCAAGGATTGGAGTGGCAAGGATGGAGCGACCGAACATGAATTCGTTGCCAATGTTCCATGTGTTCTTGTCGGCTGCGAAGTCGTAGGTCAAGGCACGCAGATAGCTCTCGTTGGCTGAGGTGACCTGCCATGCCGTGCTGTAGATGTAAGGCAGCAGACGGTAGCGCAGGCGAATGGTGCTCTCTATGGCATCATATATAGGCTCCCCCTTCTTGCCAAACTGATAAATCTCACGCGGAGCGTCAGCACCATGACTGCGGAAAACAGGACAAAAGAGTCCATACTGCATCCAACGAACATAGAGTTCCTGATACTGAGGATTGCGTGGCGCGGAACCTGCACCGTCGGTGTTGTATGACCCACAGAAGAATCCGCCGATGTCGGTGTTGAAATTCGGGCATCCTGTCATGGTGTAGTTCAGACCTGCGGGAACCTGCTTGCGAAGCATGTCCCATGTGGAGGCTACGTCGCCCGACCACAGTCCTGCACCGTAGTGTTGCTGACCTGCAAAAGCAGATCGTGTCATGATGAACACACGCTTGTCGGCTGACACCTTGCGCTGGTTGGCATAGATGCCCTTGACAGTGGCAAGGGGGAATAGGTTGCGCACGCTGCGCCACGAGCCCATCGTGGTCTTGTAGTCGTAGTCGCTCTCGCGAGGATTAAAGAAATCAGGGTCGGTGGAGTCCATCCACCAGGCATCGATACCGTAGTCGAAAAGCCGTTTCAGGTGGTCCCAATATATCTGACGAGCCACTGGGCTGTAGGCATCATACACCTTGACCCCCGAAGGATAGTCCATGCGTGGCGGCCAAATGTGGGAAAGCCCGCTCTGCGGCCATGTCTCTATAGGAAGGAGGAGTCCTTTCTCGGCAAGTTTGCCAAACTGTTGGGTTTGAGGACCAAAGCTAGCCCAAATGGAAATCATAATGTGGGCATTCTGTTCATGCACACGGTCAATCATCTGCTTGCCATCGGTGAAATGCTCGGAGAGGAAGTCCATGGCATTCCACAGATAGTTGTTGCCCCAATACTGCCAGTCCTGGATTATTCCGTCGAGGGGCACCTGAAGGCGACGATAGTTATCGACCACTTCGAGCAGTTCCTTCGACGATTTGTAACGCTCGCGGCACTGCCAGAATCCGTATGTCCACAATGGGAACATGGGCACGTCGCCAGTAAGCTGACGTATGCAGGCGTTCACTCCGTCGGCATTCTTGCCATACATGAAATAGTAGTCGGCACAGTCGCCAACCTCAGCCTTGAAAGTCATGCCTTGGGTATTGTCGTCAAACTGCGAGCAGGAGTAGTTGTCCCAATAGATGCCCCAGCCCTTTACCGACTGTATTACGTTTTGGAAGTCCTCAAGGTTCGACTGCTCCACACGCTTGGAGAGACCGCGGCGGTTCAGTTTGCCGTCTTGCACAGTGCCGAGACCATAGATGGCCTCATCCTTGTCGAGCTGGTAGGTCATTGACACAATATAGCGACCTTTGTCGGTACCCTGAGCCCTGGTGTCAAAGGCAGTCGCCTTCTCCTTTAGTAGAGGCTTGCCGTTGGAAGAGACAAAGGAGAGAAGACCGGTGCGGCGGTCGATGGTGACGGCGAGTGAGGAAGACTTCAACCTTACGGCTGAAGCAGAGGAACTAACCGCGACGGGTAGGGTGGATTGTGGTGACATTGTCACGACCTCGCTCTTCTTGTCTGTTGTCTTGCAGCCCACCGGGACTTTTGTTACTCGCACGATGTCGGGACTGTAGAAGGTGACATTGATGTTCATGTCAGCTGCTGTCAGATTAACGCCATTAGTCTTTTGGGCGGCAGTGACAAGGCTCATTCCCACTGCAAGAATGAATAATAATAATGTCCTTTGTTTATTCATAATATTTATACAATTTGGTTTCGACTGCAAAGATAATGATTATTTTTCAATACAGCATAACAATAATGAAAAATTTTATAACACCAACATGTTTTTTATGTAAATGGCAACATACCACTTGTTATTGGCTCACATGCAAACATATTTTGCTGTAGGGTGTAGAGTGCCAGCGAAGCTGGCTTATATACGACGAAGAGATGTTATTGCCGATTAATCATAACGTCGCTCGCGAGACTGTCACAGTTATGACAGCCGCCTGTCACAGTTATGACAGGCGGCTAACGTAAGCTGACAGTCGGCGAAGCATAAGTTATAATTAACCTGATTAAAGATTGACCTTCACGCCGAACACCCTGAAGGACTCTTTGTGTGGAGAGTGAAGTAGAAAAGCCGTTTTTTTCTTGGTTGTTTCAAAAGGATTGTGTAATTTTGCACGTCAGAAACAATTGTTGTAGTTTTTATGAAATATACAATAGAGAAAATTACCACGCTCATCGGAGCAAGACGCATCGGCTCTGCTGAAGCTAACGTCGGATGGCTGTTGACTGACAGCCGTTCGTTGTGTTTCCCTGAAGAAACACTGTTCTTCGCCATTCGCACACAGCGCAACGACGGTCATCACTATATCCCGGAACTTTATCGACGCGGAGTGAGGAACTTTGTGGTTGAGGATGTGCCAGACGATGCCATGGGCAGCTATCCCGACGCCAACTTCCTGAAGGTCACTGCCACGCTTGCCGCATTGCAGCGGTTGGCTGAACGCCACCGCGACGAGTTCGACATCCCGGTGGTGGGCATTACAGGAAGCAACGGAAAGACCATGGTGAAGGAATGGCTCTACCAGGTGCTCTCGCCACAGATGGTTGTGACGCGCTCGCCAAAGAGCTACAACTCGCAGATTGGTGTGCCGCTATCGGTATGGCTTCTCGACGAGCACACGCAGGTCGCCCTTCTTGAGGCAGGCATAAGCCAGACGGGAGAGATGGACAGGCTGCGCGACATCATCCAGCCAACCATCGGAATACTCACATCGATAGGGCAGGCGCATCAGGAAAACTTCCGCTCGATGGACGAGAAGTGCATGGAGAAGCTGCTGCTGATGCACGACGCGAAAGTGGTCGTCTATAACGCCGACGACGAGGTGGTCAGCCGATGCATGCGCAAGTCTGGATATAAGGGCAAGCGCGTGGCGTGGAGCAAGGACGACCCGCAGGCAGCCCTCTACGTTAGGCAAGTGGTGACCAAGGACACGACAACAACCATCCATTATATATATAATAAGGTGGAGGAGGGCACTTTCCATCTGCCTTTCATCGACGACGCTTCAGTGGAGTGCTCGTTGGCATGTGCCGCCACGGCGTTGTACCTTGGCGTTGACAGGGAGGCACTCGACGTCAGAATGTCGCAGCTCGAGCCTGTGGCAATGCGTTTAGAGGTGAAGGAAGGGCAGCGCGGATGCACCCTGATCAACGACTCCTACAACAGCGACGTCAGTTCGCTCGACATCGCTCTCGACTTCATGAGCCGCCGGCCCGACCACAAAGGCCGCCGACGTACACTCATCCTCAGCGACATTCAGCAGAGCGGACAACAACCTGCCGATCTCTACCGCACCGTGGGCGACATGGCGGAGAAGCGTGGGGTGGAGAAGTTCATCGGCATCGGCAGGCAACTGATGGAGCATGCCTGCCAGATACGCCAAGCAGAGAAATACTTCTTCCCGGACGTCAAGGAGTTCGTCGCGTCGGAAGTGTTCAGGTCGCTCTCCAACGAGGTGATACTTGTCAAAGGCGCACGCCAGTTCGGCTTCGACCATATCACGGAACTGCTTGAGCAGAAAGTACACGAGACTATCCTTGAGGTCAACCTCAACGCCTTGGTGGCAAACCTCAACCACTACCGCTCGTTCATGCGCCCTGACACCAAGATGATTTGCATGGTTAAGGCCGACGCCTATGGGGCAGGAGCCGTCGAGGTGGCGAAGACGCTTCAGGACCACCGCGTCGATTACCTTGCCGTGGCAGTGGCCGACGAGGGCGTGACACTGAGAAAGAACGGCATTACGAGTAACATCATTATCATGAATCCCGAGATGACCGCCTTCAAGACCATGTTCGACTACGACCTCGAACCTGAGGTCTATAGCTTCCGCCTCATGGACGCGCTTGTCAAGGCAGCCGAGAAAGAAGGCATCACGGGTTTCCCTGTCCACATAAAGCTCGACACAGGAATGCACCGCTTAGGCTTCGACCCGAAGAACGACATCGACGAGGTCATCGACCGTCTCCGTCGTCAGTCGGCGATTATTCCCCGTTCGGTGTTCTCCCATTTCGTGGGCAGCGACAGCGATGACTTCGACCGCTTCTCGGCTCACCAGTTTGAACTCTTTAACGAGGCGAGCAAAAAGCTGCAGGGCGCTTTCGACCACAAGATTCTCCGCCACATCTGCAACAGTGCTGGCATTGAGCACTTCCCCGAACGCCAGCTCGACGCCTGTCGCTTAGGTCTCGGCCTCTACGGCATCGACAGTCGCGACAACCACATCCTCAACACCGTCAGCACTCTGAAGACCACCATCCTCCAGCTCCGCCACGTGCCTAAGGAAGAGACCGTGGGCTACAGCCGCAAGGGAGTGCTCACCCGCGACAGTCTTATCGCCGCCATTCCTATAGGCTATGCCGACGGGCTCAACCGCCATCTTGGCAGAGGCCGCTGCTATTGTCTCGTCAACGGTCAGAAAGCACCTTACGTAGGCAATATCTGCATGGATGTGGCGATGGTCGATGTGACGGGCATCGACTGCCGCGAGGGCGACACGGTGGAGATTTTCGGCGAGCACCTTCCTGTCACAGTCCTTAGCGACACTCTCGACACAATACCCTACGAAGTGCTAACGGGCATCAGCAATCGTGTTAAAAAAGTATATTTCCAAGACTAAATCAAACGTTTACGGCAATTTTCTTCTCGAAAGTTGCCGTATTTCGTTTTTTTTGTGTAAATTTGCAGCAGAAAGAAATCATTATTGAATTAAAAACATTACAAAATAAAATAACCTATTTAAAATGAGTTCTATCAAAACAAAGAAAATGACCAATTTCAGATGGGTCATGTGCGCGTTGCTTTTCGTGGCAACGACAGTCAACTATTTGGACCGTCAGGTTCTATCGCTGACATGGAAAGACTTCATCGCTCCAGAGTTCCATTGGACTGATGACAACTACGGCACCATCACCGCAGTGTTCTCTATCGTCTATGCAGCCTGCATGCTCTTTGCAGGAAAGTTTGTCGATTTCATGGGTACGAAGAAAGGTTACCTCTGGGCTATCGGAGTGTGGTCGGCAGGTGCTGTCGCCCATGCCCTCTGCGGATGGCTGACAGTGCAGCTTGAGGGTTACGCATCAGTGGCTGAGATGGCTGCCGTGCAGACTGGTTCTGCCGCTGCTCTCATCATCGCCACCACGAGTGTGTGGCTGTTCGTAGCCGCCCGCTGTATCCTTGCCCTTGGTGAGGCAGGCAACTTCCCTGCAGCCATCAAGGTGACTGCAGAGTATTTCCCGAAGAAGGACCGTGCTTTCGCTACCTCTATCTTCAATGCCGGAGCATCGGTAGGCGCTCTTGCCGCACCCGCCACCATACCACTTCTCGCACAGTATTTCAAGGATGCGGGCATCGGAGGAGGCTGGGAGATGGCTTTCGTCATCATCGGTGGACTTGGCTTCATCTGGATGGGCTTCTGGGTGTTCCTCTACGACCAGCCCGAGAAGTCGAAGTATGTCAACACCTCTGAGCTGACCTACATCCATCAAGACGACGAGACTCCTGCAGCCGCTGCAGCCACTGAGGAGAAGAAAGAGGTTCAGATACCGTTCTGGAGTTGCTTCAAGTATCGTCAGACATGGTCGTTCATCACAGGTAAGTTCTTCACCGACGGTGTTTGGTGGTTCTATCTCTTCTGGGCACCTGCATACTTCTCTGACCAGTATGGCTACAAGTCAAGCTCTTCAGAGGCCATCATGCTCATCTTCACCCTCTACGCCATCGTTACAGTGCTCTCCATCTACGGAGGCTATCTGCCCAAGCTCTTTGTTGAGAAGAAGGGTATGAATCCTTACGGCGGACGCATGCTCTCGATGCTCATCTTCGCCTTCTTCCCGTTGCTCGCCCTCTTTGCCCAGCCTCTCGGCGCAATGTCGGCATGGTGGCCAGCCATCATCATCGGTTTGGCTGGAGCCGGTCACCAGGCATGGTCGGCAAACCTCTTCTCTACCATTGGCGACATGTTCCCGAAGTCAACCATCGCAACCATCACAGGTATTGGCGGTATGGCAGGCGGTGTAGGCTCGTTCCTCATCAACAAGGGAGCCGGTGCTCTCTTCACCTTCTCTGAAGGTCAGGGCTCAGCATTCTCGTTCCTTGGCTTCGACGGCAAGGAAGCCGGCTACATGATTATCTTCTGCATCTGTGCCGTCGCTTACCTCCTTGCATGGATTATCATGAAGACTCTCGTTCCGAAGTATCGTCCGATTACGGAGTAAAATAATTGTTATACATAATAAAAGCCGAGGTTGCTTATTTTGCAATCTCGGCTTTTTCTGTGTATTTTATTCAGCTTACTTTGACAAAGCGTTATCTAACAGTAGTCTTATTTTGCCCGACGATGGGCGTGGAGCATTACTGTTGATGACCTTGCCGTCCTTGCCGATAAGGAAAATGTCAAGGGCAGTCCCTTCAGCACCTGCTGGAGGGCATTGTCAGCGTTTTGTGCGTTCACCTGGCAACTAACCTTGTAGTTTGTTGGTTTAGTAATAGTCTTGCTTGATGTTGTGCCTGACGTAAGCCCTATGGCCATAGATGGCGACAACGAGGAAGCAAATGAAGGGGATGACGTAAGAGATATTGGTTGACGGAATGCCCGCAATCTCTACGCCCGAGTCGATGACCAAAGCCTGCAACGGCGGGAACACAGAGCCGCCGAGTATCGACATGATGAGACCCGCACCGCCCATCTTCACGTTGTCGCCCAAGCCGCGAAGGGCTATGCCGTAGATGGTGGGGAACATCAGTGACATGCAGCCGCTGACAAGCACAAGGCAGTAAAGACCATTGCGGTCGGTGAAGAAGATGACTCCTGCCACTGCCGACATGCCCACAATGGCAAGTATGGAAAGCAGACGACCGGGCTGGATGTATTTCAGGAACCACGTGCAGATGAAACGGCTGCAGGTGAAAAGAACCATTGCCGCGATGTTGTATTTCTGCGACAATATCTCTGCAGCCTTCTCGGTCATTCCCTCGCTCATGAACACGCGCGTACCATATTGTATAATAAAGGTCCAGCACATCACCTGCGCACCAATGTAGAAAAACTGGGCTATCACTCCCTCACGGTAGTTTCTTGCTGCCAACAGCTCGGCGAGCGACTGGCGCATGGGCTTGCCGCTGTGGGTGTCGCCACTGTTGGGCATCTTAGTCACTCTTATCAACACCAACAGGATGACTATGAAAGCGCCGATGAACACGTAAGGCTGGATGAGAACGCCAAGGTCGTGCTCCTTGATAAGGTTGAACTGGGCATCGGAAAGCGCGCTGCGGGCGGCAGTGTCCATAGGGCTCATCTTTGCCTGAATGAACTCCATCGCCACATACAGTCCCGCCAGGCAACCTATCGGGTTGAACGCCTGTGCAAGGTTGAGACGCTGGGTGGCGGTGTCTTCACTTCCCATGCAGTAGATGAACGGATTGCAACTCGTCTCAAGGAATGACAGTCCGCAGGTCATCACGAAATAAGCCAGCAGGAAAGGAAAATAGACACCTATCGTCTTTGCGGGGATGAACATCAGCGCTCCCAATGCATACAGCCCCAGACCGATGAGCACGCCCGACTTGAACGTGTATTTCTGAATGAACAACGCGGCGGGAAACGCCATGACGAAGTAGCCGAGGTAGAAGGCAACCTGCACCATCGCCCCTTCGGTGACGCTCATTCTAAAGATTTTGGAGAAGGCTTTCACCATCGGGCTCGTCACGTCGTTGGCAAAGCCCCAAAGGGCGAAGCAGGAGGTAATCATGATGAAGGGAAGCAGGAAGCTCACCCCGTTTTTTATCAATAGGCCGTTTCGCTTGTTTTCTATCAATATCGTATTTTCGCTCATGTCATTATGCGGTAAATGGTTAGAAATAAGTCAATGTGTTCGCAAAAGTACAACTTTTTCCTGAAAAACACAAGTTTCTTCCTTTTTTTATTTATCTTTGCAAGGATTTTTACCGCCTTTAGGCGCATAAACAAGCTGAAGATGATGAAAAAACTGCTTTCTTTGCCACCAAACCTGGTGAACAGCTTCCACGACGTGACAGGAGTCAGCCGTGAGGAGTTCTTCTGTACAAGCGACCCAATAGGACACCGACTCGGAAGCGGTGGAGGAACAACGTGGCTGCTCGAAGAGTGCTTCAGAAGCGAGAACGACGGACGGTCGTTCGCAGAATGGCTCAGGGCTGACCGGAAGATTCTCCTGCACGCCGGGGGACAAAGCAGACGCCTGCCTTCATACGCGCCTTCGGGAAAGATACTCACTCCCGTGCCTGTATTCAGATGGGAAATAGGACAACGCCTGTCGCAGGACTTGCTGCAGCTTCAGCTGCCGCTATACGAGCGCATCATGGCTGCCGCACCCGACAACATACATACTATGGTGGTCAGCGGCGACGTTTATATACGCGCAGACCGACACCTGCCGCCTATTCCCGATGCCGACATAGTTTGCTACGGACTGTGGCTCGACTCGTCAACGGCAAAGAACCACGGCGTGTTCGTAGCCGACCGCAAGACTCCCAACGTGCTGAAGAAGATGCTGCAAAAGCCTTCTGTAGAGACTCTCAGCGAACTGCTCCTGTCCCATTACTACCTGACCGACATAGGCGTGTGGCTGCTCAGCGACCGTGCCGTGGAACTGCTTGTACGACACTCGAAGGACGACAACGGCAACATCAGGGAATACGACCTCTACTCCGAGTTCGGGTGCTCCGTGGGCACTGACCCTATCGTCGATGCTCCCGACCTCCGCGACCTCTCCGTTGCCGTCATCCCTCTTCCCGGAGGCGAGTTCTACCATTTCGGCACGTCGCGCGAGATGATCAGTTCGACGCTCGCCATACAGAATATCGTCAACGACCAGCGAGAGATACGCCATCAGGACCACAAGCCACATCCGTCGATATTCGTACAGAACTCAGTCGTTGACCTGCAGATAAAGGCGGAGAACACCAACCTCTGGATTGAAAACAGCCACATCGCCAACGGATGGACACTGTGTCACGACAACGTCATAACCGGAGTGCCCGAAAACGATTGGCAACTGACCCTCGTGGAAGGACAGTGTATCGACATAGTGCCCATCGGCGACAACGACTATGTGCTCAGACCATACCATATCGACGACCGCTTCGAAGGCGAACAGCAAAAGAAAAAAATGTTTCCCGTGGTCAGCGGCGACTTGGACAAGCGCGGGGAGATGGGAGAGATACTGAAGGCGATGCTCATCACGCAGAACACCTCCAACACCTTCTCCAACCATACTCTCGATGGCGACGCGTTCCTCTCGGCTGAGGAAATAAGCGACCGCGCCAACCTGCGCCGGTTGTTCAGCCAGCGCGCGGCATTCCGGAAGGCTAACTGGCCTGCCCTTGCAGCCAACTATCGCCATAGCGTGTTCTACCAGCTCGACCTTGAGGATGCTGCCAGGGAGTTCCGGCAGTTCGGCATCGCCGAGCCTTCGCCACTTCCTCCTGATACACCTCTTCTCATCCGCATGCACGACGCGATGTTTAGGGGCGACTTGAAGAATAATGAGATGCCGTCGGAAGAGAACAGAGGGAAGAGTGAGGCTTTCGCGCTGCTGCGCCAAGGCTTGATGGAGGCTCTCGCGGGAGAAAGGCAGATCCCTCGAATGGCGGTCTATTCCGACCAGATAGTGTGGGCAAGAAGCCCCGTGCGCATAGACATAGCGGGAGGTTGGACCGACACTCCGCCTTACTGTCTGATGGAAGGCGGCAACGTCATCAACCTCGCCATCGAGCTTAACGGACAGCCTCCATTGCAGACATATATCCGCCCTTGCCGTGAACCGCACATCATACTTCGAAGCATCGACCTCGGAGCAATCGAGACAATCGAGACCTACGAGCAACTGCAAGACTTCACCCGTGTGGGCAGTCCGTTCTCCATACCAAAGGCCGCCCTCGTGCTTGCCGGATTCAATCCCGAGTTCTGCAAGGAGAAATACGTCTCGCTAAGGCAACAGCTCGAATATTTCGGATGTGGCATAGAACTGACACTGCTTTCTGCCATACCAGCAGGTAGCGGTCTCGGCACGAGCAGCATACTCGCAGCAACGGTGCTCGGAGCCATCAACGACTTCTGCTCGTTGGCATGGGACAAGAATGAGATTTGCCGACGCACTCTCGCTCTCGAACAGATGCTCACTACCGGTGGTGGCTGGCAAGACCAGTTTGGAGGAGTCCTTGGAGGCGTGAAACTGCTGCAGACGCAACGTGGCTTCTGTCAGACCCCGACGGTGCGCTGGTTACCCGACGACATCTTCCTCCAGCCCGAATACTCGTCGTGCCACCTTCTTTATTATACTGGCATTACGCGTACGGCAAAGACCATACTTGCAGAAATAGTGCGTCGGATGTTCCTCAACAGCAGTCACCAACTCGAACTGCTCCGACAGATGAAGGCTCACACGATGGAGATGTATGAGGCTATACAGCGTCAGGACTTCCGTCTCATGGGCAATCTCGTGCGCAAGACATGGCAGCAAAACCAACTGCTCGACAGCGGCACCAATCCCCCAGAGGTAAGCCACATCACCTCGCTCATCGACGACCTCTGCCTTGGCTACAAACTTCCTGGTGCCGGTGGAGGCGGATATCTATACATGGTGGCAAAAGACCCCGATGCCGCTGCCCGCATAAAACAGACGCTCAACGCCAACCGCCACAACGCCAACGCCCGATTCGTAGAGATGTCGTTGAGCAAGAGGGGGCTGCAAGTTAGTAGAAGTTAAACGAGGGAACAATGGATTTTAGAACGATTGTTGAGATAGGGACGATGCCGTTCGGAATTGAGCCGATGGAGCAGATGCTGTTCGTCGGGTCTTGTTTCGCCGACAATATAGGCAAACGGTTTATTGACAATAAGTATGATGCTGTCGTCAACCCTTTTGGCGTGATGTATAATCCCGCAAGCATTCTGCACACGGTGGAACGCCTGTTCGGAGAAGAAAGAAAGGAAAATTTCTTACCTCGTATCGTGTTCTTCACGCTCGGCACCAACCACGTCTATCGGCTGAAGGAAACAGGTGAGATTGTTGATAACTGCCAAAAGCGGCCTGCATGCCTTTTCCAGGAGGAAGAACTCACGGTCGATGAGTGCGCTTCTTGTCTTATGAAGGCTATCGACATTGTCCGTTCGGTCAACCCCGACGTTCATGTGATTCTCACCGTAAGCCCCATCCGTTACGCAAAATACGGCTATCACGAGAGCCAGCTCTCCAAGGCTACCCTCTTGCTTGCTGCCGACAAATGCGTCAATGTCAACTCTTCAGCAGGGCAGGGGAGCGTCAGCTATTTCCCGGCGTACGAAATAGTCAACGACGAGCTTCGCGACTACCGCTTTTATGCTGCCGACATGCTTCACCCCTCGCCGCAAGCCGTTGACTTCATCTGGGAGCGTCTTGTCGAGACCTGTTTCTCCGACCGCTCCCGCCAGTGGCTAAAGGAGTGGAAGCCTGTGCGCGATGCCCTCAACCATCGTCCGTTCAATCCAGCCTCCCCCGACTACCTCGCGTTTATGGAAAAGACTAAGCAACGCATTGCCGAGTTGGAGGCTAAATACAATAAACAATTATGACCGGCTTCATTCCGTCCTGTTCGACGTGAATGACAGCTGGCCATATTGCGTGTTATCCTAAATACAAGAAAATTGAATTAACCTATTTTTTACGCGTTTCACAACGGGTATTGCACAATTACTTTAATATAAAAATCAATCGTCTCCATAGGTGATTCCATATAAACACAATTACTTATACTGTTTGACGTGTGCAAAGGTAAGTCTTTTTTTTCAACCCTGCAACAGTTAGGGATAGATGGACGGGTAATGTGACAAATGGCATTGACGTTCGTCACAATTTCTGCAATTCGTCACATTACCCTTCTTTTTATTCCTTTATAGGACGAATGTGGCCTCCTACATAAGATTCCACATAGTCGGCATTGGCAGAATTGGAACCAAACCACAGACGCCACGAGTGTGAGCAATTTTCGGTATAGTGGCTGTAATCTCACCTTGTCGCATTACGACAAGCCCATCCCCGTTTCCGGCACTTACCATGAAGCCGTGAAGGAGTTGGCATTATTTTCATAAAAAAACGAGAGAAATTTGGTGGTTACGTCAATTATGACTACCTTTGCAGAAGATATAATGTAAAAGAAAGAGAAATGGAACTAATAGCAAGTTTTCAAGTGGATCACACCAACTTGAAGCCGGGAATATACAAGTCCCGACAAGACAAGGTTGGCGACAACGCCATAACCACCTACGACATTCGAATGACAGCCCCAAACCATGAGCCTGCCGTGAACTGTGCCGCCCTGCACACGATAGAGCACCTCGTGGCTACATACCTTAGAAACCACGACAAGTGGAAGCAACACATCGTCTATTGGGGACCGATGGGTTGTCTGACGGGAAACTATCTCATAGTCAGCGGCAACTATCCGTGTGAGGCAATCCGTGAGCTGATGATCGAGGCATTCTCTTTCGTCATTGACTATGATGGCGAGGTGCCAGGCACCACAGCGGCCACCTGCGGCAACTACCTCATGCACGACCTGCCGATGGCGAAGTGGGAGGCAAGACGATATGTGGAGCGACTGAAGAACGAGTTCTGCTCCGTTTATCCCGGCGTGGAACGACCGACAACAGATACAGGCATGACTTTCTTCGACGCATAAATCCGCTTTTTGAACACATACGATGACTACAGAAGAGCAGAGAAAGATTGACGAGCAGTTCATGAGAAAGGCTATCGTCGAGGCGCAGGAGTCGGAAAGGGTGGGGGAGATACCCATCGGGGCGATAGTGGTGTGCAAGGGTCGCATCATCTCCCGTGCCCACAACCTGACGGAGACCCTATGTGACGTTACGGCTCATGCCGAGATGCAGGCGATAACCTCAGCCGCCAACACTCTTGGCGGCAAATATCTTACTGACTGTACTTTGTATGTTACCGTAGAGCCGTGCGTGATGTGTGCTGGTGCCATCGGCTGGGCACAAATTCCACGCATTGTCTTTGGCGCACACGACGATAAACGTGGTTTCCAGCGTTATGCTCCAAAGGCAATGCATCCGAAGGCGGAAATAGTTGGAGGCGTGCTGGAAGAAGAATGTGCAGCGCTAATGACCTCGTTCTTTAAGGGAAGGAGGTGAAGTTACTGATAAGTATTATATGTGTCGCCGAAGTCCGGATCCTGTTCGGGATCGACATCTATGGAAAATTCGTTTTTGATGATTCGCTGGTTGTAGTCCTTGCGCATGGGAGCCATGCGCATAATGAAGTCCTTGTAGTCGAGCGTCGGGATGACCACACCGAAGATACCGATGCCTACGCGTTTTCCGTTGGGGATGACATTGTTGAACAGATATGCCGTGTGGTAGAACGTGTGGCGATAGTATTCTATGCGGTTGTGCTTATGGAAGGTGTCCATGGAACCGTCGTCGGCAATGGAGTCGGAATGGGTGAATATCGACATGGCGTTGCGTACGAGGTCGTCGGAAGCGTCAGCGTCCTTCGCCTGGCATTCCTCGATGCATTGCTTGATGTCGTCGTTCATCTCCTGTTGCATCTTTCCTGTCGAAGGAACAGTGAACTTTGCTATGAGCAGTATGATGCCGGTAATGACTGCTATAATGATAAGTTTTCCTAAGCAGCTGCGAAGGAAAAGGTCAACGATGGGGCTTTTCTTGTATTGTCCCCTGTCAGGCTGTTGCATAAACGTTAGGTTTTAGCGGTTTGTTGTAAATAATCTCTATTGGTGTATCAGGTTCATGAATTCCTGTCGGGTTTTCGCCTGGTTAAACGCTCCGCAGAAGTCGCTTGTCGTGGTGATGGAGTTTTGTTTCTCCACTCCTCTCATCTGCATGCACATGTGTTTTGCCTCCACGACGACCATCACCCCGAGAGGATGGAGGGTCTGCTCGATACATTCCTTTATCTGCAGTGTCATGCGTTCCTGCACCTGCAGTCGGTGGGAGAAGATGTCAACCACGCGTGCTATCTTGCTAAGCCCCGTGATGTAGCCGTTGGGTATGTAAGCCACGTGAACCTTACCGTAGAAGGGGAGCATGTGGTGCTCGCAGAGTGAGAAGAAGTCGATGTCCTTGACGATAACCATCTGTCGGTAGTCTTCCTTGAAAAGAGCGTCGGTGAGAACCTTGTGGGCATCCATGCCGTATCCTCTTGTCAACACTTGCATAGCCTTTGCCACGCGCATAGGAGTCTTTTCCAGTCCCTCGCGTTGCGGGTCTTCGCCCAGCAGACGTAGAATGTCGTTGTAGTGAGAGGCGAGTTGTTCCAAGCCTTCCCTGTATTCTGTTTCTGGATTCATTTCTTAATATTGAACACTGATTTTTCCCTTGACGATGGTCGCCTGTTGGTAGCCCATCTTCTTCAGCTCGAGAAGCATGGCATGGGCTTCCTCGTAGGTGCGGTAGTTGCCCACGCGGCATATCCACCGTGGAGAATAGAAGTGAACGTAAACGGGTTGTTCGGGGAATTGCATCTTAATAGCGTCGCCGATGTTCTGTGCCTTTTGGCGGTCGGTGCGCGAGTTGCCTCCTGCGAATGCCTGTACGCGATAGCCGTTGACCTTATAGCTTCTTGCCATCACCTTTTTTCTCATATCGACTGTCGGTATGTCGAAATCGTCTTTACTGTCGTCGGTTTTCGTGGCTTCAGTATGAGTTTTCGTAGCTACAGTATGAGTTTTCGTGGCTTCAATATGAGTTTTCTTAGCTTCGTTGTGATTGGTAGCTTTCTTGTCGGTATCGGCAGGTGTGACTGGCTTTGGCTTTGTCGGTGTGGCGTCAGGCTGGTTGCCGTTTACGAGTTTGTCAATCGCCGCACTATGGACGACTGTTACCTTCCCCTTTCCTGCAACGTTTCTCTGCAGGCGTTCGGTGAACGTCTGTGCTGATGATGTGGAGGCGACGCATAACAGCGTCAACAGTGCGGCAATTACTTTCATCATAATAAATTATTTCCAAGCGTCGATGATTCCCTTGAAATCTGCGGCTTTCAGTGAAGCACCACCGATGAGTCCACCGTCGATATCGGGCTTTGCGAAGAGTTCAGGAGCGTTACTTGCCTTGCAGCTGCCACCATAGAGGATTGATGTCTCGTCGGCAACCTCAGCGCCGTACTTCTCAGCTACGCAGCTGCGGATGAAGGCGTGGATTTCCTCTGCCTGTTCGGCAGTGGCGGTCTTGCCTGTACCGATAGCCCAGATTGGCTCGTAGGCGATGACGATGTTCTTGAACTCCTCTGCAGAGAGGTTGAATACGCTACCCTCGAGTTCAGCCTTGCAAACCTCGTTCTGTTTCTCTGCTTCACGCTCAGCGAGGCTCTCGCCGATACAGAAGATTACCTTCAGACCGTTCTTCAGTGCGAGGAGCACCTTCTCCTTCAGGATCTCCGGTGTCTCGTTATAGTACTCACGACGCTCAGAGTGTCCGAGTATGACGTATTGTGCGCCAGTGCTTTTTACCATTTCAGCAGACACTTCGCCTGTGAACGCGCCCTTCTCCTTGTCGGCGCAGTTCTCGGCACCGAGTCCGATGATGTCCTGGTTGAGGAACTGTGCGATGCTTGCCAAGTGAATGAATGGTGTGCAGATTACCACGCCACAGTTTGGCTTTTCAGCTGTCAGTGTCTCGTTAAGCTCCTTTGCAAGAGCGATGCCATCCTGCAGGTTCATGTTCATCTTCCAGTTACCTGCTACAATTTTCTTTCTCATTGTTTTACCTTTTTTATATTAATAAATAATTAAGTTTCTGGGGTGCTTTTTCTCCTCACCCATTTCGTCCATGCCCAAAAGCGGTCGGCGAGAGTCAGGAGCGACAGCGGGACGACAAACCACAAGAGTAATGCCACTACCGTGCCCGTGTCGTTGGTTGTGCTTATTCCTAAGCCTCCGCGGTCAATGGCTGGTGTTTCCGGCGTTACATCGGGAAGTGCGTTGTGGCTCCACTTCCCTTCAATGCGTCCGTCGTGGAGGAGAACAAGTCCAGGATTGCTGCGGATGATTGTCTTCAGCGTGGTCTCGTCGGTGATGGCAAACGGATATTCCGCGCCTGTGCGGTCACGCCACCTGTTTATTGCCTTACGCGAGCTTGCCGTGAGGCAGATGAAACGGTAGGAGTAGTCGGAGGCATAGTCGTTGATGCGGTTTATCTCGTCGAAATGGATGTCGTCAGCCTGCTCGAGATGCGGCGATACGAGCATCAGGGTATAGCCCTTGTCGGCGAGCACTTCTTCTGTTATGTCTTCTTCTCCTTCGACAGTGGTTATGCTGAAGTCGTGTATCGGTGGCACGTATCCAGCCTTTGTCTGCACTGTCTTGCTATCGACGAAAGTCCACGTCGAGTCGGGATAGTTGTCGAGGGTGAACTCTTTCCTTTCCCCGTTCTTTTCAAGTATGAATGTTGTCTCAAACTCTGGTTGCTCCGCCCCCTCGGGTATCTCCATCCCTTTTCTTATGTCTGCCCCGACATGGTAAGGACGGAAGTCGAACTGTGGGAGATAGTAGAGACTGTAGCCTGAGACGGCGAGTATGAACACCACCGTGTAGTTGATTACTATCCACTGGGTGCTCCTGCTCAGGAGGCGCACCATGTCCAACGGCGACAATGCCACCACTACGGCTGCCACGAGGAGTACGATGTTCTTGGCAAGCGTCTCGCCGTTGGTGAGCGTGAAGGCGTCGCCGAAGCATCCGCAGTCGCTTATCGGGTCGGCAATGTATATCCACACTGTAAGCAAGGTCATAGCTGTCACGACAGCCACTGTCAGTTTGCTCACCAAACGTCGCCTGATGGCAAAGACAAACATGATGCCGATGAAGAACTCAACGGTCGATAAGGCTATCGAACCCATCAAGGTCAGCCAGTCGGCATTCAATGACTCCAGCCCCCATGCAGTCAGATAGTCGCGGATCTTGTACTGCGTGCCTATGGGGTCAACCGCCTTGACGAACCCCGAAACGACGAATGTCAGGGCAAGTGCGGCGCGGCACACGTTGACAGCCGTACTTCTAAGCCAGCTGCCTCTGTTGTTGCTCGTTGATTTTGATGACTCCGAAGACTGCATAGTTGATGATGTCCATATAGTTTGAGTCGATGCCCTCGCTGACGAGAGTGTCGCCATCGAGGTTCTCTATCTCCTTTATACGCTGTATCTTGGTGAGAATGAAGTCAGTATAGCTGCTCACGCGCATGCCTCTCCATGCCTCGTCGTAGTCGTGGTTCTTGCGGAGCATCAGCTGCAGGGCTTCGTTGGCGTGGCGGTCGTATAGGTCCATCGCCTCTTCGGTGCTTACATCAACCTCGTCGGTAAAGCCGCGTTCCATCTGTATGAGCCCTACGATGCCGTAGTTGATGAGCGCGATGAACTCTGGCAGTATGCCTTCACCTACCATCGACACTTTCTTTATCTCAAGGCTTCTGATGCGCTTTGCTTTTATGAACAGCTGGTCGGTGAGCGACGAGGGACGCAGTATGCGCCACGATGCCCCGTAGTCGTGCAGTTTCTTCTCAAAGAGGTCCCTGCATATGGCCATAGCTTCTTCAAACTCTTTCTTTGTGTCCATAATAAAGTTCTTTTCGGCTGCAAAATTAATTAATTAATTTGAAACAGCCAAAGGAAAACGGGAAATAGTATTATTTTATGTCTTCCTTTTGCTTTTTGTGGATGTATTTAATCTTTGCGCACTGCATGTCGAAGCGCACCTTCAGCGAATCGAGCTTCTGTTTGGTCTTGTTGAACATGCTCAGTTCTTCCTCTGTGGCGCGAAGCTGTTCGCGGTCCTTATCGACCTTTGTCTTCTGGTAGTTGTAGTCGTGGGTGACTGCCTGAAGAAGACTGTCGGTGCGGGCAAGGTCTTCCTGTGCCTGCTTCAGAGAGATGTCCTGCTTCAGGGTAAGTGCCTTGCGGCGTGTCTCGATGGCGTTGGGATATATCTTCCGTAAGGAGTCGAGTTTAGACAGGGCAACGTCGTAGTCGCCGTCGTGGAACAGCTGTGTCGCCTCCTCCAACAGTGTCTCTGCCGTCTGCCTTGAACTGCTATCGCATGAGGTGAGACTGAGTGCCAGTGCGAGAGTGGCAATGGCGATGATGTTTCTTCTATTCATTTTTCTTATCTTATCTTTATCTTGTTAAACTGCCATGTCAAGGCGTTGAAGGTCAGGATGCTGTCGGTGAGCAGCTCTCCAACGCCTGTCAGCCATTTTATCACTTCTGTAGCCTGGATAGTGCCTATCACGCCTACCACGGTGCCGAGGACTCCGACAGTTGACGCCGTGGGCACATGGGTTGCTGTGGGCTCCTCGCCGAAGATGGTGCGGTAGTCGGCTGTGCCGGGCAAATGGGTGAACACGTTGCCTTCGTAGCGCAACACGCCACCGTGGACGAAAGGCTTGCCTGCCTTGACGCATGCGTCGTTGATCATGTATTTCGACTGGTAGCTGTCAGTGGCATCAACCACGATGTCGTAGTCTTCAGCCAGCTCAACGATTCTTTTCCCGTCGAGAAACTCTTTGTGTTCCACCACTTTGATGTCGGGGTTGAGATTGCGCATCTTCCTTGCCGCCGAAGTCACCTTTGCCTTGTCCACGTCGTTGGTGGAGTGTATCACCTGTCTCTGCAGGTTGGTCACATCCACCGTGTCGCCGTCGGCAATGCCAATGGTGCCCACTCCTGCTGCGGCAAGATAGAGTGCCACTGGCGACCCTAATCCTCCTGCCCCTACGATGAGGACTCTGCCCCTTCCAATCTTTTCCTGCCCTTCCTGCCCGATGCCTTCAAGCAGCAAATGGCGACTGTATCTTCCTTGTGTATCAAACATATTTCTTTAATCAGAAAACCACATTGAAAGCCGCTCCGAATGTCACTCTGGTGTCGTTCTTTTCGCAACATTCCTTTTCTGCCAATCCGTCCATAAGCAGATCGTATCGTTTCCGGGAGAAATCGACGTCGCAAAAAAACCTCCACGACGAGTTCTTCTTGTCGAGACATGTCAATGATAATCCCGTCGCATATTTCATTGAAGTGTTGCCGTTGACCGTGAGATAGTCGCATGTGACACTACCGTTGCTGGAATTGATGTCAACACCGTCAATGAAGCTGACGCCCACCAATGCCTTGGTGCCTATGGAGAGCCTCTTGCTGATGGGCAAACTGAAATACATCCCGGTGTCGGCTGTGTATTCCGTGAGATGGGAGCTTTCCACTTCAAGGCTTTCTGTAGAGTTTTCCCAGCCTGATACCGGTGTGCAACTGGCAGCCAACCTGCATCCAGCTCCGACATGCCGGGAAAAGAAGTATGCACCTTCCAACGCTGCCGTCGTGGTGGAGTGGCGTTTCAGCTTTATGGAGCTTTCACTGAAGTCCAGTGTCCCTCCGCTTAATCCCATTCCCATAGACAAGCCTATGAACGATGGACGATGGTCTGCCAACCCATATCCGGGGAGCTCTTCTCGTTTCAAGCCTTTGTCCTTGAACAGTATGTCGCCCAGACGATAGGCAATCTCGGTGGCGATTATTCCTAATCCTGCTCCCACCATCACATCACCAGTCCAGTGCCTGTTTTTCATCACTCTCATAAGTCCTGTCGCCGTAGCAGCTCCGTATCCGGCTACTGAATACCAAGGACTGACAGTCATGCCGTATTCCTTGTGCAGTATTGACGCTCCAACGAAAGCTGTCGCCGTGTGTCCTGACGGAAATGCGTCGTCAGAACTCCTGTCAGGGCGGGTCTCGCTTGTCAAATGCTTAATTGGCTGTACGACAGCATACATCATAGCGTATGACATTGCAGAGCAGGCGGCGAGTCTTGCTGTGCTGCTCCTGCCTTCCACGTTGGCAATGTTCAATCCGAAGGTGAGCGCGGTCGGGTAGAACTGGAGGTAGTTCTCCCCTCTAACCTGTAATGCTACTGTCATCATCAACGTCAATATCAGATTTCTCATCTTTTCCGGTTTATTGCTCCTTATTATTTTGCAAAATTACTGAAAATAATCGGTTCACTTTGTTGTCCGTATATCTATTTAAGAAGATTTAACATTGTTGTCATTCCTAAATCCTTTGCCTTTTCTTACTTTTTTGTAATTTTGCACCCTTAAATATCGAAAGGAATGAGAATATATACTGATGAAGAGCTGGCACAGCTTCTTGACAAAGAGATTTTTCACCTTATTTCCCAAGTAGCCGACGAACTCGGTGTCGAATGTTATGTCGTAGGCGGATACGTGCGAGACATATTCCTTGAGCGTCCTTCCAACGACATCGACGTGGTCGTTGTGGGAAGCGGTATTCAGGTGGCTTCGGCACTGAAGCAGCGTTTGGGCAAAAAGGCTCATCTCTCCGTGTTCCGCAACTTCGGGACGGCACAGGTGAAATTTCGTGACACCGAGGTCGAGTTTGTCGGTGCACGAAAGGAGAGCTATAGCCACGACTCACGTAAACCAATGGTGGAGGACGGCACCCTTGAGGATGACCAGAACCGCCGCGACTTCACTATCAATGCCATGGCTATATGTCTTAATGCTGACCGTTTCGGTGAGCTCGTCGATCCTTTTTATGGCATTGAAGACCTTGAAGACGGCATTATACGCACGCCGCTCGACCCCGACATCACGTTCTCTGATGACCCGTTGCGAATGTTGCGTTGCATAAGGTTCGCTACGCAGCTTCGCTTCCTTATTGACGAGGAAACATTCGATGCGCTCGAACGCAATGCTGAACGCATAAAAATCGTAAGTGGCGAGCGAATAAAGGACGAACTGAACAAGATAATGATGACCCCAACACCAAGCAGGGGCTTTGTTGACCTCTATCGCTGTGGACTGCTGCAAATCATCCTTCCGGAACTCACAGCCCTCGACATCGTGGAGACAAAAGATGGACGCGCACATAAGAACAACTTCTACCACACTCTTGAAGTGTTGGACAACATTTGTAAAAAGACCGACAATCTGTGGCTCAGATGGGCTGCACTGATGCACGACATCGGCAAACCGCGTTGCAAGCGTTGGGATGCGTCAACAGGGTGGACCTTCCACAACCACAACTTTATAGGGGCGAAGATGGTGCCACAGGTGTTCCGCCGCCTCTCCTTGCCTCTTGACATGAAGATGAAATACGTCCAAAAACTTGTCGATATGCACATGCGTCCCATTGTCATTGCCGACGAAGTCGTCACCGACAGTGCCGTCAGACGACTGATGAACGACGCCGGCGACGACATTGATGATCTTATCACTCTCTGCGAGGCAGACATAACGAGCAAGAACGAGGGCAGAAAGAAGATGTTTTTGGAAAACTTCAGAATGGTGAGAGAAAAACTAACCGACCTGAAAGAAAAAGACTACAAACGGCTTTTGCAGCCTGTAATTGATGGCAACGAGATAATGGAAATGTTCAACCTGAAACCATCGCGCGAGGTCGGCGAACTGAAGAAATACCTTAAGGATGCTGTGCTCGACAACCGTGTGGAGAACGAACGTGAACCTCTCATGAAGATGCTCGTTGAAAAAGCAAGAAAGATGGGGGTTATAAACTAAGGTATTAATCTTATGGACTACAACGAGTTCAGGAAATTCTACAAAGGAAAGCGGCTTCTCGTCACTTCTGAATAGGGTGTTATGATTTATTCAATACAGCTATTCGTATTCATTAATTATTACTGGTATAATATAATAAGAATAGGTCTTTGTGGTATGTTCCGCACTGCGGAATGTATATTCACCACTGCGGAATGTAAGTTCCACACTGCGGAATATACGTTCCGCAATGTGGAACATAGAATATTGACTGTATTGTTGCATAAATCCAATGCCCTCTGTCAAATAATTCCAATGCCCTCGGTCATATGATTAAAAAGCCTTAGTCACATAATATAAGCTTCGGAAGTTCTTGGTTTGTCATTTTACATTGTCCATTGTCACAATATCTGGGCGTACTTCTTTTACCAAACGCCCAAATTCGTAAAGGAGGTAATACTGCCTTTAGGGGCTTTCTCTCCGAAAATATGGTGATAGTAATCCTCGAAGAATTTTTTGTCGGCATCGCCCTCTACTATTATCTGAAACCTCTTCATTACGCAAGCCCTCTAAGTTCAACATCGTTTTCGCATGCTCCGCTTAGGCCATCAAAAGTGTATTTATAGGCTTGATGTCCTTTTATTGGAGTATTAGCGAGTGTATATAACCGCATCTCTTGTTGAAACTCCGGATGTTCTTCCAGCATTTCATTCAAATGGCTTAGCGTTTCTTTGCTATGAGTGGTAACAAACACCTGCTTGTTTGTTGTGGTTGCCAGCGCAAAGATGGCTTTCCACAGTTTCTTATAAGCTGAATAGTGTAAGCCATTTTCAATCTCGTCTATTAGAAGTATGTTGTTCATGGGATTGGCAGACGCAGCCACAATATTCATATAACGGCGAAGACCATCACCTTGCATGTTAACCGCCAACAACTGATCGATGCCTTCCAAGCCTACGTAAGCGACATTATTCAAAATCTCCAATGTGGTGATACGGCTATCGAAATGCCTCAATTGCTCTATTACGGTATC